>NZ_JAXCWG010000019.1:0-30418 GCF_034045195.1 Frigoribacterium sp. CFBP9030
GGCCATCGGCGTCACCCCGACCCGTCGTGTCGAACTCCACCACGAGTACTTCGACGGGATCGTCGATGCGGCGTGGGCGGACGGCGTGCTCACCCCGGCAGAGAAGGCCGACATCGAGGCCGTGGCCATCATGCTCGACATCGCTGCCGAGCCGCGCCGCGCAGCACTCGAGGCGCGGGCGGCCACAGCGATCGTGGCCGAGACGGTACCGATGTCACGCCTGGCACCCGGTGATCTGGTCGTGCTCACCGGCGAGATGTCCGAACCCCGCGATCGCATCGAGGCGCTCCTGCTCGCGCTGGGGGTCGTCGTGAAGGCCGGCATCACGAAGAAGACGTCCCTCCTGGTGGCCGCCGACCCCGACAGCCTCTCCGGCAAATCCCAGAAGGCCCGCCAGTACGGCATCCCGATCGTTGGCGAGGCCGAGCTGCGCGCCTTGCTGCAGTCCGCGTAGTGGTCCCAAGACCAGAGAGAGTGCCCCGACTACGACTCGTACCGTCGGTTCTGCCCACCACACACACCTCAGGAGTCACCGATGGATGAAGCGTTCGACGATGAGATCGAGATCATTCGAGACGACGACGGGATGGCCGTCATCGGAAGTGACGCCGCCGTACAGAGTTTCCTCGAGTCAGAAGGGCTGGTGCCAGGGACCTCGGGCTCGATCGACTGAAGCCTGTCCTGAGGGGCGCTGCGGCGGCAGCGCAGACCGGGTCGCAGATCGCGGGCTCCTCAGGGCGATGGGTGAAACTGACCAAAGAGTCGGCGCAGGCGATGAATCGCTTCCCTCTCATGAAGGGGTCGCAGGCGGGCTTGAGCCGCGGGGTCCTGACCGACAACGGCAAGATCACTGGACTCGTCCAATTCGCGGCGGGGAAGGGCACGCTCGTGGCCAACCCGGCGATCCTGGCGGGCGTGGGCGGAATCATGGCGCAGGCCGCTATGCAACAGGCTATGGACGAGATCACCGACTACCTCGCCGTCATCGACGCGAAAGTCGACGACATCCTCCGCGCGCAGAAGGACGCTGTCCTCGCGGACATGATCGGAGTGGATCTCGTCATCGCGGAGGCGATGACCGTCAGCGGCAGCGTCGGGCGGGTCTCCGAGATCACCTGGTCGAAGGTTCAGGCGACGTCTATCACCGTCGCTTGGACTCAGGCCTACGCCTTGCGCCAGCTCGACGCCCTCGCGGAGAAGCTCGAAGGCACCACGAAGATCGGGGACCTCGCCGACCTGTCAAAGAAGGTCGAGACGCAGGTTCACGACTGGCTGGCAGTCCTGGCCCGGTGCTTCCAACTCCAGGACGCCCTCTGCATACTCGAACTGGACCGCGCGCACAACACCCAAATACTCAATCAGCTACGTTTATAATGGCCCTCAAAGGATGATCTCTTGAATGCACCGCGATTCATTGTAGCCCAAAAGGGCAGTCGGCCTGATAAGACTGCAGGCATTTTTACACTCGTGATAGACCTGTGGGATGACTATCATTTTAAGACTCTTTTTACGCTGCACTATGGCCTGGGAGACGAATCGAAGGAAGTGGGTGCCGTAAAGATCGCGTCACTGGGGATGGTCGAGTACGATGCGCACACGACAATCCCCTCGCGATTCTCTCTGTTAGAAGAACCGTTTTTCTCACTCGGGCAAGATCGCGAGTACTACGAAACACTCATGAACCTGCCCGGCGGTGTCGGGCCCATCGCGCTCCGGTCTCTGCGAGACGTGGCACGGGATGCTTCGCTCCTTGACCAAGTAAAGAACGAGGAGGTACTGTCCACGTCTCTGCTGCGTAGCATTCCCCTGCAAACGGTTGCGACGCAATTTCGCCGAATAATTGAGGGACATGCCGCATTAACCCCCTTCAACTTTAGCTACTTGCGCCCGCCGTGCGCAGATACAACTCCGCCGCTATCCTTAAACTTCGACGTAGTGCCCGACTCCACTCCGCCCACAAATTTGCATGTCATGATTGGTGCGAACGGAGTCGGAAAGTCGAGAATGCTACGAGATTTTCTTCTCACTGCAAGCGGAGCCAAGGCAGCCCTCGGCAGCTTTCGAGACGAACTTAAGTCAGCCCGACTGGATTCAACCCAAATGCCGTTTGTAAACGTCGTCAATGTTTCATTTTCGGCTTTCGACTGGGGGCATGTAGCAACACCCGAACCGTCAGAATTCTTGACCGTGCATGCTGTTGGATTGTCAGGGCTAGCGAGTGGCGATCTCGTCGACCAATTCACTGAAAGTCTTCGTGTTTGCGCCGAAGGACGTAAACGAGGCCGCTGGCTTGCTGCTATCGCTACGCTCGCGCGTGCGGACGGGATATTGGCTGAAGCCGCGCTTGACGAGCTTCTTGGTTCAGGGAAGAAAAACGGCATGTCGGCCAGCGCAGGCAGAGTTTTTGAGGAGATGAGTTCAGGACACAAAATTGCTGTTTTGACAGTAACGCGTCTTGTAGAGCTAGTCGAAGAGCGCTCCTTGATACTCCTGGATGAGCCCGAAACTCATCTGCATCCCCCGCTACTTTCCGCCCTGACGCGAGCCATCTCCGATCTCGTTATCGATCGGAACGGCGTTGCCATCGTTGCAACACACTCGCCAGTCGTCCTCCAGGAGGTGCCTCGTTCCTGCGTGTGGACCCTGCAACGCAGCGGGGATGATCTAAGAGCGTTTAGACTTCAAACAGAAACTTTTGGTGAATCAGTATCCCGCTTGACCTCTGAGGTGTTTCATCTCGACGTCAATCGAACTGGATTTAATCAAGTACTGCGCGAGTTGCTTACTCAGAATGCAGGTTCAGCGGAACTAGTGATGAGCGAGCTCAGTGACCAACTTGGCAGTGAAGGCCGGTTCGTATTGAGCTCACTAGAACAGTAATAGCAGGGAAAATCACATGTACAGCCTGAGCCTGCCGGCAGCGACTGCATCATATGCGTATGGAGCGACAGTCGCTACCATCAAAGACAAGACTCGACGCGCGTCGTTCATGGCCGCTGCATCGACCGTACAAGCACGCTGTGATTCTTTCGATTTACTAGGCGCAAGCTCAACCTTTCACCAGGCCGTCGGTAGCACCTACGTCATCGGAGGGCTCAGTGCAGACGCGATGACTGAGCTTTACGACGTCCAATTCACGAAACGCGTGGGGACTAGGGACATTCGAGACGGCATCAAAAATGCAGCACCGAATGAACTTTGTCCATATTGCGGTGAGGGGCGTGTAACGGAGCTAGATCACTATCTGCCGAAATCTCTCTTCGCCGGGACAACCGTGCATCCTGCAAATTTAGTTCCTTCATGTCACGACTGTAATTTCGAAAAGAAGGCATACCAGCCAGGCCTCACGAACCCGGCAGTGTTACACCCGTATTTTGACACTGCCTTCACAACCAATTGGCTGGCTGCGTCAGTTTCGGAGAGCAGCCTCCACCTACCTACTGTCAAATTTACAGTCAAACATTTTGGCTCGGATCCTGACCTTGAGGCCCGACTTAATGCTCACATGGACGTTTTCGCTTTGCGAAGGCGATTCAGCGTATGGGCGGCGCAGTCCTTGACGAACTTCGAAGGATATTTACGCACGGCTCACGGTAGATCAATGACGCTTAATGCGGCTCGCGACCACCTCGAACGCACCGCCTTGCAGCAGTCCGGTGAGCGTGCGAACTCATGGGAAGGTGCGGCCCACGAGGCAATGCGAGCAAGTGATTGGTATCTTTCGGGGCACCTTGGTCTTTCGTGAGCCTCAATTCAGAGGTTAGTTAGGCTCACCGCACAGGCACATAAGTTCTTACCGGCCGAGGCCTTTCTGCGCACCAAAGGAGAGTTAACGAGGTGAGTTTGGAAAGCAAAGTCACAACTCTGATATAAGATGCATGTGCATAAACGCAAGGTTTTAGGCGAAAGGATTAGATGCCCTTGCCTACCTAGCGATACCGTGGCGAACTCGGTTCGAAGCTTTAAAGGGTCCCCAAGTTGTATGGTGCGGCCACCGTAGAAGCAGGGCATCGAACCCCATGTAGCTTGACGCGCGGTAGAGAGGCGTCCGTGTCGATGGCCTTGCAATATGCATGGTCGTCACGACCCACGCGTCGGTGAGACGGAGAACCTTGGTCACGAGTTCGACGCTGGCATTGTTCTTCATCTCCCCTGCCACCGTACGTTGGCGTAAATGCAGGGCCACTCCGTCTCCCGATCCCCAGGCACCCGCAGAAATCGGCACGACACGTTCGCCCGTGGCCAGCTGCGTGCGCAGCTTTCGCGTCCCAGGGCCGCGCGCCGTGGGCCCCACGAACACGTCCGCGTCCTTACCTGACGATCACAAGCAAAAGGGCCGCCCGAGGGCGACCCTTTTGCTAATTGGTCGGGCTGACAGGATTTGAACCTGCGACCCCTTGACCCCCAGTCAAGTGCGCTACCAAGCTGCGCCACAGCCCGAGAAAACCGTTGCACTGCAACCGGATCCTTGGTGTTGCCCCGACCGAGGCAACTCAACGAGCATAGCGGATCTCAGGGCGTGCTGCGTCCACCTCGAGCCGCGCCAGTCCGCCTCGAGACGGCCGGGTGTGGCAAGTACTCAGATCTCGCATACATGAGACATGATCTTCTTCGTGGGGATCGCGGAGTGGACGCAGGGCGAGCATCGGCGACGCCTCGAGCTCTGGAGCACCCTCACCGAGACAGGCACCGCCGAGGGGCTCACCCCCTCGGCCATCCGCGACATGCGCCTCTACGCCGGGCAGGCCGGCATCTTCTTCGACGGGGACGGCAGCTGGAACACCGGCGGCCCGGGCCGCGTCGCACTTACCCTGAAGCTCACCGACAAGACCTACGCCGACAACGCGACCGACGACCAGCTCGACTACCACTACCCGAGCACTGACCGGCACCCCAGCTTCGACCGCAACGAGATCGCCTCCGTCAAACGCGCCCAGGGCCTGGGCCTCCCCCTGTTCATCACCAGCCCCAACCGCCTCCAGAAGTCCCGCACCGACGTCCGTCTCGGCTACGTCGACGACTACCGCGACGACGAAGCCATGTTCTTCGTCACCTTCGTCGAATCCGTCCTCCCCCTCGCCACCCCCGACGAGCTTCCCGCCACCGACGACGACATCGACCTCTTCGGCGGCCTTCCCGAGCAGACCCTCCGCCTCGTCCAGCAGCGCACCCAGCAACGCCGCTTCATGATCGACGTCCTGAACCGCTACGGCGAGAAGTGCGCCCTCTGCGACATCACCACCCCGCGCCTCATCCAGGGCGCTCACCTCATCCCGAAGAGCATCGGCGGCGTCGACGACGCCGTCAACGGCCTCCCCCTCTGCCTGAACCACCACACCGCCTTCGACGCCTTCCTCCTCCGCATCGCCCCCGACGGCAGCGGCATCACCTACGCGCCCGGAGTCTCGAAGTCCCTCCTCCAGGTCACCCACGACGACCTGACGCACCTGCCGGCGAAGCCGTCCGCCAAGGCGCTGAGCCGCTTCTACCGCACCGACGCCGCCAAAGCAGCCTTCGCCACCTGGGCCTGACCAGCCCCGAGTGTTGCGCCGGGTTACAGCCCCCGCGCGCGCAACACGACGTCGCACCTACCGTCAGGGCATGCCCACCACCGCGACCACCGCCTCCCGCGCCCTGCCGATCTCGGTCCGCGGTGTCGGGCGACGGTTCGCGCGCGACGTGCTCCGCGGGGTCGACCTCGAGGTGGCGGCCGGCGAGATCGTCGCCGTGCTCGGGCCGAGCGGCTGCGGCAAGTCGACGCTGCTGCGCCAGATCGGCGGACTCGACGTGCCTGACAGCGGCAGCGTCGTCATCGGCGACTCCCCCAGCCGGCCCGCCGACCAGCGGTGCGCGATCGCGTTCCAGGAGCCACGCCTCCTGCCCTGGCGCACCCTCCGCGACAACGTCGCCCTCGGCCTCCCCAAGCGCAAGACCGACGGCAGCAAGCCCACGAAAGACGAGAACCGAGCCCGCATCACCGAGCTGCTCGACCTCGTCCAGCTCGGCAGCGTAGGAGGGCACCGCCCCCGCCAGGTCTCCGGAGGCATGGCACAGCGCACCTCCCTCGCCCGCGCCCTGGCCCGCGAACCGACCATCCTGCTGCTCGACGAGCCGTTCGGAGCCCTCGACGCCCTCACCCGCCTCCGCATGCAGGACCTCCTGCTCGATGTGCACGACGCGCTGCCGACCACCGTCGTGCTCGTCACCCACGACGTCGACGAGGCCCTCTACCTCGCCGACCGCATCGTCCTCCTCGACGACCTCGCCGCGGCCGACGCCACCCCCGACCGCCCCCGAGGAGGCGCGGTGCCAGCCCCCGACACCGCCCACCCCACCAGCCGAGGAGGCGCGGTGCCAAATCCCGAGGCAGCCCACCCCACCAGCATCCGCCGCATAGTCGACGTCCCCGGAGCCGGCCTCGGCCGCCGCGATCGCGACGACCCCGCCCTCGCCACCCTCCGCCACGACCTGCTCGCCGAGCTCGGAGTAGTCCGCACCCCCCGCGCCACTCCCGCCCCCTAGACCATCCCCACGAACCGCACCGCCCCCGACAGCACGGAGACGACACGATGACGACCCGCACCTCCCCCACCCGCCGGACCCGCACCTCCTGGGCCGGCGCCCTCGCCCTCACCGCCGCGACCGCGCTCGCCCTCACCGGCTGCGTCGCCGGCGAAGATGCCCAGGGCGACGCGGCCGGCGCGGGCACCGGCTCCGACGACACCGCCGCAGGCAGCAGCACCAGCGGCGAGTGGTCCACCGACACCCTGAACATCGACTTCGCGACCTACAACCCCCTCAGCCTGATCGTCAAAGACCAGGGCTTCATCGAAGAGGCGCTGGGCGACGACGTCGAGGTCACCTGGACCCAGTCGGCCGGCAGCAACAAGGCCAACGAGCTGCTGCGCGCCGGAGCCGTCGACGTCGCCTCCACCGCCGGCTCCGCCGCCCTGCTCGCCCGCTCGAACGGCTCACCCATCCACACGATCGACATCTACTCGCAGCCCGAGTGGTCGGCTCTCGTCGTCCCCGAAGACAGCGACATCACCGACGTCGACGACCTCGAGGGCAAGACGATCGCGGCCACGACCGGCACCGACCCCTACTTCTTCCTGCTGCAGGCACTCGACGAGGCCGGGCTCAGCGCCGACGACGTCACCATCGAGAACCTCCAGCACGCCGACGGACGCGCCGCCCTCGAGAACGGCAGCGTCGACGCCTGGTCGGGCCTCGACCCGATCATGGCCGCGAGCGAGGCCGAGTCGAACACGAAGCTGATCTACCGCAACGTCGACTTCAACACGTACGGGTTCCTCAACGCGACCGAGTCGTTCATCGACGAGTCGCCCGACGTCGCCCAGGTCGTCGTCGACGCCTACGAGAAGGCCCGCGCCTGGGCGGAGGACAACCCCGACGAGACCGCGAGCATCCTCGCCGACGTCGCCGGCATCGACCCCGCCGTCGCCACCAGCGTGCTCGAGCGCACCCACTTCGACGTCGAGCCCGTGCCCGGTGACGACCAGCGCGCCGTCCTCGAGGTCGTCGCGCCGATCCTCGTCGAGACCGGAGACGTCGCCTCGCAGGACACCGTCGACGACGCCCTCGACTCGCTCTTCGAGCCCTCCTTCGCCGAGGAGGCCGACCCGTCGTGACCGATCTCGTCTCCGGCAGCACCCGCGAGGCCGACGCCCGTCAGGCCGTCCGCGACGCGACCGTCCCTCCGACCGCAGGGGTCCCCGAGGAGGCGCGGCGCACCTCCTCGACCCCCTCCCGTCGCCGACGCCTCCCCCTGGCACTGCTCGGGGTGCTGTTGCCCGTCGCCGTGCTCGCCGCCTGGCTCCTCGCCACCAGCGTCGGAGGCGTGCCGAGCTATCGCGTGCCGTCGCCGCTCGACGTCTGGACGGCCGGCGTGCAGCTCGCCGGCACCGGGCAGCTCGGGCAGTACGTCGCGATCTCGGTGCAGCGGGTGCTGATCGGCTTTGCCGTGGGCTCGCTGATCGGACTCGTGCTCGGCGCCGTCGTGGGTCTGTCCCGGGTCGGCGAGGCCGTGCTGGCGCCGTCGATCGCGGCCGTGCGCGCCGTGCCGTCGCTCGCGTGGGTGCCGCTGCTCATCCTGTACCTCGGTATCGGCGAGGACTCGAAGGTGACGCTGATCGCGATCGGCGCGGCGTTCCCGGTGTTCACGACCGTCGCCGGGTCGCTGCGGCACGTCGACCCGCACCTCGTCGAGGCGGGGCGGGCCTACGGGCTGCGTCGGGTGTCGTTGTTCACGCGGGTGCAGCTGCCGGCGGTGATCCCGTCGCTGGTGTCGGGGCTGCGGCTCGCGCTCGCGCAGGCGTGGCTGTTCCTGGTCGCGGCGGAGCTGATCGCGTCGTCGATGGGGCTCGGGTTCCTGCTGACGGAGTCGCAGTCGAACGGTCGCGTCGACCGCATCTACCTGGCGATCCTGCTGCTGGCTCTGCTCGGGACGCTGAGCGACACCGTGCTGAACGTGGTGCAGCGAGTGGCGCTGCGCCGCTGGCGCTAGCCGCCCCGCTCGCGCCAGCAGACCCGCTCGGCCGCCTCATGAACCGCGTTCGCGAAGATGAACCGCGATCTATCGCAGCTCATCTTCGCGAACGCGGTTCATCGGAGCACGAGCGCCCAGCGCGGTCATCGCCTCGACGATGCCGCGGGCCGCACCGGCTTGGGGAACGCGGCGCGCATGTGGTCGCTCGTCAGCAGGTCGCCGATGCCGATCATGAGCAGCGAGAACACGATCTGCTCGACGACCATCCAGCCGGGGTAGAGCCCGGGGATGGTCGCGACGATCAAGGTGACGATCGGGAAGATGCGGCTGAAGAGCCTGAGTCGTGCGTACGCCCAGTAGTAGCCGAGCTGGGCGCGCCAGGCGAAGACGTAGAGCGAGGCGGTGATGAACAGGACGACGGTCGACCGGAACCACACCGCCCAGGGGACGTGCTCGCCCCGGCTGGCGAGGACCGCCGCGATGAAGATCGCGGTCAACCCGACGACCGTCTCGCCGAACAGCAGCCACCGGATGCCCCCGAAGCTGCGGACGGTGCGCGGGTGCTCGCGCATGTCCTCGTGGATGACGTAGCCCGCGTGCCGCCCGCCCGCGAACCGGTCGAGCTGCAGCCGCTGCCACACCCGGTCGGCGGCCGCCGACAGCCCGGTCACCGAGGAGGCGCGGTGCCACAGCCCAGCGCCCGTCACCTTCGCATCTCGCCCACGCGTCTCACGAGAGACAATGCTGCCCTACCCGCGCCCTCCCCGCGCTCCGACTGCTCGGGATCGGCGGTGGATCACGCTCAATAGCTCGGCCCTCGGACCTCGCCGGGCTCGATGTCCGCGCTCGGCGACATGCTGGAGAGGTGCGCCGATCGACGGTCCAGGGCCATGGACAAGAGATACACGGAGCCTCCCGGGCCGGTGATCACCAGCTGCGGGGAGCCGTCGGGCATCTCATCGCGTTCGGCGGTCCAGCCGTCACACCCTCCCCAGTCCTCGACCGCCGTCTCGAAGTACGGCTCGGCGTCGACAGGCCCGGTGAAGACGATGTCCAGGTGCCCGGCCCAGTGATGGGTCCCGTCAGAGGAGGTGAGGATGCTGCCCTTCGGGTTCTGCACCACCGACGCGACGAGGGGCTGCGGAATGACCTTCGCCACCTCCAGAGCCGTCTCCTGCGTCTGTTCCTTCGCCTCCGCCAGGGCGACTCCTGCGATCGGCTCCGTCATCTCGACCTGCTCCGTCATCTCCACCTGCTCCTTCTGCTCCTCCTTCTCCGTCGAACATCCGCAGATGACGAGAGCTGCAGCGAGAACGACCGACGGCACGAACACGGACGTCAGTCTCACCGCGTCACCAGCCGTTCGATCCGCTCGAGTGCTTGCAGATTCCGGGCATTGTTCTGCGCGATGAGCGAGTGGTTCTCGACCAGGATCTCCATCTTCCGTTCGAGTGACGTCGTCAGAGCGAGTTCCGCATCATGCGGACCCTTCAGGAGTCCCTCGTTGTCGAACGCCCAGTGGTTGCTAGGGTTCCTGCCGCTCCACACCTGACCCGACCACTGCGCGACCTGCAGGAAGTCGAGGTAGCGGTAGTCCGTGTAGGTCGTCCCCTCGCGGGGCTGCCAGGTGCTCGGCATGCCCGCGCCGGCCAGGGACACGACATGGTCGTAGTGAGCACCCGCCACCTCCGACGACGTCACGTTCGCCAGGCCCCAGCTGTGCCCGATGCCCGCCTCGCTGACGAGCGCGGGGTGGTAGGACTGCCGGAGTCCGTTCTGCAAGCCGACGAGCCGGGCGGCCGTGGGCTCTGCCAGGACCGGCACATTCGCCTCGGGGATCGTCTGCGGGAATCGCCCGTCTTTCGCGACGAACGTGACCGTGCGTCCGTCACGCGCCGCGAACCAGTCCCCCACCTGTTGCACGCCTCGTGGCTCTCGATAGAACGAGTCCAGCGTCGTCCCGGTGCCTGGCACGTAGGTGATGATCGTCGTCGTCTCGGGGCCGAACTCGCCGATCATCTCGATGATCCGATCGGCGGCCGGGTCGAAAAGATACAGCTGCACGGTGGGAGGCTCGGCGACGGCCCCCTCGAGATAGGCCCGCTCTCGCGTCATCGCCGCGATCTCGTCGGCGGTGAACCGGGCGCCAGGTGGCCCCCCGGAGGCCATCATCGCCTCGAGCTCGTCGCGACGACGTCCGGCGTTCACCCGGTTCGCGAGCACCCGCGCCGACGGCGGCAGACCATCGAGCGACCCGACCACCATGGGCGCCCCCACCACCAGCGCCGCCTGCTCAGGGCTCAGCCCGTCGTCGTCGATCGGCCCTGTGCGACCCAGCTCGTCCCACCACGCTCGCACCCGCTCGGGGTCGGCCCGGAACGCCTTGTCGACCAGCTCGGGGTGGTCGTCGAGCAGCAGCCCGAGATCCGTCCGTGACAGCCCACCCAGCAGCGCCAGCAGCTGCTCGGCCGACGGGGTCGCGACCGCCGCCTCGCCGATCGCCCGCAGTCGACCGATCGCGACCGGGTCCGTCAGCTCGTCGATGCATCGACGATCGGCCGCCGCCCGCTCGTGCTCCAGCTCGTCGACGGCACGCTCGACGGCGCGCAGCTCGCCCTGGTCGTCGTCGATATGGCGCTGCAGCGTCGACCTCTCGCCCGCCCGGAAGTCGACCGCCGCCGCGACCCCGGTCGGATCCGCCACCGCCAGCTCGGCTGCCTCGCGCGTGATCGCCTCGACCCGCGCCTCCCCCAGCATCAGCGACGTGTGCGCCTTCGTGCGCCGCGCCTCCAACGCCCGCAGCCGGTCTTGGATCGCCTCGACCGCACGCGCGTAGACCCGCAGAGTCGACGCGTGCTGCTCGAGCCCGGCGGCCAGCGCCGTCAACTCGGCGGCGACGTCGGCGGTCGCCGCCGCGAACTCCCGCCCCGAACGCCCCTGCCACGAACCGGCCGCCCACGACGCCGCCTCTCTCAGCTGGAAGGCGGCCAGCTCGTGGTCGTCGGCCTTCTGCGATCGCGCTCGTGCGGCCCGCTCGATCGCCTCCACCGATCCCGACCCCGGACCGGCACCCGATCCCGTCCCGCCGAGAACCCCCGTCGCGGTCATGGACGGCCCCCCGCCGCAGCCCCGGCCCCGGTCCCGGCCCCAGTGAAGGCCCCAGCCCCGACCCCAGTCTCGGCCCCGGTGAAGGCCCCCGAGCCCGAGCCAGCCTCAACCCCGGTCCCGGCCCCAGCCCTGGCGCCAGCAGCAGCCGCAGCCCCAGCGCCAGCGCCAGCCGCAGCCCCAGCGCCAGCCCCAGCCCCAGCCCCAGCCCCAGCCCCAGCCGCGACCCTCGACGAGACGTCGCGAACCGCACCCCCACCCGCCGACACCCCCGTCGCGAGTGCCGAGTCGGTGCGCCCGACCTCACGCACGAACGCCGCGGGGAACAGACTCAGGCGCTCGAGCACCCCACCCAGGAACTCGACACGACGACGGAGCTGCCGCGTCGTCTCGTCGAGCGCCTCGGCCACCCGGGCGGCCCCCACCGCGTCGGACGACCCTCGGGTCAGAGCCGCGTCGAACCCGATGTCTCCCCGCGCCCCCGACACGGCCGATGCCACCCCCGACAACGCCGACTCGTCGACCTGCAGATCCGCCACTCGCTCCCTCTTCCACCTCGCCCCACGGCTTCGCATACCGTACGTGATTCACATCACACTAGCAAGGTGAACGAGGGGGTCAGGACATCGTGGAGACGCCCTGCCCGGCCGACGCCTGTGGAGGGAGGGTCGATCACGGCCCAGGAGGCGCGGTGCGAGATCGGCCCGGCATCCCTCGAGTCCGCAGATCGCCGCACTCTCACCGCCACCGACTCGACACCCCGCCACCAGATCAGATGGCGGGGTGTCGACAAGGTGGGGGCGTATCACCGACGCCCAGCCCCACACCGCCGCAGCCCCACAACGCCAGAAGGTGGACACGGCACCAGGCTAAAACCCGGCGTCGTGTCCACCTTCTGGCGTCGAGCGCCCAGCCCGACTACGCGCGCTTGCGCTTCTCGCGCACGCGCATGTTCACGGTGATCGGCGTCCCCTCGAAGCCGAAGATCTCGCGCAGGCGGCGCGTGATGAAGCGGCGGTACTGCGGGTCGAGGAACCCGGTCGTGAAGAGCACGAAGGTCGGCGGGCGGTTGGCCGCCTGGGTGCCGAACAGGATGCGCGGCTGCTTGCCCGAGCGCAGCGGGTGCGGGTGCTCGGCGACGAGCTCGGCGAGCAGGGCGTTGAACTTCCCGGTGGGGATGCGGGTGTCCCACGACTCGAGGGCGAGCTCGAGCGCGGGCACGAGCTTCTCGAGGTGGCGACCGGTGCGGGCCGAGATGTTGACGCGCGGCGCCCACGACACGTGATCCAGGTCTTGTTCGATCTCGCGCTCGAGGTAGCGGCGACGGTCGTCGTCCAGGAGGTCCCACTTGTTGAACGCGAGCACGAGCGCGCGGCCCGACTCGAGCACCAGGTCGATGATCCGCAGGTCTTGAGTCGAGATCGACTCGGTGACGTCGATGACGACGACGGCCACCTCCGCCTTCTCCAGCGCGGCCGACGTGCGGAGCGACGCGTAGAAGTCGGCGCCCTGCTGGAGGTGCACGCGCTTGCGGATGCCGGCGGTGTCGACGAAGGTCCACACGCGCCCGGCGATCTCGACCTGCTCGTCGACGGGGTCGCGGGTCGTGCCCGCGAGCTCGTTGACGACGACGCGCTCTTCGCCGGCCGCCTTGTTCAGCAGCGAGCTCTTGCCGACGTTCGGGCGACCGAGGATAGCGACGCGGCGGGGCCCGCCGATCTCCTCCTTCGCCACGGTCGACACCGCGGGCAGCTTCGTCATGCAGAGGTCGAGCAGGTCGGCGACGTTGCGACCGTGCACCGCCGAGGCGGGGAACGGCTCGCCGAGACCGAGCGACCAGAGCGATGCGGCCTCGAGGTCCTTGCGGGCGTCGTCGCTCTTGTTGGCGACGAGGATGACGGGCTTGTGCGAGGCGCGCAGCATGCGCACGACGGCCTCGTCGGTGGCGGTCGCTCCGACGTTCACGTCGACGACGAACAGCACGGCGTCGGCCAGGTCGACGGCGATCTCGGCCTGCATGGCGACGGACTTGTCGATGCCGATGGCGTCGGGCTCCCACCCGCCGGTGTCGACGAGGGTGAAGCGACGCCCGCCCCACTCGGCCTTGTACGAGACGCGGTCGCGCGTGACGCCGGGCTTGTCTTCGACGACGGCCTCGCGCCTCCCGAGGATCCGGTTGACCATGGCGCTCTTGCCGACGTTCGGGCGACCGACGATGGCGAGCACCGGCAGGGCCGGGGCGTAGGTGAGGGCGTCAGGGTCCCATTCGCCGCCCTCGAGGACGTTGACGTCTTCTTCGTCGAGGTCGTAGTCGGCCAGGCCGGCGCGCAGTGCGCGAGCGCGCTGGTCGGCGTCTTCGTCGGGCATCGCCTGGATGCGGCCGACCATCTGCTCGTCGAGCTCGGGGTACTTGTCGTCGTCTGCCATGGTGATTCCTTATTAAGAGGGGGTGCTCGCTCGCACGAGCCCGACCACGGCGTTCACCGTCTGGTCGAAGTCGAGATGGGTGGAGTCGACGGTCGACACGCCGGGGGCGGCGGTCATGAAGTCGACGACCTTGCTGTCAAGCCGGTCACGGTTCGACAGCTGCCGAGCTGTCTCATCGGCACTCTGCCCGGTGACCTCGGCGGAACGCCTGGCCATTCTAGCCTCTTCGGTCGCCGTCAGCAGGATCCGCACCTGGGCATCGGGTGCGACGACGGTCGTGATGTCGCGCCCCTCGGTCACGATGCCGGGCTTCTCGGTCGACGCGATGATGCGGCGGAAGAGGTCGACCATGTACCGACGCACCTCCGGCAGCTTCGCGACGTGGCTCACGGCGGTGGTGACCCGCGGGGTCCGGATCTCGTCCGTCACGTCGCGACCGTCGATCGTCACCGAGGAGGCGCGGGCCGGGTCGATCGTGATGTCGTACCGGAACGAGGGCAGCACCCCGATGATCGCCTCGGCGTCGTCGAGGTCGACGCCGCTGTCGAGGGCGTGCAGGGCGAAGGCCCGGTAGGCGGCCCCTGTGTCTTGGTAGTCGAACCCGAGGGCCGACGCGGAGGCGCGGCTCACGCTCGACTTCCCGCTGCCGGCCGGGCCGTCGACGGCCACCACGAGGTGACGGTGCACGGCCTCGGCGGTCTCGTCGCGCAGCTCGGCGGTGTGGGCCTCGCCGGCCGGCCCGCCCACGCCGTGCTCGCCGGGCGAGCGCTCGACGTCGAGGGCCGGGTCGACGGCGGGGTCGACGCCCGGGTCGACGGTGGGCTCGGTGCCGCTCATGCGAACGCCCCCGCGATGGTCCAGCCGCGCCGTTCGAGTTCGGCGACGAGTCGTTGTTCTTGGTCGGGCACGATGGCCACCTCCGCGAGTCCTACCGGGGCGCCGGGCGAGTGCTCCAGGCGCAGGTCTTCCAGGTTGACGCCGATCTCACCGATCTCGGTGAGCAGCCGGGCGAGCTGCCCCGGGGTGTCGTCGACGAGCACGATCACCGAGCTGAACTGGGTCGTCGAGCCGTGCTTGCCGGGCAGGCGCGAGACTCCCCCGTTGCCGGCGCCGATCGCCTCGGCCACGGCCCGGCGTGCGCCGGGCGCCTCGGGGGCGGCGAGCGCGCCGATGACCCCGTCGAGGTCGACGCGCAGGGCGCGCAGCACCTCGACGACGCGCGAGGCGTTCGCCCCGAGGATCTGCACCCAGAGCGCCGGATCGCTGGCGGCGATGCGGGTGACGTCGCGCACGCCCTGGCCGGCGAGGTCGAGCGACGAGTCGGGGGCGTCGGCGAGTCGGCTGGCCATGAGGCTGGCGACGACCTGGGGCACGTGGCTGACGAGCGCGACGCCGGCGTCGTGCTCGTCGGGGGTCATCTCGATCGGGGTGGCCCCGAGATCGAGGGCGAGGTCTTCCACGGCCGCGGCGCGTCGGTAGGTGATGTCGTCGTGCCCGGCGATGACCCACGGGCGGCCGATGAAGAGGTCGGCGCGGGCCGAGACGGCTCCGCCCCGTTCGCGACCGGCCATGGGGTGCGAACCGATGTAGCGCGAGACGTCGGCCCCGAGTGCTCGCAGCTCGACCAGGGGCGCGACCTTGACCGACGCGACGTCGGTGACCAGCGCCTCCGGGAACCTCTCGAGCTCGGTCGCGACGATGGTCGCGGTGACGTCGGGCGGCACGGCGACGACGACCAGCGTCGGCCGGTCGTCGTTCGCGGGTGCGCGACCCGCGCCGTAGTCGATGGCGAGGCTGCGGGCGGCCGGCGAGACGTCGTCGAGGATGACGTCGACGCCGTGCTGCCTGAGCCGCAGCCCGATGCTCGTGCCGAGCAGGCCGGAGCCCACGATCCGCACCTGACCGGCCAACCGTCGGCTGCCGTCGGCGAGGTCGTGGGCGTCTGCCTGCTCGTCGGTCTGTTCGTCGATGCCGACCGCGTCAGCCGAGGAGGCGCGGGTCGGCTCGGTCACGACCGGCCACCCCCGCGAGGACCACGCCCTCCGTCGTCGCCACGGGGCTTGTACGGACGGTCGCCGCCGCGCGACCCGCCGCGACGGTCGTCGCCGCCGCGGTCGTCACGAGCGGGACCGCCACGCGAGCCGCCACGGTCGTCGCGTCCCTGGTAGCCGCCGCGGTCGGCGCCACGGTCGTTGCGACCCTGGTAGCCGCCACGGTCTCCGCCGCGCTGCTCGCCACCACGGTCGTTCCGACCCTGGTAGCCGCCGCGCTCGGAGGAGCCGCCGTCGCGTCCCTGGTATCCACCACGGTCGTTGCGACCCTGGTAACCGCCACGGTCTCCACCGCGCTGCTCGCCACCACGGTCGCTGCGACCCTGGTAACCGCCGCGCTCGGCACCACGGTCGTCACGACCCTGGTAGCCACCGCGCTCGGCACCGCGGTCGTCGCGGCCCTGGTAACCGCCGCGGTCGCCGCTGCGGTCCTCACGGCCGCCACGACCCGGGCCGCCGGCGCGGACACCGGAGGGACGCCCGGTGCGGGGGTCTCGGTTCTGGTCGCGGTTCGGGTAGCCCGCCGCACGCTCTTCGCCGGGGCTCAGCGGACGGTCGCCGCCGCGAGCTCCGGGCCCGCCACGGTCGTCACGCGAGACGAAGCCGCCGCGCCCGGGTCGGCCGCCACGGTCGTCGCGCGACACGAAGCCGCCGCGATCCGGGCGTCCGCCGCCGTCCGGGCGTCCGCCACGCTCGGGGCGCCCACCACGGTCGTCACGGCTGTACCCACCGCGCTCGGGCCGGGCACCACGGTCGTCGCGGTCGTAGCCGCCACGCTCGGGTCGGCCACCACGGTCGTCACGGTTGTAGCCACCGCGCTCGGGGCGCGCACCGCGGTCATCACGGTTGTAGCCTCCACGCTCGGGCCGCGCACCGCGGTCATCGCGGTTGTAGCCACCACGCTCAGGTCGCGCACCGCGGTCGTCACGGGCGGATCCACCCTGCGCCGCGCCTCCTCGGCTGCTGCTGTAACCACCGCGGTCGTCACGGGAGCCGTAGCCGCGGTCGTCACGAGCCGGGCGGGCGCCACGGTCGTCACGCGAGCCGTAACCGCGGTCGTCACGAGCCGGCCGAGCCCCACGTTCGTCACGCGAGCCGTACCCACCACGGTCGTCACGAGCCGGTCGGGCCCCGCCGGCACCGCGGTCGTCGCGCGTCTCGCGGCGGCCGGCCTGCTGGCGGCGCACCTCCGAGCGTCGTGACGTGGCGGCACCGGTGTCGCCCTTGAAGCCCGACGGGCCTCGGCGGCGCTTGGCGTCGCGGGCGTCGGTCGCGGGGTCGAACTCCTCGTCGTCCTCGTCGTAGAACTCCTTCTCGACCTCGTCGTCGTCGAGGGCGACCTCGACCACGTCGGCCTCGACGACAGGCGCATCGGCGCTCTCGGTCACCGGGGCGGCGTCGACCCTGGGCGAGGGCGTCGCGTCGCGCGCGATCGTGAGGATCGCCCCGAGCTCGGCCTTGTTCAGCGTGCGCATGTGGCCGACCTTCAGCGTGCCGAGGTGCAGCGGCCCGAACGAGCGGCGCACGAGGTCGATGACGGGGTGGCCCACGGCCTCGAGCATGCGGCGGACGACGCGGTTGCGACCCGAGTGCAGCGTGATCTCGATCAGCGACGAGTCGTTCGAGCGCGACAGCCCCGCGCCGCCGCCGACGAGCGCGGCCTTGTCGGCGGAGATGGGGCCGTCGTCGAGCTCGACGCCCGACAGCAGCTGGGCGATGACGTTGGGCGTGATGACGCCGCGCACCTTCGCGATGTAGGTCTTGGTGACACCGAACGAGGGGTGCGCCAGCACGTGGGCCAGCTCGCCGTCGTTGGTCAGCAGCAGCAGACCCGAGGTCTCGACGTCGAGGCGGCCGACGTTGAAGAGGCGCTCTTCGAACTCGTTGGTGAACTGACGGAGGTCGGGTCGCTCGTTCTCGTCGCTCAGCGTGCTGACCACGCCGACGGGCTTGTTCAGCATGACGTAGCGGCGCGTCGTGTCGAGCTGCACGGCGCTGCCGTCGACGACGACCTTGTCTTTGTCGGGGTCGATGCGTCGACCGGCCTCGGTGACGACCTTGCCGTTGACCGTGACCCGGCCGGCGGCGATCAGGTCTTCGGAGACGCGACGCGAGGCCACGCCCGCCGCGGCCATGACCTTCTGCAGGCGCTCGCCCGAGGGCAGCTCGGACTCGTTCTCAGGCGACATCGTCGAACCCTTCTTGACCGTCGGAGAGCAGCGGGGAGATGAGCGGCAGCTCATCGAGTGAATTGAGGCCGAGATGGGTCAACAGGAGTTCCGTCGTTTCGTAGGTGATGGCTCCGGTCTCGGAGTCGGTGGCCGACTCGGTGATGAGACCGCGCCCGAGCAGCGTGCGTACGACCGAGTCGACGTTCACCGCGCGGATCTGCGCGATGCTGCTGCGGGTGATGGGTTGCTTGTAGGCGATGACCGCCAGCGTCTCGAGAGCCGCCTGCGACAGTCTGGACGGGTTCTGCGTCAGCACGAAATCGCGGACGACCGGGTCGAACTCGGGGCGGACGTAGAATCGCCAGCCGCCGCCCACCTCGCGCAGCTCGAATCCGCGCCGCGTGCCGCCGTCGGCGCCGTCGAAGTCCGCCACGAGCGACTCGACGGCCTGGCGCACCGCCGCCGTCGGAGCACCCACCGCGGTCGCGAGCGACACGAGCGACTGCGGCTCGTCGGCCACCATCAGGATCGCCTCGAGCGAGCGGGCGATCGCCTGCCCCGACACGGCGCCCTGCCCCGATGAGGCGCGGGTCCCCGAGGAGGCGCGGGTCGCCTCGCGAGTGCCGGTCGCCTCAGTCGTCATAGTCGGCCCCCAGGCTGTCGAGAGCCTCGTCGTTCCAGTCGAGCGCCGTCCATCGGACGCTGAGCTCGCCGAGCGGCTCGATCTGCTCGAACGAGATGACGGCGTGCCGGTAGAGCTCGAGCAGTGCCAGGAACCTCGCGACGACGACGCCGCGCTCGTCGACGCCCGATACGAGCTCGCGGAAGGTCAGGGTGCCGCGGTCTCGCAGCATCGAGACGACGACGGCCGCCTGCTCGCGGATGCTGACGAGCGGGGCGTGCAGGTGGTCGAGCCCGACCGTCGGCAGCTCGCGCGGGGCGAGCGCGAGGGTCGCGAGGGCGGCGAAGTCGTCGGGGCTGAGCGTCCAGACGAGCTCGGGGGTCGTCACCCGGTACTTCTGCTCGAGCCGCACCGATCGAGCGTGCCGGGCCGCTTCGGCCGTGCCGTGCTCGCCGAACCACTCGGCGGCCTGCTTGAACGCCCGGTACTGCAGCAGCCGGGCGAAGAGCAGGTCGCGCGCCTCGAGCAGCGCGACGTCTTCGGCGTCGACGAGTTCGCCCTGAGGCAGCAGACCGGCGACCTTGAGATCGAGCAGGGTCGCGGCGACGACGATGAACTCGCTCGCCTGATCGAGGTTCTCGCCGGTGTCGACCGTCTTGAGGTACGAGATGAACTCGTCGGTGACGGCGCTCAGCGCGACCTCGGTGACGTCCATCTCACGTCTGCCGATCAGCGTCAGCAGCAGATCGAACGGGCCGCTGAAGTTCGACAGCGTGACCGCGAACCCGGTGCCGACGGCATCGGGGGCGGAGAGGGCGTCGGTGACGACGCTGGCGTCAGGCCGCGGCACCACGCGCGATCAGCTCTCGGGCCAACTGCCGGTAGGCCTGGGCCGCCGGGTGCTCGGGGGCGAACTGGGTGATGGGGGTGCCGGCCACGGACGCGTCGGGGAACTTCACGGTGCGGCCGATGACGGTCTCGAGCACCTCGTCGCCGAACGCCTCGACCACGCGCTCGAGCACCTCGCGGCTGTGCAGCGTGCGCGAGTCGAACATGGTGGGCAGGATGCCGTCGAGCGTGATGGCGGGGTTGAGACGGTCGCGGACCTTCTCGATCGTCTCGACCAGCAGGGCCACACCGCGCAGGGCGAAGAACTCGCATTCGAGCGGGATGAGCACGCCGTGCGCGGCGGTCAGCGCGTTGACGGTCAGCAGACCGAGCGAGGGCTGGCAGTCGATCAGGATGACGTCGTACTCGTCGCTGACCTGACGGATGATGCGGGCCAGGATCTGCTCGCGGGCGACCTCGTTGACCAGGTGCACCTCGGCGGCAGAGAGGTCGATGTTCGCCGGCATGACGTCGAGGTTCTCGACTCGGGTGGGGACGATGACCGCGTGCGCGTCGCGCTCGGTGCCGATCATCAGGTCGTAGACCGTGGCCTGGTCGTGGGCCTGGACGCCGAGCCCCGCGGTGAGGGCGCCCTGGGGGTCGAAGTCGATGGCGAGCACGCGACGGCCGTATTCGGCGAACGAGGCGCCGAGGTTGATGGTCGTCGTGGTCTTGCCGACACCGCCCTTCTGGTTGCAGAGGGTGATGATGCGCGCCGGGCCGTGACCGTCGAGACGCTCGGGGACGGCGAACTCGGTGCGAGGGCGACCGGTGGGGCCGTTGACCGGCCCGGTCGACGCCGGGGTCGACGGAGCGGCCTCGAAGAGGGCGGGTGTGCTCGATGTCGGCTTGGTGCTCACACGACGATGGTAACGGCGACCCCCGACACCGGCGGTCTGCCGCGCCCGACCCGAGGGCGAAGAAGGTTCATGCCTTGCCTGAGGGTTTTACCTGGTCAGACACCAGGTGCCGCGGTAGGGCGCGGAGTCCGCCGACGCGCCCGGGGGTGCGCCTGCGAGTACATGTCGCGCAGCGCGTCGGCCGTCACGAGCGTGTAGATCTGCGTGGTCGCGACCGACGAGTGACCCAGCAGCTCCTGCACCACCCGCACGTCCGCGCCGCCCTCGAGCAGGTGCGTCGCGAACGAGTGGCGGAACGTGTGCGGCGAGACGTCGACGTCGAGCTCGGCCCGCTCGGCGGCCGCCTGGATCACCAGCCAGGCGTTCTGACGCGACAGCCGAGCGCCGCGAGCGCCGAGGAAGAGCGCCGGCGTCGCCTCGCCCCGCACCGAGAACCCGGGGCGTGCGCGCACGAGGTAGTCGTCGAGAGCACGGCGGGCGAAGCTGCCGAGCGGCACGATGCGCTGCTTGCCGCCCTTGCCGAACAACCGGACGACGTCGCCCTCGATGACGTCGTCGACGTTGAGCGACACCGCCTCGCTCACCCGTGCCCCGGTCGCGTAGAGCACCTCGAGCAGGGCCTTGTCGCGCACCCGCACGGGGTCGTCGCCATCGGTCGCGGCCAGCAGAGCCTCGATCTGCGCGACCGAGATCGCCTTCGGCAGGCGACCGGGCAGCTTGGGCGGACGCGTCGTCGCGGCGACGTCGGTCTCGACCAGGCCCTCCTCGAGCAGGAACCGGTGCAGCCCCCTGACCGACGACAGCACGCGGGCGACGCTCGCCGCACCGAGCGGTCTCTCGGCGCGAGTCGAGAGCGCGACCGGGAACGCGGCCACGTCGGCGACCGTGACGTCCCCCGGGGAGGCGCGGTGCGCCTCCTCGAGATGCCCCTGCCACAGTGCGAGGTCGCGTCGATAGGCCGCCACCGTGTTGGCGGAGAGACCCCGCTCGACGGTGACGTGCCTCAGGTACCGGTCGACCGCCTCCTCGATCGTGGTCATGCGAGACCGGGCCGTCGGTGCGCGGTCAGCGCGAGGCGTGGGCCGCGAGCGCGGCGATGGCGAGGATGGAGTTCTGCAGCCGGCCGGCGAGCACACCCGAGACGATGTCGTCGAGGGCGACCCAGCGCACCTCGATGTCGGCCTCCTCCGCCTCGCGGGCGAACGCCGTCTCGGTGGCCGAGACGCCCGTCGCCTGGAAGACCGTCACCGTCTCGTCGCTGCCGCCGGGGGTCGTGCGGAAGGTCACGAGCTCGCGCCAGTCGGTCGCCGCGAGGTCGGCTTCCTCTGCGAGCTCGCGCTGAGCGGCGGCCAGCTTCGGCTCGCCGTCGACGTCGAGCAGACCGGCGGGGAGCTCCCACTCGCGCGACCGGATCGGGTGCCGGTACTGCCGGATCACGAGCACACGCGCCTCGTCGTCGACGGCGAGGATCGCGACGGCGCCGGTGTGGGCCACGTACTCTCGGACGATCGTCGAGCCGTCGTAGTCGAACGCGTCGCGGCGGATGTTCCAGACGGCTCCCTCGAAGACGACGTCGGACGACGTGATCTCGGGCTCGAAGGCCTCGTCGGCGAGCAGCTCGCTCATGCGCCGACCGTCTCGGCGTCGACGTGACCGACCTGACCGGCCTGGCCGGCGTCGTCCGCGTCGTCGGCGAACAGCCGACTCGAGTTCTGACGCTCGAGCGACGCCTCGACGAGACCGCTGAACAGCGGGTGCGCGTGGTTCGGGCGCGACCGCAGCTCGGGGTGCGCCTGCGTGCCGATGTAGAACGGGTGCTCGCTGCGGTCGAGCTCGACGTACTCGACCAGGGTGCCGTCGGGCGACGTGCCCGAGAAGCGCAGGCCGGCGTCGGCGATCTGCTGACGGTACTGGTTGTTGACCTCGTAGCGGTGGCGGTGACGCTCGTCGACCAGCTCGGAGCCGTACAGCTCGGCCGCCAGCGAACCGGGTGTCAGCGCGGCCGGGTACAGGCCGAGGCGCATGGTGCCGCCGAGGTCGCCGCCGGCGATGATGTCGACCTGCTCCGCCATCGTCGCGATGACGGGGAACTCGGTCTCGGGGTCGAACTCGGACGAGGAGGCGCCGGCCAGGTCGGCCTCGTTGCGCGCGTACTCGATGACCATGCACTGCAGACCGAGGCACAGGCCGAGCGCGGGGATCTTGTTCTCGCGGGCGAACCGCAGGGCGCCGAGCTTGCCCTCGATGCCGCGGATGCCGAAGCCGCCGGGCACGCAGATCCCGTCGACCTGCGACAACGCGGCGGCCGCTCCCTCGGGGGTCTCGCAGTCGTCGGAGGGGATCCACACGAGCTTCGCCTTGGCCTGGTGCGCGAACGCCCCGGCCCGCAGCGCCTCGGTGACCGAGAGGTAGGCGTCGGGCAGGTCGATGTACTTGCCGACCAGGCCGATGGTCACCTCGTGCTTGGGCTGGTGCACGGCGTCGAGCACGGTCTGCCAGCCCGACCAGTCGACCTCGCCGGCCTTCTCGTCGAGACCGAGGTGACGGATGATGTACGCGTCGAGGCCCTGCTCGTTCAGCATGGTGGGGATGTCGTAGATGCTCGCGACGTCCTTCGCGTTGACGACGGCGTCTTCGTCGACGTCGCACATCAGAGCGATCTTCCGCTTGTTGCTCTCGCTGACGGGACGGTCGCTGCGGAGCACGAGGGCGTCGGGCTGGATGCCGATCGAGCGGAGAGCCGCCACCGAGTGCTGCGTCGGCTTGGTCTTCTGCTCGCCCGACGCGCCCATGTACGGCACGAGCGAGACGTGCACGAAGAAGACGTTCTTGCGACCGAGCTCGTGACGCACCTGACGGGCCGACTCGATGAACGGCTGGCTCTCGATGTCGCCGACCGTGCCGCCGACCTCGGTGATGATCACGTCGGGCTTGAGGTCGCCCTCGGCCTGCTGACGCATGCGGCGCTTGATCTCGTCGGTGATGTGCGGGATCACCTGCACGGTGTCGCCCAGGTACTCGCCGCGGCGCTCCTTCGCGATGACGGTCGAGTAGATCTGGCCGGTCGTGACGTTCGCGGCCTGATCGAGGTTGATGTCGAGGAACCGCTCGTAGTGCCCGATGTCGAGGTCGGTCTCGGCGCCGTCGTCGGTGACGAAGACCTCACCGTGCTGGAAGGGGTTCATCGTGCCCGGGTCGACGTTGAGGTACGGGTCGAGCTTCTGCATCACGACGCGGAGTCCGCGGGCGGTCAGCAGGTTGCCGAGGCTGGCGGCGGTGAGGCCCTTGCCGAGCGACGAGACCACGCCGCCGGTGACGAAGATGTGCTTCGTGACGGAGGGTGTCACCGAGTCGCTCGTGAGGCCGGCGCGGCCCGACGAGGCGGCGTCAGAAGGGCCGCCCCCGTCGATCGAAGAGGAATCAGGGCCCGAGTTCTGTACGTTCACCACGGGATTCCATCCTATGTCACGAGCGGGGCGCAGACCAGCCACGGGGTGTTACGAACGTGTGTCGGCTCGGTCTCGTGCCAGGTCGAGCAGTTCGCGGGCGTGGTCGAGCCCGCTCGTGCTGTCGGGCAGCCCCGAGAGCAGCCGCGCCATCTCGGCGACCCGGTCGTCGCCCTCGAGCTGCTGGACGCTGCTCGCGGTGACCTCGCCCGAGGCGTCCTTCACGACCCGCAGGTGGTTCGTGGCGAACGCGGCGACCTGGGCGAGGTGCGTCACGACGATGACCTGCGCGCGATCGGCCAGGGCGGCGAGCCGCCTCCCGATCTCGATCGCGGCCGAGCCGCCGACGCCGGCGTCCACCTCGTCGAACACGAAGGTGGGCACCTCGCTCGATCCGGCCATGACGACCTCGAGGGCGAGCATGACGCGCGACAGCTCGCCGCCCGACGCGCCCTTGCCGAGCGGTCGGGGCTCGCTGCCGGGGTGCGGCCGCAGCAGCAGCGACACGACGTCGGCCCCGGAGGCTCCGAGCTCGTCGCGGGGCGTCACCTCGACGACGATCTCGGCGCCCGTCATGGCGAGGGCTCCGAGCTCTGCGCTGACGCGCTCGGACAGGTCCGCTCCGGAGGCGCGGCGCAGCTCGGTCAGTCGCGTCGCCCTGGTCTCCGCCTCGGCCCGGAACTCGCGCACCTCGTCGTCGAGCTGGGCCAGGCGGTCGTCGTCGCCGTCGAGCTCGAGCAGACGACGGCTGCCGTCGTCGAGCAGACGGATGGCGTCGTCGAGGGTCGGGCCGTGACGGCGGACGAGCGCCGACAGATCGGCGCGTCTGGTCTGAACGGCCTCGAGATCGCCGGCCGCGTCTCCGTCGAGACCACCGAGGTAGCTCGAGAGCCGAGACGACGTCTCGGAGACCTGCACGCTCATCTCGGCGAGCAGATCGGCGATCGGCCCGAGGGCCGGGTCGTGGGGTGCGACGCGATCGATCTGCCGGCGGGCCTCCTCCACGAGCCCGAGGACGTCGCGGGTGCCGTCGACGGCCTCGGTCGACAGGATCTCGTGGGCGAGCCCCGCGGCGAGACGCAGGTCTTCGGCGTTGCTCAGGCGTTCGGCGGTGGCGTCGAGCTCGTCGAGCTCGCCGGCGACAGGGGCGACACCCTCGATCTCGGTGATGGCCGCCCGCAGGTCGTCCGCCTCGGCCCGGCGGGCGTCGCGGTCGCGGGTGATCTCGTCCAGCTCGGCACGCGCGGCCAGCCAGGCGTCGTACGCGACGCGGTACGACGCGGCGGCCTCGGCGAGCGGCGCTCCCCCGTGGGCGTCGACGGCGGCGCGCTGGGCGGCTGCCGACTTGAGGCGGATCTGCTCGGACTGCCCGTGCACGACGACGAGGTGGTCGGCGAGGTCTCCGAGCACTCCGATCGGTGCGGCACGACCGCCGACGATGGCGCGGCTGCGACCCTCGGCCGAGACGACGCGGCTGAGCAGCAGCTCGCCGTCGTCGACGTCGCCGCCGGCCTCGGTCACCCGATCGACGACCGGCCCGTCGGCGGCGACCAGCCAGCGCCCGTCGACGACGGCCTGACCGCTGCCCGAGCGGACGATGCCGCTCTCGGCGCGCTGGCCGAGCAGCAGCCCCAGAGCCGTCACCACCATGGTCTTGCCTGCGCCCGTCTCGCCGGTGACGGCCGTGAAGCCGGGTCCGAGCGGAAGGGTGGCGCGACCGATCACGCCGAGATCGCGGATCGAGATCTCCTCGATCACGAGGTGGCCGCCTGATCCGGACCGCGCCAGCCGGTGACCGGCAGGTGGAACTTCGCGACGAGCCGGTCGGTGAACGGCCCCTGGCGCAGACGCGCCAGACGGACCGGCTGCGTCGACCGCGTGCACTCGACGCGGGCGCCCGGCGGCAGGTCGTGCTCTCGCCGACCGTCGCACCAGAGGATGCCCTTCGCCTCGGTGCGGTTCAGCACCTCGACGGCGAGCACGGAGTCGGGGCCCACCACGAGGGGGCGGGCGAAGAGCGCGTGAGCGCTGAGCGGCACCAGCAGCAGCGCCTGCACCTCGGGCCAGACGACGGGGCCGCCGGCCGAGAACGAGTACGCGGTCGAGCCGGTCGGGGTCGACATGACGACCCCGTCGCAGCCGAACGACGACAGGGGCCGACCGTCGACCTCGATGACGACCTCGAGCATCCGCTCACGCGACGCCTTCTCGACGGTCGCCTCGTTCATCGCCCAGGTCTGGTAGACGATCTCGCTGCCGTTGGTGACGGTCACGTCGAGGGCGAAGCGCTCTTCGACGTCGTAGTCGTGGGCGAGCACGCGCCGCACCGTGTCGGTCATCTCGTCGCGCTCGCTCTCGGCGAGGAACCCGACGTGACCGAGGTTGACGCCGACGATGGGCGCCGAGGTGCCCCGGGTGAGCTCGGCGGCACGCAGGATGGTGCCGTCGCCGCCCAGCACGATCACGCACTCGAGATCGTCGCAGCTCACGTCGTCGCCGAGGATGCCCACGCGCCCGAGACCCGGTTCGGCCGCCTTGATGTCGTCGAACTCGTCGTGGGGCAGCACCGGGACCACGTCGGCCGCCGCGAGCAGCCCGCAGACCACGAGGGCGGCGTCGATCGAGTCGCGTCGCCCCGTGTGCGAGACGACGAGGATGTGCCTAGTCGAAGTGATGTCTCTCACGCTCCCGTCAAGCTGTCGGCCGTGCTGAGCCATTCTGTCGGATTCGTCCCGGCGGAGGCCGAGAAGCGGACGCAGTACTCCTGATTCCCCGCGCCTCCCACCACCGGTGAGGGGATGAGCCCGGCGGTGCCGAGCCCCAGGTCGTGCGCGGCCCACATCACCGTCGTGACGGCCTCGTTCCGCAACCCGGGGTCGTGCACGACGCCCTCGCGAATGCCCTGTCGTCCCACCTCGAACTGCGGCTTGATCAGCAGAACGAACTCGCTGTCCACACCAGCGCTCTCGACGAGCGCGGGCAGCACCATCGTCAGCGAGATGAACGAGACGTCGGCGACGACGAGGTCGATCGACGCGGACTCGGCCGACATCGAGCGCAGCTGCGGACGGGTCAGGTACCGCGCGTTGACGCCCTCGACGGTCGTCACGCGCGGGTCGGAGCGCACGCCGGCAGCCAGCTGGCCGTGCCCGACGTCGAGCGCGATCACGTGCCGCGCCCCGCGTTCGAGCAGCACCTGGGTGAAACCGCCGGTCGACGCTCCGACGTCGAGAGCCGTGCGACCGGCCGGGTCGACGCCGAACGAGTCGAGTGCGGCGATCAGCTTGTGGGCGGCTCGGCTGACGTAGTGGTCGAGCCCGGCGACCTCGACGCGATCGGCCTCGGACACGCGGGTCGAGGCTTTGAGCACGCCCGAGCCGTTGATCGACACGAGACCGTCGGCGAGCAGCCGGGCCGCATGCGTGCGCGATCGGGCGAGTCCGCGCCGGGCGAGCGCGGAGTCCAGGCGCTCCCCCTCCGCGGCGGGGGTCGTCGCGTCGCTCACGAGCCCTCCGGCCCGTCCGCCGCGGCGCCTTCGAGGACGTCTCGCAGCTCGTCGTGGACCTCGCCGAACGCCGCCGCACGGTCACCTAGAGGCTGCTGCTCGATCTGCAGGAGGCGCGCCTCCAGACCCTCGACCGCCTCCGTCTGGTCCGTGGTCGGCACCGTCGTCTCGTGGTCCTCGCTCATGGTGGCGTCCACCTTAGTCAGCCGCGTGCAGGGCGGGGTCGACGTCGAGGGCGTAGATGGCGCGCTTCGTGCCCCAGACCGCTGCGGTGCCGGCTCGGACGAGATCGGTGGGGTCGGTGCCGGGCGAGAGCACCCGGACGACGTGCCCGCGCACCGCCACGCTCGCGTTCCGGACGCTGACGACGTGGACGTCGTCCTCGTCGTGCTCGACGACCTCGGGATACGGCTGCTGCAGCTCGCGCAGGTCGCCGACGATGAAGTCGGGTCGTGACGCGGCGTCGGCGGACAGCAGCTCCTTCGCACCGTCGATGCCGGTCAGCACGAGCGCGGAGAGCAGCCCGGCGCGGTTGGCGCCGATGATGTCTGTGTCGAGCCGGTCGCCGATGAACAGCGCCTTCGTCGCGCCGAAGCGTTCGACGGCAGCCGTGAAGATCGGCGTCTCGGGTTTGCCGGCGACCTCGGGCAGGCGCCCGACGGCCGTGTGGACGGCCGACACGAGCGTGCCGTTGCCGGGAGCGATGCCGCGCTCCTGCGGGATGGTCCAGTCCGTGTTCGTGGCGATCCACGGGATGCCGCGGTGCAGCGCGAACGACGCCTCGGCCAGCTGCGCCCAGCCCACCTCGGGGCTGAAGCCCTGCAGGACGGCGGCCGGCTCGTCGTCCGCTGAGCGGGTCACGACGTAGCCGTTCTCCTCGAGCACGGAGGTCAGCCCCTCGCCGCCCACCACCAGCACCGTCGAGCCTGCGGGCACGGTGTCGCCGAGGAGGCGCACAGCCGCCTGCGGGGACGTCACCACGTCGTCCGCGGTCACCTCCAGACCGTAGCCGCTCAGCTGGTTCGCGACAGCAGCGGCCGTGCGCGACGCGTTGTTCGTGATGTAGCCGACTCGGAGCGTCTCCGCGATGGTGGTCAGGGACTCGACCGCGTGCTCGATGGCCTGACTGCCCCGGTAGACGACGCCGTCGAGATCGGCCAGGACGGTGTCGACACCGTCGAGCGGTGCGGGGCCGTCAGCCACGGTCGCCCTCGTCGTCTGTCGAGGTCTCGTCGGCGGGAGCGGGCTCCTCCACGGGAGCCTCCTCCACGGGAGCCTCCTCCACGGGAGCCTCCTCCACGGGAGCCTCCTCCACGGGAGCCTCCTCCACGGGAGCCTCCTCCACGGGAGCCTCCTCCAGAGAAGCCTCCTCGGCGGGAGCCTCCTCCGCGGAGTCGTCCTCCCACTCGAGGTCCTCCTCGGCGGGAGCCTCCTCCGCGGAGTCGTCCTCCCACTCGAGGTCCTCCTCGACGATCTCGATCGTCTCGCCGTCGTCACCCTGCAGGTGTCGATCGATGGCGTCGGAGGCCCGCTCGGACAGTGCCCGCCATTCGTCGGCCTCGCTCTCTCGGCCGAGATCGTCGAGCACCGTCGCGTACGCGTCGAACAGGTCGGGGCTGTACGAGAAGGCCTTGGAGCGGTCGAGCTGAGGGATCTCTAGTTCACGGAGCGCGGCTTCCGCTTGACCGAGATCGAGGCGAGCACCCGACATGGCGATGGCGAGCTGCACGCGCACCGGCACGTCCAGGGTCGCCGGGTCCACGGAGCGACCGAGCTCGAGCGCGCGCTCCGGGCGCTCCAGCCCGCGCTCGCTGTCGACCATCAGGGGGAGGTGGTCCTCGCGACCCGAGATGCGCCGGTAGGTGCGCAGCTCACGGAGCGCCATCGCGTAGTCACCCACCGTGTAGGCGGTGATGGCGATCGTCTCGCGGACGACGCCGATCCGACCGGCACGACGACCGGCCGAGAGAGCGTGCTTGTGCGCCTCCTCGGGGTCCTCCTCGATGAGGCGTCCGGCCATGACGAGGTGACGAGCGACCCAGTCGGCGTTGTCCTTGCTCAGGGTCTTGAGCTCACCGCGGGCGACCTTGTCGAGGTCGCGGGGTTCCACGTCGTCGGGCACATGCGCGACGTCTTGAGGCGGGCGCACCGACTTGATGCCGAACGGGTCGCGATCCTCGGGGGTCTCGCGGGGGCGGAACGAGTCACGCCCGGAGCGAGGAGCGCCACCACCGCGCGGGGCACCACCGCCGCGACGATCGTCTCCCCCGCCGCTACGCCCCGAGGAGGCGCGATCCGATCGCTGAGGACGGTCACCGTACGTGGGGCGCTCGCCCCGACCCGCGCGGTCGCCGTACGACGGACGGTCGCTGCGCTGGGGTCTATCCCCAGAAGAAGGACGATCGGTGCGCTGCGGCCGATCCCCCGACGACGGACGATCGTTCCGCGGGGGCCGACCTCCCGACGACGGGCGGTCCGACCGCTGCGGTCGGTCACCGTACGACGGACGGTCACCGCGCGGCGGGCGAGAGTCACGCGGCTGATCGCGTCGAGGGCCCCCAGGCCCACTCGACGGTCGGCGGCCGGCAGCCGATCCGGAGTCGTCGGAGCGTCGGGGACGGTCGTTGCGGTCGTCGTCGTCTCGGTCACTCACGGAGGTACTCCCTAAAAATCTCTGCCAGCTGTTGTGTTGTGAGGGTCGACTCTACCAACCCGGAGCCTCGCCTGCAGACGGGGCGTTAAACGCAGAAAGCCCCTTCCGAAGAAGGGGCTCTCTGATCTTACTAAAAGGAGTCCGGCGGTGTCCTACTCTCCCACAAGGTCCCCCTTGCAGT
>NZ_JAXCWG010000002.1:0-409254 GCF_034045195.1 Frigoribacterium sp. CFBP9030
ATCGACGATCCCGTCGAAGTACTCGTGGTGGAGTTCGACACGACGGGTCGGGGTGACGCCGATGGCCTCGGCGACGCTGCGCAATTCTTCGCTCTCGGACACCGACAGGAAGCCGTCGGACAACGCCCGGTCGAGCACGGCGACGTAGTCGAGCTCCCGCCCTGTTCCCTCGATCGGACGCAGACGATCGGTGGTCCGATCGAGGAACGACTTCGAGTCGCCGACCAGCGATGCGCCGGGCTGACCCGCGCGCACGAGAGCCGGGGCGCCGACGCCGAGTCCGCGACGGCGGGACATCCACGGAGCCGACGACCCCGTCGTGAGCACCGGCCAGGGAGCCTGCGCGGCGAGATCGCCCCACTGCGCCCACCAGGCGCTCTGATCACGGCCCGCCTCGAGGTACGCGCTGAGGAGGTGCGCCGTCGCACGCGCATCGGCCAGAGCCTCGTGGGCGTCGATCAATGGGATGTCGAACGCGGCGCAGCAGTCCGCCAGCTTGCGCCCCGACCCCGGCAGATACGTGGTCGCGAGCTTCATGGTGCAGAGCGCGCCGTCGTCCGTGACGGGAGACGTCACGCCCAGCTTGCCGAGCTCGTGACGCAGGAATGTCGTCTCGAACCGGGCGTTGTGCGCGACGAGCACCCGGCCGCGGAGGTGCTCGACGAGCTGCGGTGCGATGTCGGCGAAGGGAGGGGCGTCTTTGACATCCGCACCACGCAGCTGGTGGATATGAGTCGGGCCGAGGTCGCGAGACGGGTTGATCACGGTCTCATAAGAGTCCTCGATCGTGCCGTCAGGAGCGACGTGGACGATGCCGACCTCGATGATCCGATGGTGATGCTGAGGTGAGAGCCCGGTCGTCTCGAAATCGATGACCGCATAGCCGTTGTGCACCACGTTCGTTCTCCTGATCCGACTGCGCATACGCCGAGTGCAATCCTTGATCTATGCTCACATACGCAGGGGCCTCAGTCACACGTGCCGGCGTCCCCGTTCTGGGGCCGCCGGCAGGTGCCGAGCGCTCGGCCTAGCGGCCCACCGGCGCAGGGACAGCCGCGACCAGCCTGCCGAGCACACCCTCACGGTCAGCGAGCCACTCGGGCAGCCACACGCGCATTACCTGGGTTGACCCTCGAGAACGCATGAGAATTGCCTCGTGCTTCCAATAGTGTGAATCCTCGTGATCCCCCGACGAATGAGAGACCCGGCGTATCGAGAAAGCCAGAAGGCTGCGCTGGCCGAGAAGCGGATGCTTCCATTCAAGGACTTCGCGAGTCGGCTCCGAGCCGAGCACCCGGAGCTCCCGGGCATGCCGGACATAGCCCCGCATTATGACCCGTCATCCGCACGCGTCCTGTCGCTGTCCTCGAACCCAGGGCCGAGAGCAGGGGGCATTGAAGGTTCGGGATTTCTCTCGGTTCAGAATGACGATGCCTCGGCCGAACGGCTCTTGCACGTGTACGCCTCTGCTGGACTGACAAGGGAACACGTCGTGCCATGGAACGCTTTTCCCTGGTACGTCCACGACCGCATGCCAGACGGTCTTCCCGTGGAACACATCGAAGAGGGAGTGCAAGCTCTTCGTCGCCTGCTCGAACTCTGTCCGAATGTGGTGTCCATCGTCGCCCACGGCGGTGATGCTCACCGGTCCGTGCGGATGCTCAGATCGACTCGTTACGTCGGCCCCTTCGTGCGACACCGAGGAATACACACTTGGGACACTAGGCACACCAGCAATAGGGCGTTCATCCTGGCTCCACAGCAGAGACAGGACGCCTTCGACGACATGGTCGAGACGTATAGACAGGCGATGGTGCATGCCGATCTTCGACCGAATGAGTCGCTGTCGCTGCGTTAGTGCGGGGGAGTGCGTTGCTGGGGGCGCTGAGGCGGCCCGAGCGCCCGTGCCAGAGCGGCAGGCCGGGGCGGGTCGGCAGGAGGTGTTAGGCCAACTCAGGAGTTTTACGAGTCGGTCGGACGGTCAGGACGATTGAGAGCGGCATGGCGGACAGGATCGCGCTAGTTCCCAGCGCGGCGAGCTGACGTGATTTCAGCGGAATGTGGTCTCGATGGGTTCGAGCCGGAAGAGGCACGACTCGGGTTCAAAGTCACCGACGCGCGCTGTGAGTCGTAGGTTCGTGCCCACGCCGACGGAATCGTTCGTCCTGGCCGAGTAATTGAGATCACTGATCGTATTCACGTCACGGTATTGAAAAGCAGGCCCCAAAGCAGTTGTCGGGCTGAAGTCACCGGATCCAAGCAGGATGTCGTACCGCGTCGTGCTGCTTCCATGATTGTTCAATGCGGCTATGTGGCCGTCGAAGGTGACGATCTGGTCTTCATGAGCTTCCGCAAACAACGCTATGGAGGGATCGCAGTAGTCACCAAGGTTCAGGAGGGCCTTGAATTCTGCATCTCTGTCCTTAGAGACAGCAGTCGAGGTCGCCACGGGAGACGGACTATCGACGCTCGTAGGCGTCGGCAGTCTCGAGACCGTTCGAGAGGGTTCCGCTGAGGCTGCCGACGAATTCTCTTCAGGGGCGTCTCCCGACAGCGCTCCGGCCAGAGCAATGGCACCTATCGCGAGGGCAAGCACTGCGCCGCCGACGGTGTAGAGCAGAACAGGGCGTCGTGGTCTGGGTCGCCTCAACGTGATGTCTGTTCTCAGCCCGCGCGGTGTCTCGCTGATTACTTCCCAGCCATCGGCTTCCCATTTTGATCGCGTACGGGCTTCGAGGCCTCGTAATGAGCGGATCGTTCTGGTCTCGTACGAAGTTTTCTCGTCAGTCATCCGATGCCTCTAGTCGCTGGGTGCGCGGTACCAAAGAGTAGAGGATTCACGACCAAGGCGTTGACGCGGCGATTGTCGAGAGTGCGCCGACCTGGCCGGCCGCATGACCGAATGATCGACGGCAGGTGCATCTGAGTTCAGATCGCCGGCCCGAAGGACGGGACCAACTTGCCGAGGTGGGAGACGGCATCAGCCGTCTCCCACCGGATTGCTACATGCGCTTGCAGTTTCCGCAGAGCGGCCAATCATGGGTTCCGGTGCGCGTGTTGGCGGCTGGAATCTGTTGCCCGTTGGGGCAGTTGCTGAAGACGTGGTGCACGTCGGGGTCGGTCAACACGATGGAATGGTAAGCGGGTACTCGCATAGGTGACTCCTTTGTCGATGAACAGCCCATTGCTGCTCAAGGAGACACTACTGAGCACCCCCGACAATGATGGTTGTCGCAAGGAGCATGATTATCGGCGCCACGCTCGATATGTCGACAAGGCACAACGGTGGAAGAAGTCGATGCCCCTTCTTGCGAACGGACGAGTTCTCGGCGGAACTACCCTTATCTGATGGTCCACCGTCTGGCACAGGCTGCACTGAATCGGCGCGCCATGGGCCGACCTTGTGTGCCAGGGCCCCGTAAGGGGGCTAGGTGTTATGTCTCCTTGGCCCATAGCTTGTGCGGTGACGACAAATACTCAGCTGATGCGACGATCCGCGGCGGCTGTCCTGCTCTTGCCTCTCATCACCTTCGGCATCTACTCGATCGTGTGGTGCGCGAAGACTCGAGGCGAAGTCAACCGTGCCGGTGCTGCTGCGATGACCACCTGGTGGCTGCTGTGCCCGTTCGGCGCTTTCTGGTACTTCTGGTCGCTCGCAAAGGGCATGAACGCCGTGACAGGTCTCGGCACGGGCGGTAATTACGCGCTCATGCTCCTACTCGGAAACATCGGCCAAGCCATCGTGCAGGCACGAATGAATGGCCTTGGCGCCACGGCGGCGACCGCACCGTCGGTTCCTGTCGTCGCCTGACCAGAAGGGTGGCCTCACTACGGCTCCGGCGTCGTGAGAAGGACGTTCGCGCTAAGCAGTTCGACTGATTCGGGCCGCGTGTCGTCGATCCAGGAGTGGTCGTGGTGAGCCCCGCATCCTCGGCTCTCCAACAGGCGTAGAGGTTCGACGGGAACTCCGCACTGCTGACCAGCACCTCGCTCCGCGGCAGACCGACCGCCACCTGCATCAGCCCCAGGGAGGTGCTGCTCGCCAACGCCACCCCGCCGCGCTCTCACCGCGAGAGCGCGAAACGGACAGGCCGGCGGACGGCGCCGTCAAGAATCGTTACTTGAGCAGGTGGTCAGTTCGTCGACGGCTGTTAGCGTTCGGTCATGGCACCTACTAAGGCCCAGGACGCGGTCCGCGCCTTCGTGCGCGAACGTGAGTGGGATCAATTCCATTCGGAGGACAACCTCTCTCGGAGTATCGCCATCGAGGCGGGCGAGCTTCTGGAGTGCTTCCAATGGGGGCCTGATTTCGACCCCGCGCTTGTCCAGGGTGAGCTCGCAGATGTCCTGACGTACTGCCTCCTCCTGGCTGATCGGCTCGGGGTGGACCCGGATCAGATAGTGCTCGACAAGCTCGAGGTGACGCGGCGGAAGTACCCGGTGGAGAAGGCCCGAGGACGAAGCGAGAAATATGACGCCCTCTGAGATCGTGCCTCTGGCCTTCGACAAGGAGTCGGTGGATGTCTGGGGCCTTCTCGACCCGAGGCACAGGGACTGGCCCGTCGTGTACGTGCTCGACCAGACGAGTGCGTCGAAGTCGGGTCGGCACCCGGAAGAACGACTCCGTGACATCTACGTCGGGGAGACCCGCAACGCCGTCGCCCGGCTCAGACAGCACCTCGCCAATCCCGAGAAGCGCCAGCTGGACAGCATCCGCGTCATCGTCGACGAGACCTTCAACAAGTCGGCTTGCCTCGACCTTGAGTCGCGCCTCATCCAGCTGCTCTCCGCCGACGGCTCGTACAGCGTTCTGAATCGCAACGACGGCATCACCGCTGCGAACTACTACGACCGGAACCGCTACCGTTCCGTCTTCGACGGCGTCGTCAACCGGCTCCGCGCGGACGGTGTCTTCACCAGGCCCATCCCCGAGATCGAGAACAGCGATCTCTTCAAGCTCTCTCCATTCAAGGCCCTGACGCAGGATCAAGCCGCTGCCGTCGAGGACATCCTCGAAGGGCTCTTCGACGACATCCGCGAGGGGGCTGGGGGCACCCTCGTGATCGAAGGTCAGCCGGGGACCGGCAAGACCGTCGTGGCCGTCTACCTGCTGAAGCTGCTCATGGACATCGTCGCGCATCCGTCCGTTGAGGAGATCGACGGTGACTCGCTGTTCTCGGACTTCTTCCTCGGGGACTACGCCGAGATGCTCGCAGGTCTGCGCGTCGGGATGGTCATCCCGCAGCAGTCGCTTCGGGACTCGATCAAGAAGGTCTTCCGTAAGACCCCCGGCCTCAGCCCGAGCATGGTGATGACCCCGTTCGACGTCGGGCAGTCGGACGAGGAGTGGGATCTTCTCATCGTCGACGAGGCTCATCGTCTGAACCAGCGGGCGAACCAGTCCACGGGTGTTCTGAACAAGAAGTTCCCCGAGATCAACACGCGACTGTTCGGTGCCGACGATCTGTCCAAGACGCAGCTGGACTGGATCGTCGCGAAGAGCCGCCATCAGATCCTGCTGGTGGACGTGGCTCAGAGTGTGAGGCCGGCGGACCTCTCGAATGAGACCGTAGAAGCTCTCCTGCGCACGGCCCGCTCTGAGGGGCGTCACTACGGGCTGTCGACGCAGATGCGGGTGCAGGCGGGCGCCGACTTCGTGGGGTACGTCCGACGAGTCCTGCGTATCGACGGTCGGACCCCGCAGGTCGACCGACCTTCTCCTCAGCAGTTCGACGGTTACGACCTCCGCATGTTCGACGATCTGGGGGAGTTGCATCGCGAGATCCGAGCACGAGACGCGGAGGGTGGGCTGGCCCGCCTCGTCGCCGGATACGCCTGGAAGTGGGTGTCGAAGAAGGATCCCTCCGCAGCCGACATCGAACTCGACGGCGTGAGTCTCCGGTGGAATGGGACGACGAAGGACTGGATCTCGTCGAAGAACGCGCTCGAGGAGGTCGGCTCCATCCACACGGTTCAGGGCTACGACCTGAACTACGCAGGCGTCATCATCGGGGGCGATCTTCGTTACGACGCGGCGACGGGTCAGATGTTCGTCGATCGGAGCTCGTACTTCGACGTCAAGGGCGTGGAGAACAACAAGCAGCTCGGACGGCGATACACCGACGCGGAGGTGCGCCAGTTCGTCCTCAACATCTACGGCGTGCTGCTGACTCGGGGGATCCGGGGGACTTATGTGTACGTCGTCGACCCGGCGCTCCGCGCCTACCTGAAGCCGTTTCTGGCGCCCAACCGGGCGGCTGTAGGACCGAACGCGACTTAGTTTCGTGACGTTCTGTCCGCCGCGGTCTTGACCGGCGGTAGATGGCCTCGTAGGTGAGGTCGAAGTGACCTCCTACGTGCGCAGAAGACCCACCTTGCTGGGGACCGGTCCCCCACGAGGTCGATCTGCGCTCAGCGGTGTCTAAGCTGACGTCAGGGGCTACGCGATCGGGCTCTCAGCCTGCGCCTCTCCCGTTCCAATGGATGTCGTGTCTCGGGGCGAGGCCATCTTTGAGCGTTCATCTAGCTGTGCCGTCGCAACAAACCTGACGAACTCATCCGAGTCTCTAGTCAAAGCCTCAACTATTTCGACGGGTGCGTTCGGATTCAAGGCGACCATCACAGCAAGCTCGGAACTACGCCCGGCGAGATCAACGAGCACGTCTAGAGGAGTTTCGCGGTGGAAGGCAATCGACACAAGAATGTCGGCGTCATCTCTCATCGCCAATGACCTCAGCACTGTTGAAGGCGTCTTTGGATGGGCCGCGACCGCCCGGCGGACCCTGCTGCTGCGTCGCTCGCCCCCTAGGAAAGCCAAGATGTCAGGTGTCGCGTGTTCGCTGTACGCGACGCGTATGCGCACTTCAGCCCTGGGGTTCGCTGCCATCTCTCGCAGCTCTTCGACAGTCGGAATGGTGCTTCGTGCGGCAAGCATCACCGCGGCTGACCGCGTTTCTTGCTCCTGGCCGGCCTCGGCGTCCATAGCCGGATTCCCGTACGCCGCGAGCCGCACCTTCAGATCGTCATCGAGCAGCAGAGCGTTCAGCGTGTCCTGCGTGAGTCGTTCGTTGCATGCGACGCTTTGGCGCACAGATGCATCCTGGTCATGAGCCAGCGACTCTAAGGTCTTCAGTGGAACGCGAGGATTCTGTGCGAGCGCACTTCTCACCGATTCATCCTTGCTCTTGGCGAGCCGTTCCAATGTCCTTCTGCTCGTCCGCTCATTGCATGCGACGTACAACCTTCCGTCGGGCTCGCGGATCCTGCTCTTCGCGAGGAGGTCAAGCCTGTCTTCGATCAGGGCCTTCTGAAGTCCAAGATCCTGGCGGTGGTCAACGGCCTTTAAAACCAGGTACAGATCGAGATTTTCTGATACCTGCAGCAGTTCTCGCGCGATGGACGTCGCGAGCGACGAGGATGTGCTGGTGTTCGCCAGCACTGCCAGGCAGACGTCGAACGAATGATCTTGTGAGAGCGAGTGAAGAATGTGTTCGGGCGAAGCCGAGTTGCCGGCGACAGCGACTCGAACCGTCACATTCTTGTCCCTGGAGAGGCCCTCGAGAACGACGACTGGGGTACTTCGTGAAGCAGCTAACACCTCACGCGCCTCCTCGGATCGTGTCCTCGACATCTTCTTGGACAGCCTTGCGAGCGACTCGGGGGTGAGTGATGGATTACCAGCCAAAGCGAGTCGCACCTGGGTGGACTTCTCGACAATAAGGCTCGCCAGTACTTCTGGTGGCGTCGACGGATGCCCAGCGACCAGCTCCAGGACTTGCGCGCCAGAGTCGGAAATTCCATTCCATGTGTTGAACGGCTCAAGCCCATCGGTGACGAACTTCAGACGAGCAAAAGTTGAACTCCCGAGTTCAGCCAGCACCTCACCCAGCAGCGGGTCAGGATCTGTGACGGAGCGTCGGAGCGCATCACAGCGGATATGCGCGTCCAGGTCGCTGAAGAGCCGTTGACGAACGGCGGTTTCCGCGACCGGCAGCATTTCGGCGGCTATGCGGCGCACATACGCCGGACGCTGATCGGACATGAGATCGGTGATGACCTCCGTAGGCAGGCCTTGTAGCACTCGAGCGGGCAGCCGGAGCGATCGACCGATCCTAAAAGCCCAGCACCGACTGGCTTCGGGTAAGAACGAGTCGAAGTCGCCTGCTTCATGCCCGAAGAGGACCGACCGCAAGATCGGTCCAAGCGAGACACCCGGTGTCCCAGCAGGATTGCGGTCTTGTCTGATCACTATGGTGCGGTCATTTGTCAGCGCCGAGGAAATTGTCTGCAAATGCGCGATCTCGCCGGGGGAGCCGTTGGCCGAGGTGATATGCCCGCCCGCCGCCTCACCCAGGCTGGCAATCTGAAGCTGCGCCGTTGCTCCGCGCCAGGCCGGGTTCGCGGCCACCGCGCGGCGCACGGACACGCTTCGATCTGCCGACAGATGCTGAAGGAGGTCCGCCGGCGCGGCCGGGTTCATACCGACGCCTTCACGTACGTGTGCATAACGATCAGCTGCGAGCCGCCTGGCGACTTCCATCGACGACGACGTGTTGCGCGCGACCCGGAACCTGAGATCGACGTCGTCGCCCTGAGACAGCATCATCAGCATTGCGTGCGGCGTATGCCGGTTGTCTGCCAGGAGCTGCAATTTGCGACGCTCCGAAACCGGCACGTGAACGGCAATTTGACTTCGCTCCGTCGCTCGCACGAAGCCCTCGCGCAGGGTCGGAAGCAACTTCTCGGGGTCTCCACCAAGCAACTGGCCGAGAGTCCACTCCTGCAAACACCGCTGGCGAGGTAGCCAGACTCCCACTCGGCGAATGCCTAGGGCGTCGTCGAGGTCGAGCATGACGTAGCCCAGCAGTTGGCGCAGGAAGTCTCGCAACCGTGGGACCTTGAGTTCGTTGTAGACCTTGCAGTCGATCAGCGTGTCACCGATCAACCAGTCACCGTCTGCCCCTCCCAACAGCCTCGCACCGCTGAAGCTCGGGTTCGATTCGAAACGGACTCCGGCCGCTATGCGATCGTGCCACGAGTCGAGCTGCGAAGAGTTCAACGCCAGAAGAGCGTCCACATCCGCGAGAACTTCCTCCGGAATTGAGCGTGCGAATTCGCGGCCGTTGGAGGCCGCGTCGCACTGGTCTCCGAGCGCGCCTGCAAGCGCGTCCGCGCCGGCTCGATAGATTTGCTCGCAGTAAGCCAGCAGGATCGACGCTCGCGTGAGATCCGACTCGTTGCCGGTATTGCTCAGCAGCTCTTCGGCGAACTGAAATGCCTCAGCGAGGACCCGATTCCGATGGTCACCGTTCTGTGCTGGATCGACCAAACCAGGAAGGGCCGCGATTCCCTCGGCGGAAGCAGACTCAGCCGCGTCGAAGCCTCCGAGTGCGATCCGCGCACGAATGTCGAAGGCTGTGCCTGAAAGCCCACCATCGACTTCTACTGATGCAGGCACCAAGGACGGCTGACGAGCGAGGTCTGCAAGACCGAGAGCGATGGCCATCTCACGTGCCACTGGACCGCTCCCACGCGTGGCAGCCAAGACAGGCGAGGCCCCATCGAGATACGCACGAATGGGAGAACCCGCATCGCGTAATTCACTCGTAAGGCTCATAGGGCGATCCTGTCAGAACAGGACCTTTAGAGGCGCATGAGTTCCCCGTGGTCGGGAAAGTCTCTTAGTGGCGTCTCATAATGTTTGGCTAGAAGGCACGAAGGAGACAGGCCTTCGAGGTCAATTCTTGGCCAAGTAGTTCGACTCAATGTCATCAGGTCGACAAGCGGACGATGGGCTCAGCTTCACGTCATCTGCAGCAAGGCGCGCAGCTCGGCCTCGCCGACGATCGGGATGCCGTACTGGCGGGCCTTCTGGGATTTGCCGGAGAGGCTGTCGGGGTCGGCGGCCACGAGAAGGGACGTCTTCTTCGTGATGCCGGCCTTCACGACGACCCCCAGCGCGATCAGGAGTGCCTCGATGCGCTCGCGGGGTTCGGACATCTCCCCGGTGAGCACGACCAGATCGCCGGGTGCCAGACGCGTCATGGGTGCCGTCTCCGCGACGATCGCTGTGGCCGCCCGCGACTCGAGTGCTGCGCGGCGCGGCCCGGCGGCGATGTCGAGCATGATGGCCACGGCCTCGATGTCGGCCTTCTCAGCCGGGGTGAGCACGCCGTCCGCCCACGCCGCATCGACGATCCCGTCGAAGTACTCGTGGTGGAGTTCGACACGACGGGTCGGGGTGACGCCGATGGCCTCGGCGACGCTGCGCAATTCTTCGCTTTCGGACACCGACAGGAAGCCGTCGGACAGCGCCCGGTCGAGCACGGCGACGTAGTCGAGCTCTCGACCTGTTCCCTCGATCGGTCGCAGACGATCGGTCGTCCGATCGAGGAACGACTTCTCGTCGCCGACCAGCGCTGCGCCGGGCTGACCCGCGCGCACGAGAGCCGGAGCGTCGACGTCGAGTCCGCGACGACGGGACATCCAGGGAGCGGACGACCCCGTCGTGAGCACCGGCCAGGGAGCCTGCGCGGCGAAGTCGCCCCACTGCGCCCACCAGGCGCTCTGATCACGGCCCGCCTCGAGGTACGCGCTCAGGAGGTGCGCCGTCGCACGCGCGTCGGCCAGAGCCTCGTGGGCGTCGACCAACGGGATGTCGAACGCGGCGCAGCAGTCCGCCAGCTTGCGCCCCGAACCCGGCAGATACGTGGTCGCGAGCTTCATGGTGCAGAGCGCGCCGTCGTCGGTGATGGGAGACGTGACGCCGAGCTTGGCGAGCTCGTGACGCAGGAAGGTCGTCTCGAACCGGGCGTTATGCGCGACGAGCACCCGGCCTCGGAGGTGCTCGACGAGCTGCGGCGCGATGTCGGCGAAGGGCGGGGCGTCTTTGACGTCCGCACCCCGCAGCTGGTGGATATGAGTCGGGCCGAGGTCGCGGGACGGGTTGATGACGGTCTCGTACGAGTCCTCGATCGTGCCGTCGGGAGCGACGTGGACGATGCCGACCTCGATGATCCGATGGTGGTGCTGAGGTGAGAGCCCGGTCGTCTCGAAATCGATGACCGCATAGCCGTTGTGCACCACGTTCGTTCTCCTGATCCGACTGCGCATACGCCGAGCACAATCCTTGATCCATGCTCACATACACATGGTCCGCAGTCACCCGTGGCGGCGACCCCGTTCTGGGGCCGCCGGCAGGTGCCGAGCGCTCTGCCTAGCGGCCCACCGGCGCCGGGACGGCCGCGACCAGCCTGTCGAGCACACCCTCACGGTCAGCGAGCCACTCGGGCAGCCACACGCGCTCGACCGCAGGCCACTTCATCAACCCGCCGAGCACCTCCACGGGCAATGCATCACGATCGGCGACCGTGCCCCGCTGAGCCCAGCTCGGACCGTCGAGCAGGACGGCGGTCGTCGGCGCACCAGGGTGCCCTGCGGCGGAGACTGCGAGGTCGACCTTGAAGTCCGAGAGTCCGACGTCGGTCGTGACCTCGAGACCACGACCCCGCAGAGCCTCGGCCAGATCCTCACGGTGGAGGTCCGACCTCGTCGTGGTGCGGGCGGCCGAGAGGACGTTCTCCGCGCCCCGCTGCGCGAGCTCGAGGTACGCCCGGAGATCGCGGATGCCGCGCGACGTCGTCTCTTCGGCCCGAAGATCACCCGGGTCGAAGCTCGAGAACAGGATCACCTGACGGCGGGCTCGCGTGATAGCCACATTCAGCCGGCGCTCGCCGCCGAAGTTCGTCAGAGGGCCGAAGTTCAACGGAAGCACGCCCTTGTCGTTCGCGCTGAAGGCCGTCGAGAACAGGATGGTGTCGCGCTCGTCCCCCTGCACGTTCTCGAGGTTCTTGACGAACAGCCCGTCGGTGGAGGCGTCCAGCGCGTCGACGATCCGCTCGTCGCCCGTGTCACGTAGCATCGACTCGATGAGCGTGCGCTGCTGGGCGTTGAACGTGACGACGCCGAGCGACGGCGTGCCCGCCGGGTCGGCGGCGAACCGGTGACGGATCTCGGCCACGATCGCGTCGGCCTCGACCTGGTTCGTCCGCAGGGTCTTGGCGGGGCCGGACCGGAGGAACCTCCCGTCGACGCGACGCAGGGTGATCCCGTGACCACCGACGCCGTCGTCGACGGAACCGTGGGCCGGAGCAGGGAACGACGTCAGGCGGTCCTCGTAGTAGTTGCGGTTGCTGAAGGCGATGAGGGACTCGTCTTGGCTGCGGTAGTGCCACGACAGCCACCGGCTCTCGATCCGGGCCTGCTTGCACTCCGCGAGGATCGACTCCTCGTCGCGGGCGAGGACGTCCTCGATCTGGGCCTCGGCGTCGTCGTCGTCGATGGCGGCCTCCGCGAACGACGTGGGAGGCATCTGCTTGCTGTCGCCCACCACGACCACCGAGGTGGCCCGCCCCATCGCTCCGACGGCGTCGGCCACGCGGACCTGCGAGGCCTCGTCGAAGACGACGATGTCGAAAAGGTCGGCCTTCGCCGGGAAGAACCGGGCGACGGAGTCCGGGCTGACGAGGACGCACGGGGTGATCTCGGCCACGAGGTCGCCGTAGGTCGTCATGATGTCGCGGACGCTCATGCGGCCGCGCATCTTGTTGACCTCGGCGACGAACTTGCCGGCGCGGCCCTTGGCCGTCTGATGGTCGAAGCCACGCCGCCCGAGGAGCTGCGCCGGGATCGACTGCGGAAGCTCGTCTCGGATGTCGCGGGCAGAGTCGGTGTAGCGATCGATCGCCCGCGCCTGCCCGAGCGCGTCGAACTCGTCCAGACCGGTCGAGCGTGCGCGTTCGTGTGCGCTGGCCGTCGCGAATCCGCGCTCGAACGCGTCGCGGGCCTCGTCGGCGGGTAGACCACCCGTGAGCACGGTGCCGTAGGCCTCGAGCAGCCCATGAGTCCGCAGCGGGGCGACGGCGCGTCGCCACCTGATCCAGTTCGCGAGACTGACCCCCGCAGGCTGCAGAGGGTCCCGCCCGGCCCGAGTCGACCTCCACGAGACGAAGAACGGAGTCTCTCCGGCCCAGGAGGCCCATGCCTCGGGCGTCGTCCCGGGCGCGGACCTCAGCGCGTCGGTCGCATCGGCCAGCCGGGTCACTCGCGTGGCGGATTCGGGAGCCCCGCCCTGCCGCTCGGCCGTCAGGCTCTCTAGAGCGCTGCGGAACGCCCGCCCACTCGCATCGCCCGTCTCCGGATCGGTCACGGACGACAGCCACCGCAGCCACGAGACCTGAGCGCCGACGTGGCTGCGGTCAGATTCGCGGACGGGATTCCAGCCCGACCAGACACCGAGCCCGGGGACCGCATCGATCTGCGCGGCGAGACTGCGGACGGCGTCGCGCAAGGCGACGAAGCGTGCCGTCGACGACGGCAGCGACTTGAGATCGACGGTCACACCCGGGCGGGTGACGTGAGCGAAGGCGGCGGCCACGGCTCGTCGACGCTTCTTGCGTCCGAAGAACCCGGAGGAGTGCGCGACCGTCGCCTCATGCGCGATGCGGTCGAGGTCGAGCGCCAGGATGTCGGGCTCGACGACCGTCAGCACATCGCCGAACGCCGGGGTGAGACCCTCGAGCTCGGTAAGCAGTCGCTGAGTCTCTGTTCGCCAGTTCGCCGTGCGCGCCTCCTTCAGGACGGATCGGCTCACGCCGCCTCCGTTGAGCGTCCCCACCAGCGTGCGGAGTTCGGAGACGGTCGATGCCGTCTCCAGGACGGCGGCCGTCGTCCCGTCGGCGCTCGCCGTGTCGAGGGCGTCGTCGAGTTCGGCGACGGAGGCGAGAAGGGACGCCTCGTCGATGGTGTCGCTCTCGGTCAGGTCGACGAAGCTCCAAGCGTGCCGTGCAGAGGGGCGGGCGCGACCGGCGTGGTCGGCCAGTTCGCGGAGCGCGGTGTGCACCGCATGCAGATCATCGGCGGAGGCGGTGGCCGCGAAGTGCTCGGGGACCGCGAGCTCGAAGGCCGCGTCGGCATGCACCAGCTCGGCGACGTGGGCGGAGTAGAGGCTGTGACCCGTCGCGTTGACCTCGTGGACCTGGCCGGTGTACCGGGCCAGGCGACGGCGGGCGGAGTCCATCGAGTCGGTCGCGCGGGCGAGCCCCTCGGCGTCCGCGGAGGCGCGCTGAGCCAGAGAGGTCCGCAGGTGCTCGCGGAGGGGCGCCGGCTTGCTGCCCTTGTCGTGCAGGTCGAGCGTGAAGGGCCCGAGACCGACGCCGGCGAGCCGCCTCTGCACGACCTCGAGCGCCGCACGCTTCTCGGCGACGAACAGCACCTTCTTGCCTTCGGTGATGGCCTTGGCCAGCAGGTTCGTGATCGTCTGGGACTTGCCAGTGCCGGGCGGGCCTTCGAGGACGAACGTGCGCCCTGCCGTGGCGGCCGCGACGGCCGCGGCCTGAGACGAGTCGGCCGAGACGGGGAGCGTCGCGAGGAGCGCGTCGAGATCCGTGCGCGCCGGCTCGGACACGCCTTCTGCCGCAGCGGTCGACGCGTCGACGAACGGCTCGGTGGGGGACTCGATCAGGTGACGCACCAGATCGTTGCCGGCCAGCGCCTCCCAGTTGTCGTCGAGGTCCTTCCAGAGTCGGAACTTGGCGAACTGGAGGATCGCGAGATCGACGGTCGGCTCGACGTTGGCCTCGATGCCCGAATCGAGGATGGCCAGACGCGTCTCGGTCAGCACGCGCTGGATGTCGATGCCGGACGCGTCGCCGGCGGGATCGGCCAGAGCGGGGATGCGGAGCCCGTGCTCGGCGCGGAGCTTCTCGAGCAGGCAGTAGTTCGGGGTCGAGGCCCCGGCGTCGTCGAGGATCACCTGGTACCCGCCGGACTTGCCCTTCGCCCGCAGCGTCACCGGTACGAGGATGAGGGGCGACCGGACCGTCTTGTCTTTGACCTTCCAGACGAGCGAGCCGATGGAGATGTACAGGTTGTTGGCGCCGGTCTCGTCGAGCACGGTCTTGGCCTTGTAGGCGAGGGCCCGCAGGAGGCGCGGGTAGGCCTCGGTCGACGCGTCCGTGTACAGCTGATGCTTCGTGTGGAACAGATCGGCGCGGTCGTCGGACGACAGGTCGCGTCCCCACCGGACTCCGCGCTGCACCTCGACGGCCGGGAGAGCGTCGGACGGGAGGAGCTCGAACGCCTTGCCGCCGTTCAGGTAGTCCTCGAACTCGGCGAGGCCCTCTTCGGCGACGTGCAGCGGGAATCGTGCTCGGTCGGCGAAGTTGATGAGACGGTTGCGGAGGCTGAGGTCGAGGAGGGAGTTCTTCCAGCGCTGGACGCGGGGCGGGACGGATGCGACGTCGGTCTGACCGCCGTCGTCCGTCCGGCGTTCGGGCACGTACGCGGCGGGACGCGAGTGCACGGCCTGGTAGTCGACCACGACCACGGCTCCGTCGGCGGATGTCACACGCGCCGGCAGCGGGTAGACCCTGCTCGTGCGCGCCTGGTGCACGTCGGTGATGCCGACGACGCGGTCGAGGTCGCCGGAGAGGTGCTGTTCGAGCGGCAGCCGGCGGATGTCGTGGAGACCGACGTCAGCGTGGTCCTCCGTGAGCATGGTCGTCTCGATCACCCGGGCGTAGTCGGTGCGCACGAGGTTCGGGAGCGCGAACGCGCTCGTGGTCGCCGGGCTCGCCAGCGAAGTCTCCTCGCGCCAGTAGGCAAGGAAGGCGTGGCCTTCGACGACGACCAGCATGGGGCGGATGCCGACCCGCTCGAGGGCCGCGGCGAGGGTCACGGTCGTGTCGAGGCAGGTGCCCAACCGGCCGACGAGGACCTCGTGGGGCGTGCGGACCTTCTGCCCGTCGTCCGACCAGCTGGCCGGCGGCACGCTGTACCGGATCGACCGGGCGCGCATCGCCGTCATGATCGCGTCGACCGTCGCATCCACCCGCTCGGGACCCTGCTGGTATCCGACCAGGGCGCCGCTGCCCGTCTGCCTGGCCAGTTCGTCGGCGGCCTCGGCGACGAGGGACTCGAGGGCGGGGTGGTTGGGCTGCACGTGCGCCGCGAGCATCTCGAGCGACATCAAGGTCGGACGCGCGAGCCACTGGTTCGCGGCGAGGAGCAGCACGTCGACGGTGCCGCGGCCGAGCTCGAGGTCGTCGTGGACGACGGTGACGACGACTCTGGCCGGCCGCGCTTCCTCGATGCCGAGCATCACCGCGGGGTCGACCTTGATGTCGAGCTGGGGGAGCAGCGTCTCGGACCCTGCGACGAGATCGACGAAGTACTCGGTGGGAGCGCCGACGGGCCCGGCGGCCGACTCGATGCCCACGGTCAGTCGAGCGCCTCGGGCCGTCGTGGTCGGGCTCGTCAGGGTCACTTCGGAGATGACGGTCAGGCCGTTGTGCGCCATCGCGTAGCTGATGACCGGGGCGCAGGAGATGGAGACGGTGACGGGTGCGGAGGCGCGGGCGGGCGGTGTCGACGCGGCGACTGCGGTGGGGGCTGCCCACGGCGCGGGTGCGGGCGGTGTCGAGGCTGGGACTGCGGGCGTGGCCGCCGCGGGTGAGGGTGGCATCGAGGCGGGGACGGCTGGAGGCGTCGGAACGCGCGGGGGAGTCTGGGGCGGCGGGGCGAGTGTCAGAGACGCGGGCAGGTCGGGCGTCGTGGCGACCGGAGTCGGTGACGGGGTCGTGGCGGCCATCCGCACCTGCAGGTCGCGCCGGAGGGTGCTGAGCGCGTCGGCGCTCGCGGTGGCGCCGCAGATGGTGAGGAGGCGCTGGGCGGAGTCGACTGCGCGGTAGGCGTCGTCGTCGTCGAAGGCGACATTGTGGGCCCAGTCGTTGCGGACCTCGCGGAGCTCACCGGTGAGACGTGTGCCCGCCAGACCGAGCAGGGTCTCGAAGGGGCGGCCGAGCGCGCCGAGCGACTCGGTCATGGTGCGGAGGATGACCTGGAGGTCGGTCTCGGTGTAGACGCCGCCGTTTCTACCGCCGGCTTCGTCGCGTCGTTCGAGCAGAGTCGTCCACGACATCCCCGCCAGCAGATGCGGCGCGAGAGTGTCGGCGACGACCGGCTGCAGTCCACGGGCGAGTTCGGTGACGGCTCGTCCGACGTATTCGTGGTTCGTGATGCTGGTGCTCACGTGCGCCTCCCGGTGCGGTGTGCGGAAGACCCTGTGACCGCGTCGCTCGACGCGTCCCTCTCGATTCCCCCTGGTGCTGCTGTCATCGTGCCATGCGGCACCGTCACTGCTGTGCGGAGACTTCTCCGGGCTCTAGACCGTTCTCCGTCAGATAGCGCAGCGCTCTCTCGACGGTGAGGATCTTCCGTTTCAGGTCTTTCAGGCCCGGTGCGGACTCGTCGCTGAACTCGTCCATGCGTTCGTGCTGGCGGCGGACCTCGATCTCGATCTGCGCGAGAACGCTCCAGACTGCGGGGTCGGGCTCGAGCCCCTGCAGCTGCCTCAGGATGGTCGCGGCGAGGCGACGCTCGACGATGGCCTCGAGGGTCTCGGCCGTCGTGCCCTGTCCGGCGAGACCGTACGCGATGCCACCGCCGCCTGCCGAGACCAGGGTTCCGGCCGTCAGGAGACCGCCGATCATCCCACCTGGTCCGAACGTCGCCAACGCGCTCGTGATGGCTGCAGCTCCAGCGAGGCCCGGCGCGGCCGCCAACGCCAAACCCCCGGTGGCTACGACGATCGCTGCCGCGCCGACGCTGAGGGCGCCCCACTTGATCCAGCCGGCGCCGCGGCCCGGGCTGAGGACACTCCGGGCGCGCTTAGCAGCCTCGAAGATGTCGATGCCGTACTGCGTGCCCAGCCCCATCTCGGCGCAGAGTTCTTTCATCGCCTCGAGCCACTTCTCACGCGGCAGGTCGATCTCGAAGGGGCGGAGGACGTTCTCGGCCGCCAGCACGGTCAGGAGGACGACCGCCTCGTCTTTGCCCAGGTAGCGCCCCGGCTGCGGTTCGACGAGGTCACCTGTCGGGCTGGGCTGATGGACCATGAGCCGCGTCACGTTGAGGGGAACCTGTCGGCCCTCAGCTTCATTGCGCGTGACGATGTCCGTCACGACATCCGTCTGAACACGGCGGAGTGCGCCGGTGAATCGATCCAGCTCGTCGCCCTTCAGTCGCCTCCGCATGAGATGGGCGTAGCGCAGCGCCATGAGCGCCATCGATTCAGCCGGATCGAGAGGGATGTCCACGCCCTTTTCGACAGCCTCGAGCTCGGTGGACAGGGAGCCAAACAGGGCGTACCCGATCGCTGCACCCACGGCGTCTGATCCCAGGTACTCCTCGGCGAAGTGTCCTCGGACGAATGACGGTGTCGTGGCGACGCGGAAGTCCACCATCCATGGGAACACGGACGACAGCCCGCGGTGAGCCGCGACGGGGTCTGACGAGTTCCAGAAGTTGACCCACCAGGCGAGGTTGAAGGGAGGCTCCTTCAGGCCGTCCTTCAACTTGTCGACGTCGAAGGCGCCGTTCGCGAGAGGGCTCCCGATCGTGACCATCCCGACCACTTCGACCTCGGCAGGAAGGCGGCGCAGGAGATCGGCCGCGATGACCGAGCCGAGGCTATGGCCCACGAGGACGATGCGACCCGTCGAGGGCAGGGCGTTCAACACCCGGTTGAGCACCTGAGCGCGGATCTGCGGGTTCGACAGGTAGTTTCGGGCCTGCTTGAAGACGGGCACGGCCACAGCGGCACTCACCGCGGTGTCCAACCCCAGCAGGCCGTTTCCCCGCGTGTGCTTGCCCAGGCGCCATTCGACAGCACCCATACGGCTTTCGAAGGCTCGGCGGTTGGTCTTGGCGGCTTCGCGAGTCGGAGCCTTCCCGGTGTAGTCCGGAAGTGTCTCGCGGACATCCCAGTCTTTCAGCGCATGGGCGTACTTCGGGGCCACGACCTCCGCCGAGTCGAGACCCGGGTACCCCAAGCGCACCAGAGACTCCGACAGGGTGGCCTTCCATTTGTCGTCTTGATCGCCGTCGCCGACGCCGTGGAGGAAGACGAGGATGGGGGCTGTTGTCACAAGTGGCTCCAGTGCAGTTCGAGAGGTCCTATTGGTGTGAGCGGCGCAGGCTCTCGCCCGGCGACTCGCAGATGTGGCACTCGGTGCCCGTGCTCCTGGGACGGGGCTGACACGACCGACGGGTGCATGCGTCCCTGTCGCGTCGACGGCGCGTGCCTAGGCGTAGGCCTTGACGGACTCGCGGATGGCGTCGGCGTGGGAGTAGATCTCATCGAGGGACTCGATCGCGTGCTTGGTCTCGACCTTGGCGGCGTCGAACAGGCCGAGGTACTTCTGCTTCTTGCCGTTGAAGTGCAGGCGCGCGATCGGCTTGCGGTTGTTGTCGTCGAGCAGCACCGCGAAGTAAGACTTCGCGTCACGATGGACGACCCGCTGCGGCTTGACCTCGCTGCACGCGATCGCCTTGACGATCTGATATCCCTCGAGCTCCTCCAGCGTGGTCTCGGTCTCCGTGTCGCGATCCAGGTCCGCCTCGACGACAGCCTCGCTCGTCACCGCGCCGGTGGGCGCCTCCGCCGGGATCGACGGGAAGCTCGACGAGCCCAGTGCCGTCTTAAGCCGATCGTTCACCTGGTCGTTCAAGAACTGCTTCGAGGCCTTCGTCACGAGCGGCGTGAACTGCTCGCGCACCTTCTGCGTGAACGACCCCTCGTAGACCCGCGTGGTCACGAACTTGATCCAGTCGTCAGACGGCTCGCGGAACTGCGCGGCGATGGCCCGCTTGAGCTGGCCGACGTACTTGAGCTCCTCGGCGGCGCTGATGACGGAGTCGAGGTCGAAGACGTCTTTCGTCAGCTTGCTCAGCTCGGGCAGCAGGGTCTCGTCGATGTCCGACAGATCGAGCACCAGGAAGGGCTTGTCGTCCATGCGGTTCGGCGCGTCGAGGTCCGTGTAGAAGTGGTAGCTCTCGCCGTTCGTGAGGACGGCGATGCGGGCGTTCGTGACCGCGAAGTAGCGGTACAGCTGCGAGGCGTGCTCGATGCGGAGCGGCTCGGTCGACTTCTTGCACTCGATGAGGATCTGCACCTCGCCGTCGCGCATGATCGCGTAGTCGATCTTCTCGCCCTTCTTCACACCGACATCGGCCGTGAATTCGGGCACCACCTCGAGCGGGTTGAAGACGTCGTATCCGAGGATCGTCGAGATGAACGGCATGATGAACGCGTTCTTCGTGGCCTCTTCGGTCTGAATGGCCTCGCGCTGGTTCTTGACCTTCAAGGCGAGTGCGGCGAGCCGCTCGGCAAACTCCATCGTTGTCCCCTTTTGTGACTGTTTCTCAAGACACTAATTCATGTGCATGGAGTGTCCTGACGTATTCTCACAACCGAGGGTCCCAGTTCTGGTGACGTGACACTGGACTCTTTCAGCGGTATGGCCCTCCTGGGGCTGCAAGTCGGGGCGATAGGCCATGGGCGAGCTCCCGCAGTTCACCGAGCAGAGACTCCGGCGTCAGCGCCACGTCGAGTCGAGAGGTGCGGACGGCGACGGTCGAGCCCGCGATGTGTGCCACGCGCGGTGTCGCATTCGACTCACCTGCCAGGTAGATCAGCGTCCCCTCGTTGAGCCCGAGCACCGTGCAGTAGGCGAGCATCTGATACAGATCCTCGACCCGCGGCGCACCCGTCTTGTACTTAGCGTCGACGACCACGGTCGGTCGGCCTCCCACGAGGTGGACGAAGTCGGGGCGGATGGGCTGACGCCGTTCCTGGTCGAGGTGCGTCGGGTACTGGCCGATGCTGACACCCCTCGAGTTTTCGGCGAACGCCTCGGTGAGACCCGCTGTCACGAAGCCCTCGAAGGCCTCGGCCATGTTGACGACGAACGACGCGATGCGCTGTCCGTCTCCCGTCGTCGAGGGGGCCAGGCGGGCGAGCAGCAGCTCGGCGAATCGGAGCGGCGCGTGGAACCGCTCGTTAAGACGCGACGGCTGCCACGACGGCAGCGGGAGACCGGCCCGCAGGGGCGTGACCCCTACGAGCTTCGATTCCAGATGCACGAGTCGACGTCGTGCATCTGAACTGACCCGGGGTAGCGCGAGCAGCATCTTCAGCGCCGCCTGCAGGATCTGGTTCTCCGCGATGTCGACCGTGTACTCGTCGACCGTCAGCTCGACGGGCAGCAGTTGACCCCCACGCCTCGACATCTGGTCGGAGAAGCGGACCCGCCCCCGGATCGCGACGGCGGTCTCGTCGAGCCGACGGTAGCCCTGCAGCACGCCACGACCCAGCGCCCGCTCCAGCAGTCGGGCGAACGTCTCGGCGATCGCCGGGAAGATCTCGGTGCCCTCTCCCGATACCTCTTCGGGACGGAACCCCGGGTCGGCGGCATAGCCGAGCATGAACAGCACCGACGAGAACTGCGCCTTCGGCTGGACGACGAACTCATGGTCGCCGATCGACACGGCACCGACGCGGTTCAGCTGCGGCTTGACCTGAGGGCCCGTGGCCACGATGCGAGACTCGAGCAGTCCTGTCGCGCAGGCCCGCTCGACGGTCTGCGGTTCGAACGGCGCAGCCGCCCACCCGCCGTTCTCTCGCAGCTCGAGGCGCGTCACTCGCTCGCCGCGTCGTCCCGCTCGGAGAGGATGCCCGTGTCGTCGAGAGGGTCGAGGTCGCCGGCCGCGTCGGCGACGAGAGCTGTCAGGCCGAACCGGACCCGCACCTCCTGCCGGGTGAATCGGCCGTAGTAGTGCTCGTCGAGCAGGGGGAGGATGTCGTGCTCCCAGATGCGTGCGAGGCCGGCCGAGGTGCGAGCAGATCGACCCATGAGGTACGACGGGCCGATCTGGAAGTCGCGGTCGAGGTCGCCGATGCGGTCGTTCAGCTGACGGAGGAGTGCTCCGCGGCTCACATCGTGGTCGTTCGCCGAAGACCACCGGTCGAGGAGGCCCCGCACGGGCTCTTCCCCGGGGTGGAGCTCGACGAACGCGAACCGGCGACGGATGGCCGCGTCGACGAGCGAGATCGAGCGGTCGGCGGTGTTCATCGTGCCGATGACGAAGAGGTTCTCGGGGAGGCGGAAGTCCTCTTCGGGCGAGTACAGCAACGCGACATCGGCATCGCGGTATTCGAGCAGCAGGTAGAGCTCGCCGAAGACCTTGGCGATGTTGGCCCGGTTGATCTCGTCGATGATGAGCACGTGCGGCACCGTGGGGTTCTCAGCGGCGGCCTTCGCGAGCAGGCGCACGGGGCCCGGTGCGAGACGGAATGTGGCCGTGCCGTTCTCGTCGACGGTCGGACGGAAGCCCTCGAAGAAGTCCTCGTACGAGTAGGAGGGGTGGAACTGCACGATCTTCATAGCCCCCTCGGGTGCGATGAAGTCGGCCAGTGCCCTCGCGAGGAACGTCTTGCCCGTGCCGGGAGGGCCGAAGAAGATCACCTGGCGACGCTCCTCGAGCAGGTCGATCGCGTCGTCGAGCCAGGTCTTCTCGTAGTGCAGGCGTTCGGCGAACTCGGGGGTGGCGCGAGGGAGGCGCACCGGGGTCGGCAGGTCGAGGCGCGGATCAGGAGTGGGCATGAGGAAGTCGACCTCGGCGATCGTCGGGCTGCTGTCGAGGATGTCGAGAACGGCGTGGGGGAGGTCGGCGGGGGAGACGGGGTCGCGCCAGGTGACTGGGCGTTCTCGGATGGGGTCGAGGTCGCCTACTTCACCGACGCGGATGCCGTCCGACGAGCGGACGAAGATCTGGTCGCCGACCTGCATCGTGACGAGGTAGGCAGTGGCGGCGTCGATCTGGGCGAGGAGGTCGGTGATCGGAAGCTGCTCGTTCCAGGCGCCGAGCACCTCCTGTCGGATCGATCCCCGACTGGAATGGAAGTTGGGACGGGTCGTCTGGCGACGCAGAGAAAGCGCCTCTCCGTGACGTGCTTCGGCCATGACCCAGCCTCTCCGGTGGGGATTCGGCTCGGCCATCCTCCATTCGTCCCGCCAGGGAGACCGATACCAATCGATGTCCAGGTCACCGTTGGCGTCGAATCGGTCGCGAAGCGCTAAGAGGTCACGGTCGACGTCATGTTGCTCGGTGCCATCACGTCTGCCAGGCAAGGCCGCGGCGAAGGCCTCGCGGATGGCCTCCTTGTCGGAGGTGGACACGATGCTCTCGAAAGTGGAGGGCCAGAGGAGGGCGAGGAGCGAGTTGCGCATCGGCGCCGCGTCGGACTCGACGTCGAGAGTGCGGCTGCGGAACGCCCACGGATCGTCGATGGCCTCGAGACGCGTCTGGTCGGGCAGCTGTGCCCAGAGCTCGACGAAGTGCGCCAGCCACTGGACATGCTGGGGGATCTGCTGGTTGAAGCCCTGGCCGCCGTGGAAGGTGCCGGGCGTGGCCAGGGCGTCGACGATCTCGTCGGGCAGCTGCAGGCCATCGGCAAGGACGTCGAGGATGTCCTGCAGCAGCTTGCGCTTGGTCTCGGCTCGGACGTTGAGGAGCGGGAGGCGCTGGAGAAAGCAGAGCTCGGCGGCGAGGAGCACGACGGCGCGGGTCTGACCGGCCAGTTGGGAGAGCAAGCGCTCGCGGAAGGTGCCCTCGGCGTCGGAGGTCTCTAGTGCGCGGCGGAGGGCGCTCGCCGTGTCGGCCGTCCAGGTGATGGTGGCGCCGTCGAAGACGGACGGGCGTTGGTGCAGACCCGTTTCGAGGACGGGGCGGGCGGCGTCGGCTATCGCCTGACGACGGGCGCGGGATGATGTGGGCGCCTGCTCGTCCTTGCCTTCTCGAGTGCCGTGGACGGGGAAGCCCAGGGCGCTCAAGATCCTCTGGGCGCGCGGGGACTGGAACGCATCATGGGAGAGCCCCGTCGCGGCCGCGAGGGCCTGCTTCACGGGAAAGGCTCGGCCGTTGACTTCGATCGAGTAGGTGTTGATCGTCCCGGGCTCGCGGGAAGCGAGAGCTGTGCGCACGCTCTCTTGCGTCAGCTCGTACTGCGAGCCGTCGATGGTGAACTGCATGGCATCCCCTTTGATCGTCCCGGTGATTCTGCCCGAGTCGCGGAAGCGCGTGGGTACGCTGCGTCGCTTTGCGGGAGGATCGAGTGGTTAGAAGATGTCCTTCGCGCGTCGACGAAGGACATGTTCTGACCAGTCGATCACGGGGGACTTCGAATGGCGATGACTCGCAGCACCAGAACCAGCACCCGCGCCCGCGGCCTCGTCGCCGCCGTGCTCGTCGCGACGACGGTGGGACTGCTCGCCGGGTGCGCACCCGGGGCCGAGTCGGCACCGGGTGCATCCGACCGGCCCGACGTGAGCGAGTTCGACGTGAGCCACGACGGCCCGGCACCCACCGCCATGACGATCCAAGACGGCGTCGAGGTCTGGGACCTCACCGTCTCACCCAGCGCCGAGGCCTTCGGCATCGACACGAGCGACGAGTCGATCTCGGACATCGAAGTGGGCGCCTACAGCTCCTCAGGCGGCGGTGGCCGCCCTGTGCGATTCCTCCTGCCAGGAGGGAAGACCGTCGACGCGCACGCGAACGAGGTCGTCTTCGAGCTGCTCGACTCGCCCGACGGAGTCGTCAGCCCGACGACCGGCGAGGTCCTCGTGCCCAAGGGACGCACATTCGGGTTGCGCGTCGACGCTCCCGCCGTCGAGGGGGCGGACGCCGGCGTCGCCGCATACCGGGAAGCACTCGAGGCGATCGGCCTGCCGACGGACAGCGTTCGCGAACTGCAGCAGAAGATCGCCGCCGAACCGACCGACAGTCCGGTCAGCGACTCTGAGCGGATCGCGGTGAGCGCCTCCCTCCCGCCAGCGCAGGGGCTGCGGTTCGGGGTCAGCACCCTCTTCCGACCCGGCCGGGATGTGACGATGTTCCTGCTCGAGTACTCCGCGAGCTGGGACGTCGTCGCTCCGATCCCGTGACCTGACGGGCGACGACACCGCCGGTCGCTTCAGCTCAGCCAGCCACCTAGGCGGCTGCGTCGGCGTCGCATGAGCCGCGGATGCCACAGGGCCACCGGTCCGCTGACCCGGGCGCGCGATCTGCTCGAGGCGATCACGGCGACGACCGAGCTGGTCAAGGGCGCCAGCCGAGGAGGGGCGGGTGACGCCGGTCAGTCGCCCGCCCTGGTCGCGGAGCGGCTGAGCATGAACGTCGACGAGCTCGCGCTCGACGGGGTCGCGCGCATCGTGGCGGCACGGGGAGTCGACCCGCAGCGCATGACACCCGAGGAGAAGATCGCGACCGTGCGCGAGATCGAGCGGGCGGGGGTGTTCCTGCTGAAGGGGGCCGTGGCGCAGGTGGCCGTGGCGCTGCGCGTGTCGGAGCCGACGGTGTACCGGTACGTGCGGCAGGTGCGGACCTCGGGGTGATCGCTGCGCGGGGTCGGGGTCGGTGTCGGTGGTCGGCGTCGGTGCTGCCGCCGCCCTCGAGTGGTCAGAAAGTGTCCTTCAGGCGTGCTGCAAGGACATCTTCTGACCAGTCGAGTCGCGTTCGAGGCGGCGCTGGCGCCTCCCGTGCAGCAGGACGACCACCAGCGTGGCCAGTGCGGTCGCCCCCGCGATGATCGCGGTCGACGTCAGGGTCGTCGGCGCCGTCAGGGGCAGGTCGAGGACTCGGCTGTTCGCCACGACCCAGGGTGCCGCGACCAGCACGGTGAGGATGACGACGGCGAGCGCTGCGCCGAGCGGCCGCAGGCGCGGGCGGCGGCGCAGCAGCCAGTCGGGGAGGCCGGCGAGCAGGCCGGCGACGAGGCCGTAGAACCAGAGGGCGACCGCCCCGCCGAGCATGACGGGGAAGACCATCGCGAGTGCCGCGAGCCCCTCTGCCGACTGCTCCACGATCACCGAGAACAGGACGAAGCCGATGGGGATGAGGCAGAACGCGGCCGCGCCTCCCCAGGCCGTCGTCCAGGGGAGCAGCGACATCAGCGTCGAGCGGCGGCGCTGCGGCTCGGCCCGGGCGGGCGTGCTGGCGGCGGCTGCGGGAGCGTGGGTGAGGGCCATGGTTCGACGCTAGGCAGAACCGGCGGCGGGGGCGTCGTCCGCAGGGTGCAGTGAGGTCGTCCTCAGGGACGGAACACGGCCGACCTCCGAGCGAGCAGGAGGCGCGGGTACGGTACGCGTGCCCGCGCCGGCGGGGTCGTCGGGGAGGGACGTATCGGCGACAGGTGGGGCTTCGCGGATTCGCTCTTACGTCTCCATGCGTTATAGCTCGAATGCGACTCCGGTCAGCGCGAGACCGAGGCGTCAGGGGAGTCCGTGGCGTCCGTCCCGGCGTCGGCGGCCGCGGTCTGCGTGACCCGACCCGCGGGTGCGACGGAGGCGGCGGGCGCGACGTTAGCCGCCTCGGCCTCCTGCCGCTTGCGCTTCAGGTAGAAGATGAAGCCGAACTGCCCGAGACCGCCGACCAGCAGCAACCAGCCCATCGGCTGCCCGAAGACGAGCAGCACGGCGCCGAACACCAGCCCGACGACGGCGTACACGAGCAGGGTCTTCTCGGACTTGATCATTCCTCCACACTAGGGGCGCAGGTGAGACCGGCGCCGCGCCTCCTTGTGGGGGTGTGAGCGGTGAGTCCGGGCCGCACCGCACCTCCTGCCGGGGCGGCGCGGGTCACCAGGGTCACCCCGTGGACGACACTCGACGGATGCGGGCGCGCCGACCGTGACCTAGCGTGGAGGGATGCCCCTCGTCGTGCCGTTCATCGTCCTCGCCGGGTGCGCCGTCATCTTCGGCACCACGCTCGCCGCCGCCCGCGGACGCCTCGGCGTGAACCAGCTCGCCGGCATCCGGTTCCGCCACGTGATGGAGTCGCCCGAGACCTGGCGCGCCGGGCACCGCGCCGCCCTCGTGCCCGTCACGATCGGCTGCGCGCTCGCCGTGGGAGCCGCGTTCGTCCCAGTCGCGGTGCCGCTCCGCGAGGGCGTCGAGGCGCTGTCGATCATCGTGAGCATCGTCTGCATGCTGGTCGGCACGCTCGTCGGGGCGTGGCGGGCGGACCAGGCTGCGACCGCGGTCTCGGCGTCGGCGCTGGCGTCGGACTGAACCCGCGCGCGACGGCGTTGGTCAGAAGATGCTCTTCGCGTGCCGACGAAGGGCGTCTTCTGCCCACCCTGAGACTGGCGTGGGGCTTCGGTGGTCGGAAGTGGTCCTTCTCGCGCCGATGAAGGACATCTTCTGACCACTGGAGCGGAATTCTCCCGGAGCACCGAGGAGGCGCGGGTCAGACCGGCGACACCGGCGCAGTACCCGCAGCACCAGCACCAGCACCCGCGCCCGCACCACCCGGCCCACGACGCGCCCCGACCTCTCTCTGCAGGACCAGCGCCGCGCCTCCTACAGCAGCCGCATCGGCGACGTAGGCCGACAGCTCGACCCTCACCCGGTGCCGCCCCTTGGCGAAGAAGTCGTCGGCGATCCGCTGCCGCACCACCTCGAGATAGAGCGGCCCCGCGGTCGTCAGCGACGGCCCGGCGAGCACCACCGAGTCGAGATCGAGCAGGTTCGCCATCGACACGACCGCGTTCGCCAGGTGGTCCGCCGACTCGGTGATCAGCTCGACGGCCAGCGCATCGCCCTCGACCGCCGCCTCGGCGACCAGCGTGAAGTCGGCGAAGGGATCCTCGTTGTCGGTCAGCACCAGACTCGTCGCCCGCCCCGCCGCCACCGCCGCCCGCGCCCCGAGCGCCACGCTCACCGGCCCGGCGAGCTGCTCGGCCGACACCCGGTGCGCCACCGGCCCCGGCCCCCGGTACCGCATCTGCCCGAGCTCGCCGGCGTTCGAGCTCGCCCCCCGGTAGATCGCCCCGTCGAGCACGATCCCGGCGCCGATCCCCGCCCCGAAGTACACGGTGCAGTGCGCCGCGCTGTCGCCGACGGCACCGCCCCAGAACTCGCCGATCGCCGCAGCCGTCGCGTCGTTGTCGAGGATCACCGCGAAACCCGTCGCCTCGGCCGTCGCCTCTCGCAGCGGAAAACCGGCCCATTCCTCGAACGGCGGCGCGCCCAGGATGCTGCCCGTCGTCAGATCGATCGGCCCGGGCGTCACGAGGCCGAGACCGGTCACCCGGTCGGCCTCGACGCCGATCGATGCCAGGAAGGCCGAGACCGTCGAGGCGATCCACGCGACGGCCGACTCGGGCGACTGCCCCCAGACGCCGGCGACGCGGCTCCTCCCCACGAGGGCGCCGCCGAGATCCGTCAACACCACCGTCACGAAGTCCGCCCCGAGCTGCACCCCGAGGGCATACCGTGCTCGTGGGTCGATGGTCAGCAGCACACGGGGCTTGCCGCCGGTCGACTCGCGACGCCCCGACTCGACGACGAGTCCGTCGAGCAGCAGCTGGCGCACCACGTTCGACATGGTCGCCTGAGTGAGGCCGGTGGACTCGGCGAGCTCGACTCGACTGATCGGCCCCTGCGAGCGGATCAGGTCGAACGCGAGCGCTCGGCTCGTGGGCACCGCCAACAGCGGACGCGGGTTGACCATGTCGTACCTCCTGGCGATATCGTAGGCTCTGCACGGCTTAATAAAGTCGATTGACAAAGTGCGAGCGCGCGACACCGACGTCCGAACCTCTCCTAGCAAGGGCACCCATGGTCTTCTCACCCCTCCACGACGGCTGGACACTCGAGGCCGTCTCCGGCCCCGTCCCCGACGACCTCGCCGCCCGCCTGGCCGGCACGCGCCTCCCAGCGACCGTGCCCGGCTGCGCCCACACCGACCTGCTGGCCGCCGGTCTCATCACCGACCCGTTCGACGGCGACGCCGAGGCCGCCCAGCAGTGGATCGGCAGCACCGTCTGGCGCTACTCGACGGTCTTCGACTGGAGCGACGACGGCTCCGACCGCCACGATCTCGTCGCCGAGGGCCTCGACACCGTCGCCCGCGTCGAGCTCAACGGGGTGCTCGTCGCCGAGACCGAGAACCAGCACCGCAGCTACCGGTTCGACGTGAAGGAGGCGCTGGTCGCCGGGGCGAACCGCCTCACCATCACGTTCGCCGCCCCCGTCACCGAGGTGGAGGCGCGGGTCGAGCGGCATGGCGCCCTCCCGCACGTCAACCACCACCCCTTCAACATGCTGCGGAAGTCGGCCAGCAACTTCGGCTGGGACTGGGGCATCGACGTCGCGACCAGCGGCATCTGGAAGCCGATCGGCCTCGACAGCTGGTCGGGGGTGCGGATCGCGTCGGTCCGGCCGCTCGTCGACGTCACCGACGAGGGCGGCGTGCTCGACGCGCACGTCGAGCTCGAGTGGGCGGGCGGCGAGGGTGCGGGCGGCGGGTCGACCGAGGTGACCGTCGTGGTCGACGGGCACCGCGCCTCCTCGGCCGTGACGGCGGGGGAGGCCTCGGCGCGGCTGCGACTGGTCGTGCCCGACGCCGAGCTCTGGTGGCCGCGCGGTCACGGCGCCCAGCCGCTCTACCCCGTCAGCGTCACGCTGAGCACCTCGCCCGACGAGCCGTGGGAGGCGCGGGTCGGCTTCCGCACCGTGACCCTCGACACCGCACCCGACGCCCACGGCACGCCGTTCACGGTGTCGGTCAACGGCGAGGTCGTGCAGATCCGCGGGGCGAACTGGATCCCCGACCACGCGTTCCTCACCGAGATGGACGCCGCCCGGTACCGTCGCCGGGTCGCCGACGCCGTCGACGCGAACATGAACCTGCTGCGCGTGTGGGGCGGCGGCATCTACGAGTCGCACGACTTCTACGGCGCCTGCGACGAGGTCGGGGTGCTCGTCTGGCAGGACTTCCTGTTCGCGTGCGCCGCCTACGCCGAGGAGGACTGGCTGGCGGGTGAGGTCGAGGCGGAGGCGCGCGAGGCGATCACGCGGCTGAGCCGCCACGCGTCGCTCGCGATCTGGAACGGCAACAACGAGAACATCTGGGGCTTCGTCGAATGGGGCTGGCGTGCCGCGCTGGCCGGGCGCACCTGGGGCGACGGGTACTACCGCACCCTGCTGCCGCGCCTCGTCGCCGAGCTCGACGGCACCCGCCCGTACTCGCCCGGCAGCCCGTACTCGTTCGGCGACTACCTGCACCCGAACGACCACCGGCACGGCACCATGCACATCTGGGACGTCTGGAACGACCGCGACTACACCGCCTACGCCGAGTACCCGGCTCGCTTCGTCTCGGAGTTCGGGTTCCAGGGGCCGCCCGCCTGGTCGACGCTCGCCGCGGTCGTGCACGACGAGCCGATGGAGCCCTACGGCCACGAGATGCTCGTGCACCAGAAGGCCGAAGACGGCAACCTCAAGCTCGAACGCGGGCTGCGGGGGCACCTGCCGACGCCGACCACCATCGACGAGTGGCACTGGGCGACGCAGCTGAACCAGGCGGCGGCCATCCGATTCGGCGTCGAGCACTTCCGGTCGCTGGCACCGCTCAACACCGGCACCATCGTCTGGCAGCTGAACGACGACTGGCCCGTCGTCTCGTGGGCCGCCGTCGACTTCGACGAGCACCGCAAGCCGCTCTGGTTCGCGCTGCGGGCCGCCTACGAACCGCGGCTGGCGACGATCCAGCCCCGCGCCTCCGGCCTGTCGCTGGTGCTGCTGAACGACACGGCCGCCGAGTGGCTGGGGGTGGCGCGCGTGCGGGTCGTGCCGCTCGAGCGCGACTCGGGTGCTGGTGCTGGTGCTGGTGCGGGCCGGGTGGCCGTCGACGTGCCGGTGGCCGTGGATGCGCGGGGCGCGTCGCCGACGCTGCTGCCGGCCGAACTGGTCGCCGGCCTCGACCCGGCCACCGAGGTGCTCGTCGTCGACCTCGACGGGTTCGGGGCCGGGCGCGCCGTCTGGAACGCCGCCGAGGTCGTGGGGCAGCGACTGGATCCGGGGGCGGTCACGGCGACGGCCGTGCTGTCGGACGACTCGGACGGCGACGTGCTCGTCACCGTGACGGCGTCGGCGTACGCCCGCGACGTCACGCTGCTCGTCGACCGGGCCGCACCCCGGGCCACGGTCGACCGGGGTCTGGTGACGCTGCTCGCGGGGGAGAGCGCGGTGTTCCGGGTGTCGGGGGCCGGCGGGGTCGAGCCCGAGCGCTTCGCGGCCGACGACGTCGTGCGGCATGCCGGGGCGCTCGCAGGGGTCGCGGCGCTCTGAGTCGAGCGCAGGGCCGCGCGGCACGTGCCGCGCGGCCCTTCGGCGTGCCCGGAGGGGTTTAGCGCGAAGGAGTTTCGCGCGGAGGGTGCGGCGGGTTCCCGTCATCCGTGGCGGGTCAGCGCTGACCCGCCGCCGATGACGGGAACCCGCCGAAGCACAGGACGCACGAGAAACTTGACTAGCTTTATTTAGTGGGGTAACAATGGGCCATCGGGGCGACGACGCCCTGTGACAACGATGTCAGCACCGCCCAGGGCAGCCCGCGGCGGTGCAGCGAAAGGATCGACGATGTTCCTCCGTGCTTCGACCGGCCACCGGCCCGTCCGCCCCCGATGGGTCCTGGGGGCCGCGGCCGCCGCCTCCCTCGCGCTCGTCCTCACCGGCTGCTCCGCCGGCGGCTCCAACTCGAGCTCCACCCCCTCCGACACCCTGGTCGTCTACACCGGTCAGGCCGGCGACTACCAGATCAACTTCAACCCGTACTCGCCCTCGAGCATCGGCGGCATCGGCGCGATCTACGAGTCGCTGTTCTTCGTCACGAACGTCAACACCGAGGCCTACGAGCCCCTGCTCGGCACCGAGTACGCCTGGAACGAGGCCGGCACCGAGCTGGCCGTCACCCTCCGCGACGACGCCACCTGGAGCGACGGCGAGCCCTTCACCGCCAACGACGTCGCCTTCACCTTCCAGATGCTGCTCGACACCCCGTCGCTGAACACCAGCGGCTTCGACGGCACCGTCACGGCGACCGACGACACCCACGTCGTCTTCACCTGGAGCAAGCCCGCGTTCGTCGCCGGCCCCACCCTGCTCGGCCGCACGCCGATCGTGCCCGAGCACCTCTGGTCGGGCATCGACCCCACCACCGACGTCATGGCCGAGCCCGTCGGCACCGGCGCGTTCACGCTCGACGACTTCAAGGCGCAGGCGTTCACGCTCGCCTCGAACCCCGACTACTGGGGCGGCGAGCCCGAGGTGAAGAAGGTCCGCTACCTGTCGCTGTCGGGCAACACGGCCGGCGCCGACGCGCTCGCCGCGGGCACCATCGACTGGCAGACCGGGCCCGTGCCCGACATGGAGAACGTCTCCGAGAACTACCCCGGCTACGACGCCGTCACCATCCCGCAGAACCAGGTCGCCCTGCTCACCTGCTCGAGCGTCGAGCTCGGCTGCGAGGGCCCGCAGACCGACCCGGCCGTCCGCCAGGCCATCTACTACGCGCTGAACCGCGATCAGGTGAACTCGCTCGCGTTCCAGAACACCGCCAGCGAGATCTCGCCCACGTTCGCGCTCACCTCGACGCAGGAGGACCTCATCTCGGCCGACGTCGCCGAGCCCGTCGCGCCCTCGGCCCCCGACCTCGACAAGAGCGGCGAGCTGCTCGAGGAGGCCGGATACACCAAGGGCGGAGACGGCGTGTACGCGAAGGACGGCGAGCCGCTGAAGCTCACGGTCGAGGTCGTCACCGGCTGGACCGACTACATCACCGCCATCGACACCATGGGTCAGCAGCTGAAGGCCGCCGGCATCGAGCTCACCGCCTCGCAGTCGTCGTGGAACGAGTGGACCGACAAGAAGAGCAAGGGCAACTACCAGCTCGCGATCGACTCGCTCGGCCAGGGCCCCGCGTCCGACCCGTTCTACCTCTACGACCAGTACTTCAACACCGCCTACACGGCAGAGGTCGGCGAGGCCGCCCCGACGAACATGGCGCGCTTCAGCGACCCCGCCGTCGACGCCGCACTCGCCGAGCTGAAGGCCGTCGACCCGGCCGACACCGCGGCCCGTCAGGTGCAGTTCGACGTCATCCAGGCCGCGATCGTCGAGGACATGCCCTACATCCCCGTCATGACCGGCGGCACGACGAGCGAGTTCCACTCGTCGAAGTTCACCGGCTGGCCCACGATGGACGACCTGTACGCGTTCCCCGCGATCTGGGCCTCGCCCGACAACGCTCAGGTCTTCAAGAACCTGAAGCCCACGGGCGAGTAGGCGATCGTCGTGACCGAGGAGGAGACGGCGGCCCCCGAGACGACGTCGAGGCCGGGTGAGGGGTCGTGAACTACTTCGTCAGGAAGCTGGGCTTCTACGCCATCGCGCTGTGGGCGGCGTTGACCCTGAACTTCATGATCCCGCGGCTGCTGCCGGGCAACCCCGTCGACATCCTGCTGGCCAAGCTGCAGCAGCGTGGCGGCGTGGTGACGGCGGACACCCGGGAGGCCTACACGCTCCTCCTCGGCGGCGACTCGTCCGAGCCGCTGCCCGTGCAGTACTGGAACTACCTGATCAACATCCTCCGCGGCGACCTCGGGGTCTCGGTGAGCTACTTCCCGGCACCGGTCAGCGAGGTCATCGCGGGGTCGCTGCCGTGGACGATCATGCTCGTCGGCATCGCCACCGTGATCGGCGCCGCCCTCGGCGTCCTGCTCGGCGCCTTCGTCGGCTGGAAGCCGGGCACCTGGCTCGACTCGCTCGTGCCGGCGACGACGCTGCTCGCGGCCGTGCCGTACTTCTGGCTCGCGCTGATCCTCGTCTACGTGCTCGCCACGTCGATGCGGCTGTTCCCCTCGCAGGGCGGCTACGACGTCGTCCTCGACCCGGGCTGGGACTGGGCGTTCATCTCGTCGGCGATCGAGTACGGGTTCCTGCCGGCGCTCACCATCGTGATCGCGTCGCTCGGCGGCTGGCTGCTCGGCATGCGGAACATGATGGTGTCGACCCTCTCGGAGGACTACATCCTCACGGCGCAGGCCAAGGGACTCAGCCAGGGGCGCATCCTGCGGGGCTACGCCGCCCGCAACGCGGTGCTGCCGAGCGTCGCCGGGTTCGCCATCTCGCTCGGCTTCGTCGTATCGGGGTCGATCGTCACCGAGCAGGTGTTCTCGTACCCGGGCATCGGCGGCAAGCTCCTCTCGGCCGTGACGAACAACGACTACGCGCTGATGCAGGGCATCTTCCTGTTCATCACGCTGGCCGTGCTCGGCGCCAACCTCGTGGTCGACCTGTTCTACGGGATCATCGACCCCCGCACCCGGGCCCGCAGCTGATGCGCGGCGCACGGACCGGAGCCCAGGAGGCGCGACCCACCCGGGTGGGCCGCTCCCGGACACAGACACCGCGCCTCCTGCAGGCCGATCTCGGAGATGACTCATGACGAACGTCGCGCCCCTCACGGAGGCCGCGGTCGCGGATCCGACCGCCGAGCTCGCGTCGGCGTCCGCCGACAGCGGCAAGCCGCCCCGCTCGCCCTGGCGGCTGATGCTGCCGACCATGACGCCGTGGCTCGCCACCGGCCTCGCCCTGATCGGCGTGATCGTGCTGTTCGGCGTCGTCGGCCCGTTCTTCGTCGGCGACCCGGCGGCCATCCGCGACATCGGACTGACGGGACCGTCGGCCCAGCACCTCCTCGGCACCACCCAGACCGGGCAGGACGTCTTCGCGCAGCTGGCCTGGGCGACCAGGGGCTCGCTGCAGATCGGGCTGATCGTGGGCGTGCTCGCGACGGCGCTGTCGGCGTTCTTCGGGATCCTCGGCGCGTACATCGGCGGGTTCACCGACGAGGCGTTCTCGTTGTTCTCGAACGTGTTCCTGGTGATCCCCGGACTGCCGCTCGTCATCGTGATCTCGGGCTTCGTGCCGCAGGAGCAGCGCGGGCTGTGGACGATCGGCGTCGTGCTCGCCATCACCGGCTGGGCCGCGTCGTCCCGCGTGCTGCGGGCGCAGACCCTGTCGATCCGGTCGCGCGACTACGTGGCCGCGTCGCGGGTCGCGGGCGAGCGGCCGTGGCGGGTCATCACGGTGGAGATCCTGCCGAACCTGCTGCCGGTGCTCGCGTCGCAGTTCGTCTTCGCGGTGATCGCGGCGATCCTCGGCGAGGCGGGGCTGTCGTTCCTCGGGCTCGGGGCGTCGAACTCGTCGACCCTCGGCACGATGCTGTTCTACGCCCAGAACGGCTTCGCGCTGCCGCTCGGCGCCTGGTGGTGGTTCGGCCCTCCCGGTCTGATCATCGCCCTGTTCGGCACCGGCCTCTCGCTGATCAACTTCTCGATCGACGAGATCATCAACCCCAAGCTCAAGAACGTCCGACTGCACCGCAAGCAGGCGCGTCGGGCCCGGAAGGCAGCACGATGACCCCCACCCAGGAGGCGCCGGTCGCGTCGAGCACGCGCACCCGCCGCGACGCCGTGCTCACCATCGACGACCTCACCGTCGTCTACGAGGTCGAGAACCCGGTCACCGCCGTGAAGTCGGCCAGCCTCACCCTCGGACCGGGGGAGATCCTCGGGCTCGCGGGCGAGTCGGGCTGCGGCAAGACGACCCTCGCCTACGCGATCAACCGGCTGCACCGGCCGCCGGCGCGCATCGCGACGGGGTCGGTGACGTTCCACGACCGCGACGGCACCGACGTCGACCTGCTCGCCCTCGAGTCGGAGGAGCTGCGGGCGTTCCGCTGGTCGAAGCTGTCGATGGTGTTCCAGGGCGCGATGAACGCCCTGAACCCCGTGACGACGGTGCGGACCCAGCTGGAGGACGTCCTGATCACGCATCGTCGCGGCATGTCGAAGAAGGAGCGCCGCGAGCGGGCCGCCGAGGTGCTGACCCGCGTCGGGGTCGACCCCGTGCGCCTGTCGTCGTACCCGCACGAGCTGTCGGGCGGCATGCGGCAGCGCGTCATGATCGCCATGGCCATGCTGCTCGAGCCGCAGATCATGATCATGGACGAGCCCACCACGGCGCTCGACGTCGTCGTGCAACGCGACATCCTGCGCGAGATCGTCCGCCTGCGCGACGAGCTCGACTTCGCCGTCATCTTCATCACGCACGACCTGCCGCTGCTGCTCGAGATCAGCGACCGGATCGCCGTGATGCTGCAGGGCGAGATCGTCGAGCTGTCGACGGCGCAGCGGATCTACACCGACGCGCAGCACCCGTACACGCGCCGGCTGCTCAGCTCGTTCCCGAGCCTCAGCGGGTCGCGCGGGGCGTTCATCCGCACCGGCGTCGACGAGGGCTCGCCCGTCGACACCGACACCCGCTCCGTCGTGCTGCCCACGCCGGACGACCTCGAGGAGGGGCTCCGATGACGAGCATCCAGATCACCGACCTGACCAAGGACTTCGCGGTCGGCTCGGGGCTGTCGCGGAAGGCCTTCCGGGCCGTCGACCACGTCTCGTTCGACCTGCTGCCGGGTCGCACCGTCGCGCTCGTCGGCGAGTCCGGCTCGGGCAAGTCGACCATCGCCCGGATGCTCGCCAAGCTCGAGAAGCCCACCTCGGGCACCATCGACGTGCAGCTCGACGACGGCACGCCCGTCATGGGGTCGCTGTACCGACGGCACGTGCAGATGGTCTTCCAGGACCCGTTCGCATCGCTGAACCCGTTCCACTCGATCGAGCACCACGTCGCCCGACCGCTCAAGATCCACCGGCGCACCCGCGGTGCCGCGCAGACGCACGAGCGGGTGCTCGAGATGCTCGAGCGCGTGAACCTGAGGCCGGCCGCGGACATCGCGGCCCGGCGACCGCACGAGCTGTCGGGCGGGCAGCGGCAGCGCGTCGCCATCGCGCGGGCCCTCGCGCCGGGCGCGCAGGTGCTCATCGCCGACGAGCCCGTCTCGATGCTCGACGTGTCGATCCGCCTCGGCGTGCTGAACCTGATGGGCCGACTGCAGCGGGAGGACAACCTCGCGGTGCTCTACATCACCCACGACCTGGCGACCGCCCGGCACTTCTCCGACGAGATCCTCGTGCTCTACCGCGGTCGCGTCGTCGAGCGCGGGCCCGCCGACGCCGTCATCCTCGACCCTCACCACGACTACACGAAGCTGCTCGCACTCGCGGCGCCCGATCCCGAGCGCGTGGGCAAGATCGTCTCGGACGAGGCCGCCCCCGACCGCGCCTCCCTCGACAACTCGGTGTGCTTCGACCACTACACGGGCGCGTGGGAGACGGCCCGCGAGAAGGGCGGGGCGCGTGCACGGGTCTGACGAGGGCGGTGGCGGTGCCGGTGCTGGAGCCGGCGCGGGGGCCGGGGGCGGGCGCGGGGCCGGTGCGCGCCTCGCCTGGCCGACGGACGGGCTCTCGTTCGGCGGCGACTACAGCCCCGAGCAGTGGCCGTGGGAGGTCGTGCTCGACGACATGCGGCTGATGCGCGAGGCGGGGGTCACCCTCGTCACGCTCGGTGTCTTCTCGTGGGTGGTGCACGAGCCCCGCGAGGGCGTGTTCGACTTCACCTGGATCGACCGGATGCTCGACCTGCTGCACGAGAACGGCATCGCGGTCGACCTCGCCACCCCGACGGCCGCCGTGCCCATGTGGCTGCACCGGCTGCACCCCGAGATCCTGCCGCACGACGAGCTCGGCCACCCGCTGGCCCCCGGCGGCCGCCTCGGCTTCTGCCCGTCGTCGCCGACGTTCCGCCGCTTCGCGCTGCGCATCGTCGAGGCGCTCGCCGAGCACGTCGCCGGGCACCCCGCCGTGCGGATGTGGCACGTCGGCAACGAGCTCGGCGGCGGCAACGCCCGCTGCCACTGCCCGGTGTCGAACGAGGCGTTCCGTCGCTGGGTGGAGGCGCGCCACGGGTCGGTCGACGCGCTGAACACCGCGTGGGGCATGGCGTTCTGGGGCAACAGCTACTCGTCGTTCGACGAGGTCACGACGCCGAGCGGCGTCACGGCCCACAACCCCGGGCAGCTGCTCGACTACGAGCGCTTCTCGTCCGACGCGCTGCTCGAGTGCTACCGGGCCGAGAAGGCGGTGCTGAAGAGCGTGACGCCCGAGCTGCCGGTGACGACGAACTTCATGGTCGGGCTGGGGCCCGACGTCGTCGACTACGCGCGCTGGGCGCCCGAGGTCGACATCGCCGCGAACGACCACTACACCTACGGCCCCGATCCGCTGCGGCACGAGGAGCTCGCCTTCAGCGGGGACCGCATGCGCGGCATCTCGGGCGGCGGCCCGTGGATGCTCATGGAGCACGCGGCGGGGGCGGCGAGCTGGCACCCGATCAACCAGCCGAAGGCGCCGGGCGAGATGATCCGGCATGCGATCGCGCACCTGGCGCGCGGGTCGGACAGCGTGATGTTCTTCCAGTGGCGGGCGTCGAGGTCGGGCACCGAGCAGTTCCACTCGGCGATGCTGCCGCACGCCGGTCCGTCGTCGCGTCGGTTCGCCGAGATCACGCGCCTGGGGCGGCATCTCGAGGCGCTGCGCGAGGTGCGGGGGAGCGTGGTCGTCGGCGCCCGGGTCGCGCTGCTGCACGACGACGAGGCCGGGTGGGCGCTGAAGAGCGGTCTGAAGCCGATCAACCGGCCCGATTACGCGGCGACGGCGCGGGCGATCCACACCGCACTGTTCGAGCGCGGCGTGACGGTCGACGTCGTGCCGGCCTGGCATCCGCTCGAGGCCTACGACCTGGTCGTCGTGCCGGGGCTGTTCCTCGTGTCGGACGCCGACGCCGACGCGGTGCGACGCTTCGCGGAGGCGGGCGGCACCGTGCTCGTCACCTGGTTCTCGGGCATCGTCGACGTGAGCAACACAGTGCGGACGGGCGGCTACCCGTGTGCCTTCCGCGAGCTCCTCGGCGTGCGGGGCGAGGAGTTCTCGCCGCTGACCGACGAGCAGACCATCGAGCTCTCGACCGGTTGGCGCGCCCGGCGCTGGGCCGAGGTCGTGTCGCCGGTCGACACCGGGACCGAGGTCGTCGCGTCGTACCGGGTGGGAGGAGCCGTCGACTCGGGGCCTCCCGGCGAGGGTGCCGGTGGTGCTGCGGTCGCGGCGGTGCCTGGCGGATTCGGCGGCGTCGTGGCCGACGGGGTCGACGGCGGGCTCGCGGTGTCCCGCCGACCAGTCGGAGCGGGAGCGGCCTGGTACCTCGCGTCGGACCTCGAGCCCGAGGGGCTGGGGGAGCTGCTCGAGCGGCTGCTCGACGAGAGCGGGGTGCGGCCGGCGGCCGCCGCCTCGGCCGGTGTCGAGGTCGTCCGGCGCGCCGCGGGGGAGTCGTCGTGGCTGTTCGCGATCAACCACGGCGCCGTCGAGGGCTGGGTCGAGGCGACCGGGGTCGACCTGCTGACCGGGACCGCGTGGGAGGGGCGCGGCGTCGTGCCCGCCGGGGGCGTGGCGGTCGTCCGCGAGGAGTAGCGCCCGCCCCGCGCGGCGACCCGAGCCGCGCCTCCTCGGGGCCGGTGCGGCGCATCGAGGTGACGCGAAAAGGCGCCTCCGGCCTCCGCAGGCTGCCCTTCGGGTCACCTCGACGCACGGCCCGCCGCGCGACGCCGCAAGCCCCGCATCGAAGTGACGCGAAAAGGGGCCCGGGGGCGCCGAAGGGCCCGCTTCGCGTCACTTCGATGCAGGGCCGCCCGCAGGGTGACGCGAGCCGCGCCTCCTCGGGGCCGCCGGTCAGGCCCGTCCGCCGGTCGCGAGCTCCGCGGAGAGCACAGCCTCGACGGCCTCGGCGACGGCCCGGGCCGAACCGGCGATGTGCCAGCGGCGACCGAGATGCTCGACGATCTCGGTGCTGCCAGCCGCTCCCTCGACGAGGGCGCGCCCGGGCAGCCAGTCCCAGTCGTCGCAGTCGGCCTGCACCCACAGCCCGATCCGCCCGGCTGCCACGTCGGCCAGATCGCAGGTGCCCGACCCGCTGACCCGCACGGTCGCCGACGAGCCGAGGAGGCGCGCCATGACCGCCACGGACCCTCCGTCACCGAGATCCCCCGACTTCACGAACGTGGCCACGCCGCACTCCGCGAGGGGTCGATCGACCAGCGGTGCGACACGACGACCGTTCAGGCGCGTTCCGTCGACGTCGGCCACCCAGGTCTCGTCGAGCGCAGAGCGGTGCACGGCGCCGACCGCGAGCACGCCGTCGACCTCGAGGGCGACCGCGCTGCACCACGACGCCAGACGGGACAGGAAGTTGAACGTGCCGTCGATCGGGTCCGCGACCCAGGCGCGGCCGTCGCGCGACACGGACGCCGCGCCCTCCTCGCCGATCAGCCCGTCGTCGGGCCGCTCGCGCGCCAGGGTCTCGCCGATCAGCTCCTCGGCGGCGCGATCCGCCGCGCTGACCAGGTCGGCGTTCGAGGTCTTGCGCTCGGACGCGACGCCCTCGTCGCGCATCCGGATGGCGAGGTCCGCTGCGCCGCGGACGAGGTGCTCGGCGAGCTCGACGTCGTTCATCGCTCCACCCTAGGGGCCGGTGCGGCGCGTCGAGGTGACGCGAAAGGGCGCCTCCGGCCTCCGCAGGCGGCCCTTTGCGCCACCTCGACGCACGGCCCGCCGCGCGACGCCGCGAGGGGCCGCAGGCCCCGCGTCGAGGTGACGCCAAAGGGGGCCCGGGGGCGCCGAAGGGCCCGCTTCGGGTCACTTCGACGCAGGGCCCGCCGCACGGCGCCGCGACGTAACGAGTGCGTTAAGCCTCGGCCCTCGAATCGTGGATACGCCGCGACTGCCTTATCGTTCACCCGAACGATAAACCGGAAGGCCATACCCGTATGACACCGATCGTCCCCGAACACCCGCGCCCGGGCGGAGAATCCCGAGGCCCGAGCCGCCGCACCGTCCTCGCCGGCGCCGCCGGGCTCGCGAGCCTCGCCGGCCTCTTCACCCTCGCCGGCTGCGCCCCCGCCCGCAGCGACCCGACCATCCCCGAGGCCGCCGCCACCGGCACCGCGCAGCGCGGCGGACGCCTCCGCATCGCGCGCCCCGCGGCCTCCGCCGCCGAGACCCTCGACTCGGCCAGCTCCCTCTCGGCCTACGAGTACCTCGGCGCCCTCTACAACCGCCTCGTCAAGCTCGACGAGCAGGGCGTCACCGTGCCCGACCTCGCCGAGGAGTGGTCGGCCACACCCGACGGCGTCACCTGGACGTTCCGCCTGCGCAGCGGCGTGCGGTTCCACGACGGCCGCCGCTTCACCGCCGCCGACGCGATCTACTCGATCGAGCACATCCTCGACCCTGAGACCGCGTCGCCGCAGGGCGAGGTGCTCGCCGCCATGATCGGCCCCGGCAGCATGAGCGCCCCCGACCCGCTCACCCTCCGCATCGAGCTGCTCACGCCGAACGCCGAGTTCCCCTCGCTGCTGACGGCGTACCAGTGCTACATCATCCCCGAGGGCAGCGCCGAGCCCGCGAACGGCCCCACGATCGGCACCACCGGCATCGGCACGGGCCCGTTCCGCCTCAGCGGCTTCGAGCCCGCGGGCACCGGCAGCATCGAGGCGTACGACGACCACTTCGCCGGCCGCCCGGCCCTCGACGGCATCGACTTCTACTCGATCCAGGACACGACGGCCCGCGTCAACGCGCTGCTCGCCGGTCAGATCGACCTCATCTCGCAGACGAACCTCGACTTCGCGACCGCGCAGGTCGTCAGCGCGTCGAGCACCGCCACGGTCGCCCGCTCGGCGAACGCGCAGTGGTACACGATCCCGATGCTGTTCACGAGCGCCGAGTTCAGCGATCCGCTGGTGCGCCAGGCGATGAAGCTCGCCTACGACCCGCAGGCGATCGTCGACACGGCCCTGCAGGGGACCGGCACCGCGGGCTGGGACAACCCCGTGCCTCCCACCCGGGCCGTCTGGCTCGACGAGCAGCGCGAGTACGACCCCGAGAAGGCCCGCGCCCTGCTGAAGAAGGCCGGCCGCGAGGGCTTCCGCACCGACATCCACACCTCGAGCTACGAGTCGGTCTTCACGCCGATGGCCGTCGCCTACCGCGACCAGGTGAAGCAGGCGGGCATCGACCTCGTCGTCAAGAACGCCAGCGCCGACTCGTACTACACGCAGATCTGGATGCAGAAGCCGCTGATGGTCAGCTACTGGTTCACCGGCCGCCCGATCGACCAGCTGCTGAACCAGATCTTCCGCACCGGCTCGTCGTACAACGAGAGCGCCTGGTCGAACCCGACCTTCGACGCCCTGCTCGACGACGCCCGCGCCGAGATGGACGACGGCCGTCGCGCCACCCTCTACCAGGACGCCCAGCGTCTGATCGTCGAGGACAGCGCCGACATGACGCCGATGTTCGGCGACCGCCTCGTCGGCATCGGTCGCGACGTCGTCAACTACCGCGAGTACGGCTTCGAGTTCGACTACCTCCAGATCGGACTGCGCGCATGAGCCCCACCGACATCCCCACCGACACCCCGACCGGCTCCGCCGTCGAGGCCGATCTCACGAGCCGAGGAGGCGCGCCCACGACCCCGCGCCCGTCACGTACCGGCAGCCCGGCCCTCAGCACCCTGCTGCTCGTGCTGCGTCGCGTCGGCACCGCGCTGCTCACGGTGCTGCTCGCCTCGTTCCTCGTGTTCTTCGCCGTGCAGGCGCTGCCCGGCGACGTCGCGCAGCAGCTGCTCGGCCAGGACGCCACGCCCGAGGCCGTCGCCGCGCTGCGCGACACGCTCGGCCTCGATCAGAACGTCTGGGCCCGCTACGGCGAGTGGCTGCTCGGCGCGAGTCACGGCGACTTCGGCGTCTCGCTCGTCAGCGGCGCGCCGGTCGGCCCCGATCTGCTGATCGCGTTCCGCAACAGCATGCTGATCGCCGTGCCCGCGATGCTCGTCGGCGTCACGATCTCGCTCACCCTCGGCGTCGTCGCGGGGGTGCGTCGAGGCCGTCCGAGCGATCACGCGATCTCGCTGATCAGCCTGATCGTGATGAGCGTGCCCGAGTTCATGGTCGCGACCATCCTCGTGCTGCTGTTCGCCGTGGCGATCCCGATCTTCCCCGCGGTCGTGCTGCGCGGCGACAGCGCCACCGTCGTCGAGCTGCTGCCGAGCGTCTGGCTGCCCGCGATCGTGCTGACCCTCGCGATGGCCGCGTACATCGTGCGGACCGCGCGGTCGTCGACGATCGACGTGATGGCGTCCGAGTTCGTCACCACCGCCGAGCTGAAGGGCCTCTCGACGCGTCAGGTCGTCTGGCGTCACGCCGTGCCGAGCGCGCTGCTGCCGACCCTGAACGTCGTCGCGCTGAACGTCGCCTGGCTGCTCGGCGGCGTGGTCGTCGTCGAGAACGTCTTCAACTACCCGGGCATGGGCAAGCTCATGCTCGAGTCGGTGTTCAACCGCGATCTGCCCACCATCCAGGCGATCGCGGTCGTCAGCGCCCTGGTCTACGTCGTCTGCAACCTCGCGGCCGATCTCATCGCCCTCGTGCTCGACCCCCGACTCCGCACCCGACGGAAGGCCCGCTCATGAGCACGACGACGAACGGAACCGAGGAGGCGCGGGTCGCCTCGACCGGTCGGCCCGACGCTCCGAAGACGGTCGGGGCGCGACTGCACGGTCTCGCGACCGGTCTGACCGGCAGCATCAGCGCCTCCTCGGCTCTCGGCATCGGTCTGGGGCTCATCGCGCTGCACATCGCGCTGTCCCTGCTCGCCCCGCTGATCGCCGGGCACGACCCCGTCGCGACCGGCTCGGCCGCGGCCCTCGCCGGCTCGAGCTGGTCGCACTGGCTCGGCACCGACCAGTACGGCCGCGACATCCTCTCGCGCACCCTGCACGGCGGGCAGTACGCGCTGCTCGTGACGTTCCTGGCGACGACGATCGCGGTGAGCATCGGCACGGTGCTCGGCTGCATCACGGCGTACGCCGACAACTGGTTCGACGAGGTCGTCATGCGCATCGTCGACGCGCTGCTCAGCGTGCCGTCGATCCTCGCGCTGCTGGTCGTCGTGACCGTGTTCGACTCGGGGCTCTGGGTGATCGTGCTCGCCGTCACCGTCGTGTACGCGCCGGCCGTGACCCGCGTCGTGCGCGGCGCCGCCCGCACCGTCATCACCCAGGACTACGTCACCGCCGCCCGGGCGCGCGGCGAGGGGTCGCTGAGCATCGTGTTCCGCGAGATCCTGCCGAACGTGCTCGACGTCGTGCTGGTCGAGTTCGCGATGCGCGCGTCGTGGATCGTGCTGCTCATCTCGACCCTGTCGTTCCTGGGGTTCGGCGCCAACCCGCCGACTCCCGACTGGGGGCTGATGGTGCAGGAGAACCGCACCGCGCTCACCGTCGTGCCGATGGGGACGCTCGCCCCCGTCGTCGCCCTCGCCACCCTCGTGATCGGCCTCAACCTCAGCGCCGACGGACTGAGCAAGACGCTCGGCGTCGACCGCGCGCAGAAGGGCGCCACCTCATGACCACCACCAGCACGAACCAGGGAGGCGCGGTGCCCGTCACCGACACCGCCTCCGCCCCCGTCGTGGTCGTCGACGACCTCTCGATCTCGTACGCCGCGGGGCGCCGCGAGGTGCCCGTCGTGCGCGGCGTCGGCTTCGAGATCGCCGCCGGCCGCGCCCTCGGACTCGTCGGAGAGAGCGGCAGCGGGAAGTCGACCGTCGCCCGCACTCTGCTGGCGCACCTCCGGCGGGGGTCGCGGATCGTCGGCGGCAGCGTCCGCGTGGCCGGCGACGACGTCTTCGCGCTCGACGAGCGGGCGCGACGCGCGCTCCGGGGCGGCACCGCGGCCCTCGTCGCGCAGAACGCCGGTCAGGCCCTCACCCCGTCGATGCGCGTCGGGCGGCAGCTGCGCGAGGCGCTCGAGAGCCACGGGCTGCCCGGCGGGCACGACCGCGTGCTCGAGCTCGTGCGGCACGTGCGCCTGCCCGACCCCGAGACGATCGTGCGCCGCTACCCCCATCAGCTCTCGGGCGGGCAGCAGCAGCGCATCGCCATCGCGATGGCCGTCGCCGCGCGGCCGCAGCTGCTCGTGCTCGACGAGCCGACCACCGCGCTCGACGTCGTGACGCAGTCGGCCGTGCTCGAGCTGATCCGCGATCTGGCGGTCGAGCTCGACATGGCGATCCTGCTCGTCAGCCACGACCTCGGCGTCGTGTCGAGCATGGCCGACGAGATCGCCGTCATGCGCGACGGCGTGATCGTCGAGCACCGGCCGACCGCCGAGCTGTTCGGTGACCCGCAGCACGAGTACACGCGCGAGCTGCTCGCGAGCATCCCGCGCCTGCACGCCCACGACGGCGGCCCCGCGGGCGAGTCGGGACGAGACGCCCGGTCGCTCCGCGGGACGCTGTCGGGCATCGCGCACGCCGCCCACGTGCGGGCCGTGCAGGTGCTCGCCGTCGCGCGGGGCGAGGAGTCCGCCGGCGATCCCGGTGCGCAGGCTGCGCCTCGTGTCGGCAGCACCGAGCCCGTCGTCGCCGCGCGCGACCTCGTCGTGCGCTACGGGCGCGGTCTGCCCGCCGCGGTCGACGGCGTGTCGCTCGAGATCGGCCGCCGCGAGACGCTCGCCGTCGTGGGGGAGTCCGGCAGCGGCAAGTCGACGCTCGCCACCGCGATGGCCGGGCTGATCCCCGCCGAGTCGGGCGCCTTCGCCTTCCGCGGAGCAGCCGGCCTGGAGGGAGACCTCACCCAGCCCGTCGGCCGACGGAGCGCCGACCTGCGACGCGCCGTCCAGCTGATCTTCCAGAACGCCGACACCTCGCTGAACCCCCGCCGCACCGTCGGCGCCGCGATCGCCCGCCCGCTCAAGCTGTTCACCGGCAGCAGCTCGCCCGACCGCGTCGCCGAGCTGCTCGTCGAGGTCGGTCTCACGCCCGACTTCGCCACCCGCCTGCCGGCCCAGCTCTCGGGCGGCCAGCGTCAGCGCGTCGGCATCGCCCGGGCGCTCGCCGCCGGCCCCGAGCTGATCATCGCCGACGAGATCACGACCGCGCTCGACGTGCGCGTGCAGGCCGGCGTGCTCGAGCTGCTGACGCGACTCCGCGACGAGAAGGGCCTGAGCTGCCTCTTCATCAGCCACGACCTCGCCGTCGTGCGCGGAGTCGCCGACCGCGTCGCCGTGATGACCGGCGGACGCATCGTCGAGGTCGGCCCCGCCGACCGCGTCTTCGGCGGCCCCAACCACCCCTACACCCGCACCCTGCTCGACGCCACCCTCGACCCCGGCACCACCGAGCTGCCCGGGGTCGGCGACGAGCGCGCCCGCTGGCGCGACGCCGACGGCTGGACCGACCACGGCGGCGGGCACCACGTCAAGAACTGGAAGGCACAGTGAGCATCACCCACCCGAACGACGACCGCCTGCGCGACGGGGCCTCGCACGAGCGCGCCTCGCACGAGCGGGCCTCGCACGAGCGCGGCTCCTACGACAGAGCCCTGGACGAGGAGGCGCAGGCCGGCCTCGCGACGGAGGCTCACCTCGAGCGCAGCGCGAGCCGCCGCGAGCAGACCCGCGAGGGCGGGCGGCCGTCCGACAGGACCGGTCTGTGAGCGGCGACCAGCGCCTCCTCGGCGACCCGCGCCTCCTGCACGAGATCGACGTGCGCGACGAGTGGGTGCCGCTGCCCGACGGCACGCGACTGCACGCCCGCGTCTGGGCCCCACGCGTCGAGCACCCGGTGCCCGTGCTGCTCGAGTACCTGCCGTACCGGCTCGACGACTGGACGGCTCCCCGCGACAGCGAACGGCACCCCTGGTACGCCGCCCGTGGGTACGCGTCGGTGCGCGTCGACATCCGCGGCACGGGCTCGAGCGACGGGCTGTTCGACGACGAGTACTCCGAGCAGGAGCTCGCCGACGGCATCGCCCTGATCGAGTGGCTCGCCGCGCAGCCCTGGTCGACGGGGGCGGTCGGCGCATTCGGCATCTCGTGGGGCGGGTTCAACGCCCTGCAGCTCGCCGGCCGCGCCCCGGCCGCGCTCAAGGCGATCGTCACCGTCTGCTCGACCGACGACCGCTACGACAACGACGTGCATTACATGGGCGGCGCCGTGCTCGGCATCGACATGGCCGCGTGGGGCGGCACCATGTTCGCGTTCAACTCCCGCCCGCCGCGCCCAGAGGTGGTCGGCGCCGACTGGGTCGCGCGCTGGCGCGAGCGCCTCGAGCATAACCGGCCGATGACTCCGGTCTGGCTCTCGCACCAGGAGCGCGACGACTACTGGCGGCACGGCAGCGTGTGCGAGGACTACTCGTCGATCACGGCCGCCGTCCTCGCCGTCGGCGGCTGGGCCGACCCGTACCGCGACGCCGTGCTGCGCCTCGTCTCCGAGCTCGACGCACCGGTCAAGGGCATCATCGGGCCCTGGTCGCACCAGTACCCCGACCGCGGGCTCGCCCCCGGCCCGGGCATCGGATTCTTGCAGGAGACCCTGCGCTGGTGGGACCGCTGGCTGCTCGACGAGCCGAACGGCGTCGACGACGAGCCGGCCCTGCGAGCGTGGATTAACGACTCCGAGCCGCCAGCGACGTACTACGCCGAGCGGACCGGACGCTGGGTCGGCGCCGAGAGCTGGCCGTCGACCGCCACCCGGGCCCGCGTCGAGCCGCTCGAGCTGCTGACCGGCGGCGAGCACGGACCCGTCGTCGTGCGCTCGCCGCAGAGCACCGGGCTCGACGCCGGGCGGTTCTTCCCGTTCGGCAACGCCACCGACCTGCCGCCCGACCAGCGCGCGGAGGACGGCCGGTCGGTGTGCTTCGACCTCGACGTGGGGGCGTCTTCGGAGGGGGGCAACGGGGCCGGTGCGCCGCTGGACGTGCTCGGCGTCGTCGTCGTCGACCTCGCGATCACGAGCGACCGGCCCGATGCGAACGTCATCGTGCGGCTCTGCGACGTGGCGCCCGACGGCAGCTCGACGCTCGTCACCCGCGGAGTCCTCAACCTGAACAAGCGGAACGGCCGGCACCGCGACGACCCGATGGAGGTGCGGGTCGAGCAGACCGTGCGCGTCCCGCTGGTCTCGACCGGGCACTCCTTCCCGGCCGGCCACCGCCTCCGGATCGCCGTGTCATCGGCCTACTGGCCGTGGATCTGGCCGCACTCCGACGAGGCCACGCTCACCATCGACCCCCAGCGCAGCGCCGTGACGCTGCCGGTGTGGACGCGGGCGGGCGACGACGGGGTGCGCTTCGACGAGCCGACCCGCGCGACGCCGCTCGCCGTGCGGGCACTGCCGCCCGCGTCGGATCTGCCGCAGCGGAGCGTCACGCACGACGTCGGCACCGGCGAGTGGGTGCTCGACGTCGACCCCGGCTACGGCGGCGGACGCGAGTACCCCGACGGGCTCGTCTTCACCGAAGACAGCCGCGAGACCTACCGCATCGTCGACGGCGACCCGCTGTCGGCCTCGGCGGAGTCGCGCTGGGCGATCGGACTCGAGAAGCCCGACTGGCGGGCCTGGCTCGAGACGACGTCGCACGTCTCGGCCACCCACGACGACTTCGTGATCGTCAACACGGTGCGGGCCTGGGCGCGCGACGGCGGACCGTCGACGGAAGCGGTGCTCGTCGCCGACCGGCGGTTCGAGGACGTCGTGCCGCGGACGTCGGCATGATGTCGGCGGAGGGTGTCGCGCCAGCGGGCGCCGTCGGCGGCGGGGCGCGTCGCAAGCCCGCCGAGCGACGGGCGCAGATCGTCGAAGCGGCGCGCGGGGTGATCCTCCGCGAGGGGCTCGGTGCGACCCGGCTGCGCGACATCGCGGGGGAGGCGGGGGTGTCTGTCGGCACCGTCACCTATCACTTCGAGAGCGTCGCGCAGATCCTCAACGAGGTCGTCGTGCTCGAGACGGCGCGGTTCTACTCGTCGATCATCGAGGCGGTCGACGCCGAGCCCGACCCCGTCGCCGGGGTGCGGATGCTGATCGAGCCCCTGTTCGCCGCGACCGACGCGAGCGACGAGCACTGGCGTCTGTGGTCGGACTACTGGACGGCGGTCGCCCGCAAGCCCGCGGTGGCCGAGGAGTACGTCGAGCGGATCCGCGTGTGGGAGGCCTGCCTGACGCGCACGCTGCGTCGTGGGGCCGGCGGGGTGTTCCCGTCGCTCGCGGTCGGCGACGCGTCGGAGCTGGCGCTCAAGCTCGCGGCCTACAGCGACGGTGTGGCGACGCAGCTCGCTCAGAAGGCGCCGGGGCTGACCTCGGAGCTCGCGCTGGAGTGGATGTGGGTGTTCGTCGAGCACGAGACCGGCGCCCGCTGCGCCTGAACGACGAACCGCGAGGCGGACGAGAGCCGGCGTGATCGCGGCGTCTCGTCCACCTCGCGGTGCGTGATGCGGTGGGGCTGCCTACTTGAGGTCGCCGTCCTTGGCCTTCTCGGTCTGCAGACGGTCTTCGCTCATCGACTTGTCCTTCTGGCCCTGCGCGGTGAGCTCGGGGTCGTCGGTCTTCTTGCCGACGGCCTCCTCGACGTGACCGGCTGCCTTCTGGACGAAATCTTTTGCCTTGTCTCCAACGGACATGTTGTCCCCTTCGGTCTCTCGCCGGAGAGTCCCGGCTGACGTGGACGGTAGGCCGAAGCCGGGCGCCGGGACGGCCCCCGGGCGAGTTCCCAGCCGCTGCACGGGAGGGGTGCAGGCAGCGCGCGGCGGCGCCGGACGGCGCCGACGAGGTCAGGCGAGCGCGGCGGGGTCGAGGCCGTGGCGTTCGACCTCCATCGCCTGGCGGATCGTCAGCGGGTAGATGCGCGACAGCTCGGGATGCGCGGGGTCGCTCGAGATGTACGCCACGCTCTCGACGTGCTGCTCGAACGCGTTCACCTTGTCGCGGGGCGCACCCACGACGAGCTGGAACCCGAGCGACGTCAGCGCCGCGAGCGACCGCCCGGTGTACTCGTCGTCGGCCTTGACGAACCCCTCGTCGAGCACGATCGGCGCGTAGGTCGGCACCCGGTCGGTGCCGTCGCCGAGCCGGAAGCGGAGGGCCGCGCCGAGCACGAACGCGATCAGCTCCTGCCCCTCGCCGCCCGACTTGCCGGCCACGCCCTCGTGCACGATCTGCGTGCCGTCGACCCGGGTCTCGATGGCGCGGAACTGGTAGTGCTCGCGCGCGTCGAGCACGCGGCGGCGCCAGGCGTCGCCGATCTTCGAGCGCTCCTCGAGGTGCGCGAGGTCGCGTCGGAGGGTGACGAACCGCCGCTCGATCTCGGCCGCGTCGCGGGGAGCACCCGCCCGATCGCCGATGTGCGTGCGCAGCGTCCGCTTGAACTCGACGAGGTCGCTGTTCGACACGGGCTTCGGCTCGATGTCGAGCGTCGACCCCTGACGGAACTCGATCGCCCGAAGCGCCTGCGAGATGGGCCGCACGCCGCGACGGATGACGTGGCCGTCCTCCTCGATCTGCACGAGCAGCGCGCGCAGGCTGTCGCCCATGTCGGCGCCGGCCTTGACCAGCCAGTCCTCCTTCGCGTTCGGCAGGGCGTCGTCGACGAGCGTGCGGTGGATCGCCTTGACCGCGTCGAGGCTGTCGATCGACGCGTCGATCCCGGCCGTGCGGTCGAGCTCGAGGTACCGCTCGAAGATCAGCACGAGGGTGTTCTCGGCCTGCGTGCGTTCGCGGTCGTGGCCGTCGATCTGCCCGCGCAGCAGCGACAGCGCCTCGCGGTGCGACCGCTCGACGTCGGCCACCTCGCGCGGCGCGGCGAACGGCAGCGGTGCGAGCAGGGCGCGCTCGTGGTCGGTGAGCGGATCGGCCCCGGTCAGGGCGTCGCTGAAGGCGTCCTCGATGTCGACCAGGGTCGAGTGCTCCGCCTCGAGTCGCGCGAGCTCGTGGTCGAGCTCGGCCAGACGACGCGTCGCCGCCGAGCGCTCGTCGTCGTGACGGCGCGCGTCGGCCTGCAGCGTGGCGAGCTCGGGCCGCTCGTCGGCGAGCCGGTCGAGCTGACCCTGCAGATCGTCGAGTCGCGCCTGCGCCGGCGCGGTGTCGATGTCCGCCCACGAGAACTCGGTCGACCGCGCGACGGCGTCGAGCACCCGGCGTCGCGCCGACGACTCGGCCTCGGCGGTGTCCCACGCGGCGCGCGCGACGGTGAGGTCGCGTTCGAGCGACGCGATCTCGTCGGCGAGCTCGGCGACGCGGGAGCCGTTGTCGAGGCCGATCCACGAGCGCGAGCGGCGGTCGTCCTTCACGACGCGGCCTCGCGAGCCCGTGCGGAGACCGGCACGCGTCACGGCGCCCCGCGCCCCGGCGGGCAGCGAGCCGTCGAGGTCGTCGGGCCCCTCGACGCAGAGCACGCTGCGCTCGGCGACGATCTCGTCGAACAGCCAGCCGAAGAACGGGCTGCCCTCGTCGAACTGCAGCATCGCGGGCACGGTGCGCGGCACGGCGTCGTGCTCGGGCTCGACGCCGGTCGCCGCGGGCACCAGCGTGATGCGGCCGCGCATGTCGTGGTCGTTGACGAAGCGGCGCACGGCGTCGAACTGCGCGCGGTCGACCAGGAGGTGCGTGGCCAGGTCGCCGACGACCCGCTCGATCGCGACCGTCCAGTCGGTGTGCGCGGCGGCGACCTCGAACAGCTCGCCGGCGTAGGGCAGACCCGCGACGGGGATCCCGGTGCCCTCGGCGATGCGCAGTCGTCGTTCGGCCGCGTCGTCGGGCACGTTGCTGCCGCGCAGCTCGAACGAGCGGCGCTGCGCCTCGCGGGCCGACAGTGCGCGCTTGGTCTCGCCGATGCGGGCGGCGAGCTCGCCGCGCACATCGTCGGCGGCGGCGCGGGCGGCCGCGTCCTCGTCGGCGAGTCGCTCGGCGCGCTGCCGCAGCGCGACGAGCTGCTTCTCGGACGTCGGCACGGACTCGCCCGTGCCGTCGAGGGCCGTCGCGAAGCGGCGCCGCTCGCGCTGGACGACGGCGAGGTCGCGCTCGGCGGTCGCCACGAGCTGACGGAGCGACTGGGAGGGGTCGCCGCCGAGATCGCCGATGCGGGCCAGAGCCTGCTCACGGGCACGGAACGCGGCGGTGTCGTCGTCGGCCGCGCGCCTCCTCGCCTCGGACAGGGCGCGCTTCTCGGTCGTGACCCGGTCGACCTCACCGCTGACCCAGCTGCCGACCTTCTCGGCCAGCCAGACGCGCAGTCGGCTCGGGCCGTGGCTCTCGTCGACGAGGCGGCGCTTCTCGGTCGCGTCGTGGCCGGCGATCTCGTAGCGGTCGGCCAGCGCGGGCACCGGCTCGAGCACGCCGAGCTTCTTGCGCGTCGTCTCGAAGACGTCGTAGAGCGCCGAGGCCTCGCGGTACGTGCCGAGCGTGGTCTCCCAGCGCGAGAGCGCCTTGGGCTGCGTGAGCACGAACGACTTGAACAGCTCGTCGATCGAGAAGACGCCCTTCGACGCCTGCGCACGGCGCAGCAGCGTCAGCGCCTTCAGCTGCGACTCGTCGCTGCCGCCGATCCCGAGCTCGCCGCACAGCTGCACGCGGAACTCGGGCTGCGAGTACGTGACGAGATCGCGGACGGGGTCGAGGAGGCGCGCGAGGGAGCCCTTCGTCAGCGGACTCGAGCTGCTCGCATCGCGCTTGACCTCGGTCAGCCGGCTGAGATCGAAGGGCCCGCGGACGAGCAGGTAGACGCTGGCCTGCGTCACGTCGTCCTGGCTGGAGGTGTCGGTGCCGATCCAGGCGAGACGCACCGCGGTGAGGGTCTGCCCGAGCTCGGTCGCGTACGTGATGGCGGCGCCGCTCGCGAACGCCTGGCCCAGCGGACGGAGGAACCGCGTCGTCGTGCGATCGGACGCCGCGTCGCGGACCTCGTCGGTCTTGCCGCGCGCGTAGCTGTAGACGGTGCGCTCGGAGCGCTGGCGGCTGTCGTCGCGCGCGGCCCGGTTGAACTCCTGCGGGTTCGGCATGATCACCGCGGCCATCGCGTCGAGCACCGTCGACTTGCCGCGCCCGGTCGGCCCGAGGATCGCGATGCCGCCACGCCCCACCGGCATGCGGTGCAGCCCCGAGTAGCTGCCCCAGTTCAGCAGCTGAACCTTCTCGATGCGGTACTGACCGGAGTGGAACATGCCGAGGTCGGGTGCGTCGGCGTGGTCCGCCGTGCCCGTCGCGGCGGCGATGCCGGCGGTGCCGGGAGCGTCGGCGGCGTCGGCGGCGTCGGCGTCGGGAGCCGAGGAGGCGGTGGTCGCGTCGGCGGGGATCATGCCTGGTCTGCTTCCGGGTCGAGGGGGAGATCGAGGGCGACGGCGGTCGGGTCGGGTCGGGGCTCGGCGGCCTGATCGGGGTCGGCCTCGGCGTCCGCGTCGAGGTCGGAGTCGTCGTCGCCGTCGGGCTCCGAGTCGTCGTCGGCCGGTCCGTCGGCGTCGGCTCCCGGCTCCTCCACGGCGTCGAGCGTGCTCGCGTCGGCGGGCGCCTCGGCCCCCGCCGCCTCGAGGAACACGCGCTCGAGGTGAGCCAGCTGCTCGGCCGTGATCAGCGGCACGATCGCGGGGGCGACGACGAAGAGGGCGGGGTCGTCGGGCTCCGGTTCGAGGAGGTCGCGCGACACCATGGCGGCGAGGGCCGCGTCGACGCGGCGCATCGAGCGGATCTCGTCGTGCGCGGTGTCGTCGTGGTACCGGCCGAGGAACTCCGCGACCTGATCGCGCGACACCACGACCGATTCGTCGTGCGCGTCGCTGAACGCGTGCTCGCGCCGCAGGAAGACCATCAGCAGCGACGCGTCGCGCGACAGCGGCTTCTCGCGCCGCAGCAGGATGGGCACGTCGTCCTGTCCGCTCTGTCGCTTGAACGCGACCTCGTACTCGTGGTCGACGACCAGCACGAGGAACATCTCGTCGAGCCGGGCCCGGATCTCGGGCTCGTACGCGAGCAGCGCGGCCCACGCCTCGCCCTGCCGGGCCCGCGACATGAAGCGGTGGGTCAGCAGCGTGACCAGCGCCTTGCGACCGGCCAGCGGCAGCTCGTCGCGGAGCCCGCTCGACGGGTCGGTAGCAGCGCCGTCCACCTCCGTCGTGCCGTCCGGATCGGCACCGTCCGGATCGGTGCTGTCGAGGACGGTGCCGACTGCCTCGGTGCTGACGTCGTCGATCGGATCGGGGGTCATACGGTGTCTCTCTCGGGCTGCGGGGTCGGGGCGGAGGCGTCGTCGCCGGGGGCGGGGGCGTCGTCGCCGGGGGCGGGGGCGTCGTCGCCCGGTGCGGGCTGTCGGCGGAAGACGAGCCGGGGGAGGACGACGCGACGACCCGCGCCTCCTCGACCCGCGCCTCCTGGGCTGCTGCCTCCTGGTGCGGCCGGTTCGCCGGCGGTCAGGGTGACGGTCTCGGTGGTCTCGTCGACCACGCCGCGGTCGATGGCGAGGTCGAGCATGCTCAGCACGAGGCCGAGCCGGCGGAACTCGGGGTCGGTGGCCTCGTACAGCTCGGCGCTCGTGACGGTCTCGTGCTCGTCGAGCAGGCGGTCGAGGGTGGCCGCGACGGCGGCGGTGCTCGTGCCCGAGCTGATGCGGAGCGCGGCGCGGTCGGCGGCGGGCAGCGTGGCGTCGCCCTCGGTCACCTGCACGTCGACGGTCGGGCGCCCCCGGTCGCTGTGCAGCTGCGCCTGACTGATGTCGACGACGTCGAGCGCGCCGAGCCCGAGCACGTCGACGGGCAGCACGGCCGGGCCCGGTCGTCGCTCGGCCCAGACGCCGCCGGCGTGCAGCGCCCGTTCGGCGAGGGTGAGGAGGCGCTGGTGACGCTCGGTCGACGATCGGCTGAGGAACCGGCGGAGCGACGACGTCCAGCGCCCGTACGTCTCTTGCACCGACTGCTCTTCCGCGAGCAGCGACGAGATCAGCGACTCGAGCTGCGTCCGCTGCCGATCGGTCAGGTGCTCGGCCGCGGCGGGGTGATCGAGGATGAGCTCGATGTCGGCGCGCATCACGTCGATCTCACGCGACGACAGCATCTGCGCGAAACCGCGGTAGGCCCGACCCTCGGGGGTCTGCTCGAGCAGATCGTTCTCACGCAGGTACTGCTCGACGAGCGCGCCCTTGCCGACGTGCCCGACCGTCGCCCGGCGCGCGACCTCGCGGTGCCGCTGCTCGACCATGCTGCTCAGCTGCCGGAAGTCCTCGGGCAGCGACGCCGTCAGCCGCACCACCTCGCGCACCTGCCGCTTGAGGACGTCGGGGCTGACCGGCTCGGTGCCGTGCTGCTCGATGCGATCACGGCGACGCTGCAGCTCGGCGATCTGCTCGTCGATCCGAGCGGTCTGGGCCTCGCGGCTCGGGTCGGCGAGACCGGCGAGCTGACCGACGGCGTGGGCGATGCTGCCGAGTCTCGCCTCGCTCACCGCGTTGTCCTGCTCGACCAGCTCGCGCACGATCCGCAGTGCCTTGAGCGCGGAGGGCGAGAGCCGGTACTGCGCCCGGGCCTCGCCGCGCGGGGGCGGGCTCGAGGCGCGGGTCGGGGCCGACCCCGCCGCGCCGCTCGGGTGCGCGGCGCCGAGCGCGCCCCAGCCGTCGGCCGCGGGGGAGGTGCCGGTCGTCGTGCCGCTCGGGCCGCCGTGGCCTGCCCCGCCGTGGCGTGCCCCGCCGTCGTCCGCCGAGGAGGCGCGGGTGCGGATCAGCCACCGGCTGTCGACCCAGCTCCGGCAGTAGTCGGCCGGGGTGGTGCGGGTCTCGGGGGCGGCCGTCGCTCCGGAGTCGCCGACCCGCGCCTCCTCGGCTCCGGCCCGGACGGGCGCGGTCTGGTCAGGTGCGGTCTGATCGAGCGCGTTCAGCTCGAGGGCCTGCGCGACCTGCTGGTGGAACCAGTCGGCGGAGACCGGACCTTCGGCGTGCTCGAGGTGACGGGAGAAGAGCGGGAGCATCCAGCGGCTGTTGTAGCTGCGGAGCAGGGCCCACGTGGGGTCGTCCTCGTGCGCGACGCGCACGTCGTCACGGCTCAGGGCGTCGTCGGGCCCTGACGATTCGTTCACCAAGCGGACCTCCGGCAGTCGTCGGACGAGGATACCAACTGGCGCGTTCCGCCCCGCGACGGAAGCGCCGACGGTGCTCGGGGGTCAGACTGAGCGGATGCGGAGCGGACTGAGACGATGCGTCACGGGATCCCTCGTCGCGGTGGTCGTCCTCGCCGGGGCCGGGTGCGCCGACTCCGCCGAACTGGGCCAGCGCTTCGAGTCGCTGATGGAGGGCGTCGACGGCATCGTCGAGATCGAGACCGGCGGCATCGACTACCCCCTGGGCAGCGCGACGGCCGAGGCCACGGTCGTGGTCGAGAGCGATCTCGGCGACGACGACCTCGCCGCCGTGGCCGAGCGGATCAGGCCGTTCGTGGCCCGCGAGGTCGGCGACGAGTGGCAGTACGTCGACGTGCGCCGGGGCGCCGTCACCTTCGAAGTGCTCGCCGACGAGGCCGACACGGCGGCCCAGCTCGACCTCGCCCACCGGGTCGCCGACGATCCGGTCTTCGCGGAGGCGTCGCTCGGCACGCACGAGTTCGGTGCGACGACGAGCGACTCGGAATCGCCGCGGCGGGGGTTCGGGATCACGGTGGTCCCCTCGGCGTCGTCGGACGTCCTCACGGCGTGGCAGCGGGCGCGCGCTCTCCGGGATGCGGAACCGCAGCTGGCCGAGGTCGACGTGTCCGCCTGGAGCCAGGACTCGCGCCGGTTCATCACCGAGAACGTCAGCGGGTTCCCCTCGGCGCTCGACGACCCCGCGACGTCCGACGTCGTCCTCGACGCCGCCGATCAGGCGGATCTGCTCGCCGCGGTGGGGGACGACGACCTCGGTGCGGGGCGGGTCCTCGTGCTGCCGGAGGGCATCAGGGTCGACCTGAAGCAGCCGACCGTCACAGGGCAGCAGCCACCGGACGAGGTGGCCGAGGCGTCCGGCCGTGCCGAGCGGATCGCGAGCGCCCTCGCGGCGACGTCCGGCGTCTCGGGCACGACCATCGGCACCGTCTCGTCGCCGGACGAGTCGCGCGAGGTGGACGGCGACCTGTCCGACGCCGAGTCGGTCGTGGACGCCGTCGACTCCGACGCGGTGACCTACTCGGCCATCAGCGCCCGGTCCGTCGAGGTGCGGACGGTGCGGCCCGATCAGGTCGTGCCCGCCCTGCGGGCCATCGGCGGGTCGGCGGACGTGTCGCGTCTGGATGTCGTCCGCGTCTCGCCTGACCGGTCGGACCCCCGCGGCCTCGCGTTCTCGAGCGACCCCGCGACCCTCGACGTGCTCGTCTCCGTCGCGGACGCGGTGACGGCCTCACCCCGGATCGAGGGCGTGTCCGTCGCGAGCACGGAGGCGAGGGTGGACGTCGTGCTGGGCGACGCCGTGACCGAAGGGTCGCTCGACGACGTGGTCGCCGCGGTGCAGGCGGCGCCGCGCGGCACCGTCGTGGCGTTCCGTCGCGACGTCCGGGAGCCGGTCGACCTCGCCGTCGAGACGGTCGGTGACGAGGCCGTGGCCGACTGCTCCGCGCTCGAGACCGACGATCAGCGCCTCTGCGAGGTGGTGCGCGCGGCCTGGGCGGAGTAGCCCCGCGTCGGGTCGTCCGTGTCGAGCCGCTCCTGGCGAGCAGCTCCTGGCGAGCAGCTCGCGTCGGGCGGCTCGCCGGGTGGGTGCGTGTGCCCGTCGTCACGCGCCGACATCTGCAGGATCGCCGGAGGCGCGTGGTGCAGTCTCGGGGGATGAGCGCTTCCGTAGACGTCGCCGACCGGACGCCCGTCGTCCACATCCTGCACGACAACGCCGAGTGGCTCCCTCCGCTCGTCGCCGCCCTCGACGCGGCGGGTGTGCCGCATCGCGAGCACCTGCTCGACGGGAGCTCGTTCGATCTGTCCGCCGAGCCTCCTGCCGGGGTGTTCTGGTCGCGCCTCAGCGGGTCCGCCCACACGCGAGGCCGGGCGACGGCCAAGGAGGTGGCCCGGGCGACGCTCCGCTGGGCCGAGCGCCACGGACGCCGCACGATCAACGGCAGCGGCGTCGTCGAGCTCGAGGTGAGCAAGGTCGCGCAGTACCTGGCGCTCGCGCAGGCCGGTTTCGACGTGCCGGCCACGACCGCCGTGTTCGGCACCGCCGACCTCAAGGCCCGGGCGCGCGAGCAGAAGCTGCCGTTCATCACCAAGCACAACCAGGGTGGCAAGGGTCTCGGCGTTCGGCGCTTCGACGACCTCGAGTCGTTCGACGCCTACGTCGACGGCCCCGACTTCGAGGTGCCGGTCGACGGGATCACGCTGCTGCAGGAGTTCCTGCAGGCCGAGGAGCCCTTCAACACCCGTGTGGAGTTCGTCGGCGGGCGCTTCGTCTACGCCGTGCGGGTCGACACCTCGGCGGGCAGCTTCGAGCTGTGCCCCGCCGACGCGTGCGTCGTGCCCGACGGCGCCGACCCCGCCACGTTCGCACCCTTCGCCGTCCGATCGTCGGTGACCGCGTCGCACCCTCTCGTGCAGCGGCTCGAGGCCTTCCTGGACCAGCAGGGCATCGAGGTCGCGGGGATCGAGTTCATCGAGACCGCCGACGGCCGCGTCGTGCCGTACGACGTCAACACGAACACCAACTACAACCCCGATGTCGAGCGGTCGTCGAGCGTGTCGGCCGCGGCGACGCTCGCCGGCTGGCTCGGCTGGGTGCTCTCGAGCGAGGGGTAGCACGCGCCGGTCCGCCTTCGGAGGCGTGCGCGCGGGCCGAGGAGGTGCGGGCCAGGGAGCCGAGGAGGCGCGGGGCCGGGGAGGCGCGGGTCGACGATCGATGTCGGGGGTCGGCGTTAGCGTGTGCAGCACGGGCCGACGACCGTGCGGACCGTGAATCGAAAGGCGACGCCATCTACCTCGACGACGACACCGTGGTCACGAGCCCGTCCGACCTCAGCACGTGGGCCGCGTGCGAGTGGGCGTTCCTCCGACGCCTCGACGCCAGGCTCGGGCGCATCCCGGCGGTGCCAGAGGTGGCCGACGCCATGCTCGACCGCACGGCCCGACTGGGCGACGACCACGAGATCCGGTTCCTCGAACGGCTGCGCGAGACGCACCGGGTCGTCGAGTTCGAGCGCCCCGAGCGTGCGGGGTACCCGGCCGCAGCGGCGGCCGCCGAGCAGGCCATGCGCGACGGCGTGCCGGTGCTCTATCAGGCGACGTTCTTCGACGGCTCGTTCATCGGCTTCTCCGACTTCCTGCTCCGCACCGACGACGGCGCCTACGAGGTCTACGACACCAAGCTCGCCCGGCACGCCAAGATCCCCGCCCTCCTGCAGCTGGCCGCCTACGCCGAGCAGATCGCCGCGCTCGGTCTCCGCGTCGGGCCGCAGGTGCACCTCGTGCTCGGCGACAGCACGACCTCCAGTCACGCTCTCGCCGACATCGCACCGGTGTACCGCGCGCAGCGCGACCGGCTGAGGTTGGTCGTCGACCGTCGCCTGCACGCCGAGGCCCCGCTGGCCTGGGGCGCCCCCGGGGTCGTCGCCTGCGGCCGCTGCGGACAGTGTTCGGTGCAGGTCGACGAGCACCGCGACCTCGTGCTCGTCGCCGGGCTCAGTCTCGGTCAGCGGTCGGCGCTGCTCGCGGCGGGCATCGCGAGCATCGACGACCTGGCTGCGAGCACCGGGCCCGTGGCCGGCGTGGGCGGTGCCGCCCTCGCTCGCCTCCGCGGTCAGGCCCGGCTCCAGATCGACAGCGCCGGGGCGCCCCTCCCCGAGGTCCGCCTGATCGACCCGGGTGCGCTGGCGGCCATCCCCGCCCCCGACCCCGGCGACATCTTCTTCGACTTCGAGGGCGACCCGCTCTACACCGAGGGCGACTCGTCGGTGTGGGGGCTCGACTACCTGTTCGGGCTGGTCGACGACCGGTCGCGCTTCACGGCGTTCTGGGCGCACGACCTCCGACAAGAGCGCCGTGCTCTGATCGACTTCCTCGCGTTCGTCCGCGAACGGCGGGCGGCCCACCCGGGCATGCACATCTACCACTACGCGTCGTACGAGCGCAGTCACCTGCTGTCGCTCGCCGCCCGGCACGGCGTCGGAGAAGACGACGTCGACGACTTGCTGCGGGCGGGGGTGCTGGTCGACCTGTACCCGATAGTCCGCAAGGCGCTGCTCGTGGGGTCGCGCAGCTACTCGATCAAGAAGCTCGAGCCGCTCTACATGGGCGCCGAGCACCGCGACGGCGACGGGGTGGTCTCGGCCGTCGACAGCATCGGCGCGTACGTCGAGGCGGCGGCCGCCCTCCGTGCCGGAGACCCCACCGGTCAGACGCGCCTCGACCAGGTCGCCGACTACAACGAGTACGACTGCCGATCGACCCTCCGTCTGCGCGACTGGCTGCTGACGATGCTCCCCGCCGACACCGTCAGCGACGACACCGTGGCCCTCGTCGACGACGAGCGCGTCCGGGCCGAGCCCGACCCCGTCTTCGTCGAGCTCACGGCGCAGCTGGCCGACGTCGATCCCCTCGACCGCACGCCCGATCAGACCGCCCTCGCCCTGGCGGCCGCGGCCATCGACTACCACCGCCGCGAGGCCAAGACCTTCTTGCAAGAGCACTTCGATCGTCTGCGCGAACCGCTCGACGAGTGGGCAGACACCCGCGACGTGTTCGTCGTCGAGCACGCCGAGGTCGTCCGCGACTGGGGGAAGCCGCCGCGCAAGCGGACCCTCTCGAGAGACCTCCGCCTCGTCGGGTCGCTCGCCCCGGGCAGTCGGTCGCCTCTGGGCTCCACGCCCATGGCCGTCTACGACGCGCCTCTGCCTCCCTCGGTGAATCGCGCGGGCCCGGGCTCCCGAGGCTGGGCCGCCCGGGCGACGGTCGTCGACGCCGACCCGGGCGCCGACGACGTCGTGCTGCTCGTCACCGAGACCGTCCCCACGGGGGCCGAGCCCCACGGGTCGTTCCCGGTGGCGCTGACCCCCGCCGCACCTCCTCGGGCAGCCCCGCAACCCGAGGCCATCTCGGAGTGGGGGCGCCGGGTGCTCGACGACCTGCCGGGGTTCGTGCCCGACGCCGCGCTCGATCTGCTGCGCCGTGTGCCGCCCCGCGGCGGCGTCCGACCCGTCGTGGGCGACGACACGGTCGGGGCCGTGATGGGGACCCTGCTCGACCTCGACCGGTCGTATCTGGCCGTGCAGGGCCCTCCGGGCACCGGAAAGACCTACGTGGGCTCGACCGTCGTCGCCCGCCTCGTCCGCGAGCACGGCTGGCGGGTCGGCGTCGTGGGGCAGTCGCACGCCGTGGTCGAGAACTTCCTGGCGGCCGTCGTCGGCAAGGGCGTCGACCCCGAGAGGGTCGTCAAGGTGCCGAAGAAGGGCACCAGCCCGGAGGCCCTCGAGGCCTCGGCGTGGACGCCCGTCGCGAACGGCGCGGGTCTCGCCGCGTTCCTGTCCGGGCCGGGTGAGACCGGGGGCGTCGTCGGCGGCACCGCCTGGACCTTCGCCAACGCCGATCACATCGCGCGCGGCTCGCTCGACCTCCTCGTCGTCGACGAGGCCGGGCAGTTCTCGCTGGCCCCCACGATCGCGTCGTCGCTGGCGGCCCAGCGTCTGCTGCTGCTCGGCGACCCGCAGCAGCTGCCGCAGGTCAGCCAGGGCTCGCACCCCGAACCCGTCGACCAGTCGGCGCTCGGCTGGCTCGCCGACGGACACGACGTGCTCCCGGCCGAGCTCGGATACTTCCTGTCGCGCACCTACCGGATGCACCCGGCGCTCACGGCCCCGGTCTCACGGCTGTCGTACGACGGGGCCCTCGAGTCGAGAGCGCCCGAGCGGCGGCTCGAGGGCATCGTGCCCGGTCTCCACGTCGAACCGGTCGCCCATCAGGGCAACACGACCTCGTCCGCCGAGGAGGCCGAGCGCGTCGTCGCGATCGCCACCGACATGGTGGGGCGCACCTGGACGGACGGCGACTCGACACGACTGCTGAAGGCTGCGGACGTCATCGTCGTCGCCCCGTACAACGCGCAGGGGGCGCTGATACGCGACGCTCTCGACCGGGCCGGGCTCGCCGAGACCACCGTCGGCACGGTCGACCTCTTCCAAGGGCGTGAAGCCGTCGTGGCGATCCTCTCGCTGGCGGCGTCGTCGGCGGCCGAGATCCCGCGCGGACTCGACTTCCTGCTCATGCCGAACCGGCTCAACGTCGGCATCTCGCGCGCGCAGTGGGCGGCGTACCTCGTGCACTCGCCGGCCCTGGCCGCGTCGATGCCGACGTCGATCGCCGGGTTGGGGCTGCTGTCGCGGTTCATCGACCTCGTCGCGCCTGGGCCTGTGTCTGTGTCTGCGACCGCGCCTGCGCCAGCGACCACGTCTGCGCCTCCGTCCGCGTCCGAGCCCGGGCCCGGGCTCGAGACAGTCCCTTCCGGCATCGGATCGTCGCCGTGTTGAGCAGGTGCGATCCGAGGCCACCGGCGTCGTCCCTCCTGAGCTGTGCGGTGCGTCCTGGCGCCCGGGTGATGCGCCGCGCCTCCTCGGCTTCGCCCTAGGCTCGACGTATGGGGCTCTTCTCGCGCAAGAAAAACACACCCGCCGACGACACCACGACCGATCGGACCACGTCCGACCCCGCCGACGGGGTGAAGGTCGACACCGCAGACGACTCAGCCCCGCAGGTGGCCCCGGCGCAGGCGCCGCCCGTCGTAAGGATCACGCGCGCTGCGCCGACCAACTCGACCGGGGCGGACCCGTCGGCCGTCCCGACCGGTGCCTCGGCCGGCACCTCGGTGCCCCCGCTGCGTGCCGCCGCGCCCGTCGTGCACACCGCGCTGCAGGAGGCGCTCACCGGCTGGAGCAAGGCCAAGAACGTCCAGACGATGTACTCCGTCGTCAAGGAGCTCGCGGCGGGCGACCTGCTGCTCGACATCGGATCGTCGACGATGGCCGATCCGAAGGTCGGACCGCAGAAGGGCGACACGATCTCGATCGCCCACCAGGTCGACAACGCCGGCAAGAAGGTGCTCCTCGCCTTCACCAGCGGCGACAGACTCGGCTTCTACCGCAAGACCAGCGACCCCGTGTCGCTCGTCGACGCGGCACCCGACGTCGTCGCGATGGCCGTGTCGAAGTACGACGGACTCGTGCTCGACCCCGGATCGCCCGAGACGCAGTGGATCGGCTACACCGACGAGCTCGTGCGCGGGCTCACCGAGAACCCGGCCGAGAACAGGGCCGTCAAGCAGGCCATGGCCGAGAAGCGGATCGCCTGGCCGGCCATGCTCGAACTCGTCCGGGCGGCCCCGGCGCTCTACATCGCGTCCGTCGCGCATCGCGACGAGAGCGGCGAGATCACGTCGATGGGTGTCGCGACGGTCACGTCGCACGAAGGTCAGACGTTCTCGGTGCTGCTGACGTCACCGGCCGAGGTGGGCGCCTGGGCCCCGAGCGCTGATGCGAACGCGACCCGCTTCGACGCCGTGGCACGCGTCGCACTCGACCAGGGTCATGCGGGCATCGTCGTGAACCCCGCCGGGTCGATGCTGACGATCACGGCCGAAGAGCTGCGCGCACTCGTCGGCTGACCGCGGCGCCGGACGCCCGGAGTCGAGCCCGGCCCGGGAGGGTGGGCGGTAAGTGCCCTTCGGCGGTGAGGGAGGGGCGTTTCCTGCCCACCGTCGGAGCCGGGCGCGCGAGGGTGGGCGCTTATTGCCCTTCGGAGGTGAGCTAGCGGCGTTTTCTGCCCACCGTCGGGGGTTGAGCGCGCGAGGGTGGGCGGTTGGTGCCCTTCGGCGGTGAGCGAAGGGCGTTTTCTGCCCACCGTCCGAGCCGGGCGCGCGAGGGTGGGCGCATATTGCCCTTGGGTGGTGGGTGCGGGGCGTTTTCTGCCCACCGTCGGAGCCGGGCGCGCTGAGGTGGGCGGTTGGTGCCCTTGGGCGGTGGGCGAGGGGCGTTTTCTGCCCACCGTCGGAGGCGGCGCGCCCGAGGGTGGGCGGTTGTTGCCCTTCGGTGGTGAGCGAGGGGCGTTTTCTGCCCACCGTTGGATGTGCGCCGGAGGTGGGCCCGCGAGGGTGGGCGCTAGCGTCCGGGCGCAGGGGGCGCAGGGGGCGCGGGGGACGCGGCGAACGCCACGGCGGACACCACCGTCAGCGTCAGCGCCCCGATGTTGAGGGGCACCAGTGGCCCGGCGAACGCGTTCACCAACCCGATCGACGTTCCGAGACCGACCACGAGCTGCCCGACGAGCAGCAACGCCGTTCCGAACGCCGAGCCGAGCAGCGCCACACGGGCCAGATCGTGCGCCCGCTGCCGTGCAGCCGCACTGTCGCCGCCGGCGCCGCCGCCGCCGTCCGACGCCGCCGAGTTCGTGGCTCGCGTCCGCAAGAACAGAACCAACGCCACGAGGCCCAGCAGCAGCGGGATGAGGCAGCCGATGGTCAGCGCGGTCTGCACGACGCCGAAGAGGGCGTCGGTGCCGGTGGCGGGGTTCATGCGGGGCTCCTCGGCGGGGGAAAAACCGAAGGCGGACCCGAACGGGCCCGCCTTCGGAGGGTGTCGCTAGTAGCGGGGCTTGCGCGGCGGGCGATCCCCGCCGTACGACCCGGAGGAGCGGTCGCCGCGGTCGCCGCGGTCGTCACGACGAGCACCGCCACCGGCGGCGCCGCCGCCACGGCGATCCTGCTTGATCTCGATCAGCTTGCCGCTGATGCGGGTGTCGCTGAGTCGGTCGAGCATGTCGCTGCTGACGTCGGAGGCCAGCTCGACGATCGAGAAGTCGGGGCGGATCGCGATCGCGCCGAAGTCGTCTCGGCTGAGACCGCCCTCGTTGGCGAGCGCACCGACGATCTGACGCGGCTCGACACGGTGACGACGACCGACCTCGATGCGGTACGAGGTCATCGGCTTCGACGTGCGGGGGCCGCGGTCGCGACGCTCGCCTCGGTCGTCGCCCTGACCGGCCCGCGGAGCCCGGTCGTCGCGCTCGCGCAGCGGACGCTCGTCGCGCTGCGGACGCTCGTCTTTCGGGTCGAGCAGCAGCGGCGTCTCGCCCTGCGCCACGACCGCGAGGGCCGCGGCCACATCGGCCTCGGGCACGTCGTGGTGCTCGACGTAGTGCGCGATGATGTCGCGGAAGGCCGAGATGCGGGCCTCCTGCGACAGCGCCTCGGTGATCGCGTCGTCGAAGCGCGTGAGGCGCGTGCTGTTGACGTCGTCGACCGACGGCAGCTGCATCTGCGTGAGGGGCTGACGCGTCGCCTTCTCGATGGCGCCGAGCAGGCGGCGCTCACGCGGGGTGACGAAGCTGATCGCCGCGCCGCTGCGACCGGCACGGCCGGTGCGGCCGATGCGGTGCACGTACGACTCGGTGTCGATCGGGATGTCGTAGTTGACGACGTGGCTGATGCGATCGACGTCGAGACCACGGGCCGCGACGTCGGTCGCGACCAGGATGTCGAGCTTGCCGCTCTTCAGCTGGTTGACGGTGCGCTCGCGCTGGGCCTGGGCCACGTCGCCGCTGATCGCCGCCGCCGAGTAGCCGCGCGCACGGAGCTTCTCGGCGAGGGTCTCGGTCTCGCTCTTGGTGCGGACGAAGATGATCATGCCCTCGAAGTTCTCGACCTCGAGGATGCGCGTCAGGGCGTCGACCTTCTGCGGGTACGACACCATCAGGTAGCGCTGCGTCGTGTTGACCGACGTCGTGGTCTTCGCCTTGACGGTGATCTCTTCGGCGTCGTTCAGGTACTGCTTCGAGATGCGACGGATCTGCGGCGGCATGGTGGCCGAGAAGAGCGCGACCTGCTTGTCGTCGGGGGTGTCGGCGAGGATCGTCTCGACGTCCTCGGCGAAGCCCATCTTGAGCATCTCGTCGGCCTCGTCGAGCACGAGGTACTTGAGCTCGGAGAGGTCGAGGGTGCCCTTCGCGAGGTGGTCCATGATGCGACCGGGCGTGCCGACGACCACATGGACGCCGCGGCGCAGAGCGCTCAGCTGGACGCCGTAGGCCTGACCTCCGTAGACGGGCAGCACGTGGACGCCGCGCATGCCGGAGGCGAACTGCTCGAACGCCTCGCAGACCTGGAGGGCGAGCTCGCGGGTGGGCGACAGGACGAGCGCCTGCGGCTTCTTCGCGCTCACGTCGAGGCGCGACAGGATCGGCAGCGCGAAGGCTGCCGTCTTGCCGGTGCCCGTCTGCGCCAGGCCGACGACGTCGCGACCGGCGAGGAGGGTGGGGATCGTGGCGGACTGGATGGCCGAGGGGGTCTCGTACCCTATGTCTTTGATGGCCTTGAGGACCTGATCGCTCAAGCCCAGGTCGGCGAACGTCGAGGGTGTTTCGGCTTGCTCCGTGGCGTCGCTCGGGGCTTGTTCGGTGGTGTCACTCATAGTGCAACGGTAGCCGGTCTCGGGGCCTGTGCCGTGCTGACATGGCGAGGAGCCCCGATCGGACGACCCGCGCCTCCTTCGCGGCCCACCCGCGCCTCCTGCTCAATCGGCCCGGGGCGCCTCGGCGTCGTGCGCGACGACGATGTTGATCGGCGTCGTGTCGCTGTGCAGCGACTGCACGTAGACCTTCTTGCGGCGGCGCAGCCAGCGACGCGCGCCGGGGGTGGCGAGCAGGTTGCCGAGCACGAGTCCGGCGCCGATCGCGAGCGTCGTCAGCATGGAGAAGACGAAGTCGACCTCGGCCCCCTCCGTGCCCGACATGAAGTTGAGCAGCGCCGACGCGACCGCCAGCGACGGCAGCAGAGACCCGCAGAACGCCGGCACCGCGATGACCGTCGCGGCCGTGCGGAGTCGCGCCGCGGCGACCGTCGACAGCGCGCCGAGCAGGATCGCCGCGAGGAACGTCGCACCCATCAGGGGCACGCCGAGCAGTCGCAGGGTGAAGAGCGAGAGGTTGCCGACGAGCGCGACGCCGATCGTGATGGGGATCATCCGCGCGCTCGACCCCTGCGCCACCGCGTTCGCCGACGCCGCCGCGAAGCTGGAGCACAGCGACAGCCACAGGGGCAGCGCCTGCAGCGTGATGTTCGTCGGGTCGACCTCGAAGTCGACGAACCCGGCGGTCACGGCAATGCCGGCGGGGATGCCGCAGACGATACCCGCCACGATCAGACCGATCACCAGGGCCCGGCCGAGGGCCATCGCCCGGAACCCCGAGATGGCGTCCTGCGCCCAGGTGACGATGGTGGGGTGCGGGAGCGTCAGGACGACCACCGCCGCGACCATCGCCGCCGCGCCTCCGGCCGATAGGAGATCGAGCGAGATCCCGACGGTGCCGAGGGCCGCCGTGGCGCCCGCCTGCAGACCGACGACGAAGAACTGGGGGATGCCGCGGGCCGCGAGCCCCCGTCCGGTCGCCATCACCCCGATCATCAGGACGAACGCCCCGACGGCCGCCTGCCAGGTGCCGCCGGCCTGCAGCGTGACCGAGACGCCGAGCATGCCCATCGCCAGATCGGTGATCCACGACGGCCAGCGCGGGGGAGAGCGCAGCACGTCGACGAGACCGGCCACGGCCGTGGTCATGTCGCGGTCGTCGTGCAGCAGGTCGTCGACGATCTGGTAGACGAGCGACAGTCGGTGCAGGTTCGAGCCCTCGGCGTAGACGACGCGGGTCTTGATCAGCGGCGGGCCCTCGACGGGCGCGTACTGGACGGTGATCGCCGTGCCGGTGATGTCGAGCTCGAGCGGGGCGAGGTTCCACTTCGTGCTGACCGCGACGATCGCGACCTCGGTGCTGCGGACGTCGGCCCCCGACGCGAGCATCACGTCGCCGAGGTCGAGGCAGAAGTCGACGATCTGGCGCGGCGAGTAGAGGTCGCCGCCGATGCCGTGCTCGGGCGTCGTGCCCTCGTAGATCGTGCCGCGGAGGCGGGCGCGGACGTCGCGCATCTCCTGCGGGTTGACGTTGCGGGCCCTGACCCGGGTCGGCTTCGCCGGCGGGCGGGGCGGGCGGGCAGGACGATCGCGTCGGCCGGGTCGCTGGGGATCGCTCACGGTCGAGCTCCGATCGGTCACGTCGGGGTGGTGCGGGGTCACGGGAGATGGCCCTCGGGTCGGGCCCCGCTCGACACGGCTGGCGCGGTCGCGGCGGGGCCTGCTCGGCGGGCTGCGTCGAGTCTAGGAGGCGCGGTGGTCGTCGTCAGGACGGCGGCCGTCGGCGTGCTGGTCGTCTCGACTCGTGCCGGCGACCAGGTCGTCGAAGGCGTCGTCGAACGCGGCGTTGTCGCGGTCCGCGATCGCGTCGGAGCCGGGGGACCGGTCATCGGCGCCCGGTGCGGTCGCGTCGCCGGCGCCCGCTCCGGCGCCGGGTGCCGTCCCAGCGTCGGATGCGCTCTCCGCGTCGGGCGCGTTCTCCGCCTCGGGCTGCGTCTGCGCGAGCACGGCCTCGGCGGCCGAGCCGAGCACGACGCCGGTGTCGACGCCCTTCGTGTGCGCGAGCGCCTCCGAGAGCCCGGCGGCGAGACTGCCGCCGGCGGCGCCGAGAGTCGCGACGACGTCCTCCTGGCGCGGGGTGAGGGGAGCGTCCGAGAGGCCGGTGACGACCTCGCGGAGGTTGTCCTCGCTCGCGTCCAGCGCTTCCTCGTCGCCCTGCGTGATGGCCGAGGCCTGCGACACGATCGCGAGAGCGAGGGCGGCGGCCTCCTGCTCGGGGGTCGAGGGGGGCCGGTCGGTCGAGTCGTCGCCGCTGTTCTGATCCATCGCTCGACCGTACGCGGTGGACACCGGGAGCGGTCGCGGTCGTCCGCCGCGCGAACGGACGAGGGGACGCCCGGGAATAGAAGGAGGCGCGCTCGGATTCTCTCCCGGATGAGCGACGACCGCACCCCGCAGACCGACCGCCCGCAGACCGACCCCGCGACGAGCGACATCCGCGACCCCGAGACGGGCGCCCCCGAGAGCATCGCCCTCGAGTCCGTCGAGCCCCGGCACGACGCCACCGCACCGGGCACCCGCCCCGGCACCGCACTCGTGGTGGGCGCCAGCGGCATCACGGGCACCGCGCTCGTCGAGCAGCTGACCCGCGACGGATGGGACGTGCTCGCCCTGTCGCGCCGCGCCTCCTCGGCTCCGGGGGTCACCGGTATCGCCGCCGATCTGCTGAGCGCCGAGAGCCTCGCGACCGCCCTGGCCGACGTGCAGCCCACGCACGTGTTCTTCGCCGCCTGGCAGAAGCGCGACACCGAGGCCGAGAACATCGAGGTGAACGGCGGCATGGTCCGCGATCTGCTCGCCGCCCTCGAGCACGCCCCCGTGCAGCACGTCTCGCTCGTGACCGGTCTGAAGCACTACCTCGGCCCGTTCGAGGCGTACGGCAAGGGCGTCATGCCCGACACGCCGTTCCACGAGGACGAGCCGCGCCTCGACTACCCGAACTTCTACTACGCGCAGGAGGACGAGCTGTTCGCCGCCGCCGAGCGTCAGGGCTTCACCTGGTCGGTGCACCGCTCGCACACCGTGATCGGGTTCGCCGTCGGCAACGCCATGAACATGGGGCTGACCATCGCCGTGCAGGCGGCGCTGACGATGCGCCTCGGCCTGCCGTTCGCGTTCCCGGGCAGCGAGACGCAGTGGAACTCGCTCGTCGACATGACCGACGCGGGCGTGCTCGCCGAGCAGATGATCTGGGCCGCGACCGACCCCGCGGGCGGCGACGAGGCGTTCAACATCGTGAACGGCGACGTCTTCCGCTGGCGCTGGATGTGGCCCCGCCTCGCCGCGCACCTCGGCATCGACCCCGCCCTCGTCGAGGGGTTCGAGGGCGCGCCGCGACCGCTGGAGGAGCAGATGGCCGGGCTCGAGCAGGACTGGCGCGAGCTCGTCGCCGAGCACGACCTCGTCGAACCCGAGCTGGCGCGCGTCGCCTCGTGGTGGCACACCGACGCCGACCTCGGTCGCGACCTCGAGGTCGTCGCCGACATGGGCAAGGCGCGCGACGCCGGCTTCTCGCGCTACCGCCGCACCGAGCAGGCGTTCGTCGACCTGTTCGAGCGGTACCGGGCGGCTCGCCTCATCCCGTGACCGTCGAGGTGACCCGGATGGTGTGGTAGCGGCCTGTGGCGGCGCCCATCGGGTCACTTCGACGGGCGGTGGGCGCGGTGCGCGGGGCGCAGCGCGAGGGGCTCGGGGCGCAGCGCGCGGCGCGGTGGCCGCGATGCGCGCGCTCAGGGGATCGACAGGACCGAGGAGGCGCGGCGTCGGTACGGTCGGCGGAAGCGACCCACCCGAGACGGAGCCGACATGACCCGCCCGACCCGCGCCTCCTGCGCCTGCCCCCGTCGCGCCGCGCGCGACACCGCGACCCGATGAGGGTCACCGACACGAGCGACCTGTGGTGGAAGACCGCCGTCTTCTACAACCTCGACGTCGAGACGTACCTCGACTGGAACGACGACGGCGTCGGCGACCTCGAGGGGCTGGCGCACCGCCTCGACCACCTCGCCGAGCTGGGCGTCACCTGCCTCTGGCTGGCGCCGTTCTACCCGTCGCCGCAGCGCGACAACGGGTACGACATCTCCGACTACTTCGGCGTCGACCCGCGCTACGGGCACCTCGGCGACTTCGTCGAGGTCGTGCGGACGGCGAAGGACCGCGGGATGCGCGTCATCGTCGACCTCGTGGTCAACCACACGAGCGATCAGCACCCGTGGTTCCGCGCGGCGCGCAGCGACCGCGACAGCCGGTACCGCGACTTCTACACCTGGCGCGACGAGGTGCCCGCCGACCAGCCGGCGAACATGTTCCCCGACGTCGAGGACGGCGTCTGGTCGTTCGACGACGAAGCCGGCCAGTACTTCCGGCACTCGTTCTACTCGCACCAGCCCGACCTCGCGACCGACCGTCAGGAGGTCCGCGACGAGATCGCCAAGGTGATCGGATTCTGGCTGCAGCTCGGGATCGACGGGTTCCGCGTCGACGCGGTGCCGCACCTGATCGACACCGACGACGGGGCCGAGCACGGGTTCCTGCAGGCGCTCCGCGGGTACGTCGCCCGACGGAGCGGCAGCGGCATGATGCTCGGCGAGGTGAACCTCCCGTACGACGAGATGGTCGCGTTCTTCGGCGAGGACGACGGCGACGAGCTGACGATGCAGTTCGACTTCGTCGCCAACCAGGCGCTGTACCTCTCGCTGGCGCGGCAGGACGCCCGTCCGCTGGCCGCCGCGCTGTCGACCCGTCCGACGCTGGCGCGGGGCAACCAGTGGGGCAACTTCGTGCGCAACCACGACGAGCTGACCCTCGATCAGCTGAGCGACGACGAGCGCGACGAGGTGTTCGAGGCGTTCGCGCCGCTCGAGTCGCAGCGGATCCACGGTCGCGGCATCGTGCGTCGTCTGCCGCCGATGCTCGACGGCGACCCGCGGCGCATCCGCATGGTCTACAGCCTGATGTTCTCGACGCCCGGTGCCCCTGTGCTGTTCTACGGCGAGGAGATCGGCATGGGCGAGAACCCGTCCGTCAGCGGTCGCGGGGCCGTCCGCACGCCGATGCAGTGGACCGACGAGGCGGGCGGGGGCTTCTCGCGCGCCGAGGCCGACGACCTCGTCGCGCCGCTGGCCGTCGAGGGCTGGGCGCCCGAGCACGTGAACGTGTCGCGCCAGCGGCACGAGCCCGACTCGATGCTGCGATTCGTGCAGAGCCTCGTGCGGCACTATCGCGCGTCGCCCGAGATCGGCTGGGGCGAACTGACCCTCCTCGACTCGGGGCACGACTGCGTGCTCGCTCACGCGGTCGTCAGCAGCACGGGGACGCTCGTCGCCGTGCACAACTTCGCACCGGACGGCCGCTCGGTCGACCTCGACCTGAGCGGGCTGCTCGGCCCGGATGCGGGGGAGGCGGGCGCAGTGGGTGAGGCGGCTGGTGCCGCCGCGGGCCACGCCGCGGGTGCCGCCGCGCCTCGCCTCGTCGATCTGCTCGCCGAGCGGTCCGTCCCCGAGGCTCTGGCCGGCGACGCCCACCACCGCATCGAGCTCGAGGGCTACGGGTTCCGGTGGCTGCGCGTGCTGCGGGCGGGCGAGAAGCGGCTCGTCTGACTGGGGTTCCACGGCGGGTTCGGCGGGTTCCCGTCCTTCGCGGCGGGTCAGCGCTGACCCGCCCCCGATGACGGGAACCCGCCGAAGGTCGCGTACGCGTGTGTCCAACCGACCCGCCCGCGCGCCCGCCCGCGCGCCCGCCCGCCCGCCCACCCGCCCGCCTCGTCTGCGGCCATCGAGGTGACCCGAAGGGTGCCGTAGCGGGCTGCCGCGGCTCCGTTCGGGTCACATGGATGCGCGTGGCCGGCTACGCGGGCGGCTCGGCGCGATCGGCCTCGGCGATCGCCTCGCTCGGCACCGGCTTGCCGCGGCGCGACACGAAGGTCACCGCCCACAGCACGATCCCGATCGCGAGCAGCCCTCCGGCGATCTCGTACTGCTCGGTCCCGCGCCCCGACGACATCGGCAGCACGAGCCACAGGCACGCGACGACGCCCACCACCGGCAGCACGGTGCCCGCCCGGAAGTGCTTCTGCGTGACGCGGTCGCGGCGCAGCACGAGCACCGTGACGTTGACGACCGCGAACACTGCCAGCAGCAGCAGCGACGTCGTGCCGCCGAGCACCGCCACGATGGGCGACTCGGGCGACAGCGACACGTAGCCGATCAGCCCGAGCGCGAGCGCCGTGGTGAAGACGATCGCGGCCCAGGGGGTCTGGCGCTTCGCGTGCACCTTCGACAGGAACCCGGGCAGCACGCCCTGGCGGCTCATGCCGTAGAGCAGGCGGCTGGCCATCATCATGTTGATCAGGGCGCTGTTGGCGACGGCGAACATCGAGATGAAGGGCAGCAGCTGACCGATGGGGAAGTCGGGGGCTGCCGTGTTGACGACGGTCACGAGCGGCGTCTCGTTGTCGGCCAGCTCGCCGATCGGCACGACCGCGACGGCGCAGATGGCGACCAGCACGTAGATGACGGCGGCGATGCCGAGCCCGGTGAGCATGACCTTCGGGAAGATCCGGCTCGGGTCCTTGGTCTCCTCGGCCATGTTGACGCTGTCCTCGAAGCCGACCATGGCGAAGAACGCGAGCGACGTCGCCGTGCTGATGCTCAGCAGCAGCGACTTGTCGCCCGGCGTCTCGAACAGCACGACCCGCCCCCAATCAGCGTTGCCGCCTGCGATGAACCAGAAGCCGATCATGATCACCATCAGCAGACCGGACAGCTCGACGAGCGTGAGCACGACGTTCGCCTTGACGCTCTCGCTCACGCCCCGGAAGTTGATCGCCATCACCAGCAGCATGAACCCCATCGCGATCGCCATGACGACGCCGTTCGACAGCTCGACGCCGATGCCCGCCGCGAGGTTGGCCGCGAAAGCGCGCGCGGCGGTCGAGGCGCTCGTGATGCCCGAGCACATCACGACGAAGCACACGATGAACGTGACGAAGTGGATGCCGAACGCCTTGTGCACGTAGAGGGCGGCCCCGGCCGTCTGCGGGTACTTCGTCACGAGCTCGAGGTACGAGAACGCGGTCACCAGGGCGACGGCGAACGCGATCAGGAACGGCAGCCAGGCCGCGCCTCCCACCTCGGCGGCGACCTGCCCGGTGAGCGCGTAGACGCCCGTGCCGAGGATGTCGCCCACGATGAACAGCAGCAGCAGCTTGGGGCCGATGGCCCGTTTCAGCTCGGTGGGCGTCTCACCGGTGTCGGTGGTCGGCGGCTTCGTGTTGCTCGACGTGGTCATGGCGACCTCCGGGTGCGTCGGTGGAGCACGGATGTCCACGACATCCTGCCCCCGCTCCGCACCGCCTGTCGACCCCGGAGCCGAGGAGGCGCGGTGCAGCCGAGGAGGCGCGGTGCAGTCGGGGAGGCTCGGTGCAGCCGAGGAGGCGCCGCGTGGGTGGATTGCGGAGGCGCGAGCGGGGAGGCGCGTCGCGTCCGAGGAGGCGCGGTGCGGGCAGACGGGGGAGACGCGCGTAGCGTCGACCCTCCGACCGCAGGAGGAACCGCATGACCACGACCGTCCATCTCGAGGTGCACTTCGACGCCGACAAGCTCGACCTCGCCCGCGACATCGTCCGGGAGACGCTCGTCGCGACCCGTGCCTGGCCGGGCTGCCAGGACCTCGTGGTCGTCGTGGACGACGACGACCCGACGCGCGCCATCGTCGTCGAGACCTGGGCGACGGCCGCCGATCACGAGGCGTACGTCGCGTGGCGCGCGACGCCCGAGGGCGCCAACCGGCTGCCCGAGGTGCTCGTCGAGCCGCCGACGACCCGCTCGTTCTCGACGACGATCCCGCTCGACGCGTAACGCCCCCGCGCGGACCACGACCCGGGCCCGGCGCCGACGCTCAGCGCCGGTGCCGGGTCAGGGTCGGCGCCGGGCGCGCAGACCCGGCGCCGGCTCAGACGTCGAGCAGACCGCGGATGTCGTCGGCGGTGAGCGCCGAGCTGAAGACCGCGTCGTCGTCCATGACGGCGTCGAACAGCTGCGCCTTCTTCTTCTGCAGCGCCAGCACCTTCTCTTCGATGGTGCCGTTCGCGATCATCCGGTAGACCATGACGTTCTTCGTCTGCCCGATGCGGTGCGTCCGGTCGACGGCCTGCGACTCGGCCGCGGGATTCCACCACGGGTCGAGCATGAAGACGTAGTCGGCCTCGGTCAGGGTCAGCCCGAACCCGCCGGCCTTGAGGCTGATCAGGAATGCGGGGGCGTCGCCGGTCTTGAAGCGCCGGATCACCTCGGCCCGTCGACGCGTCGACCCGTCGAGGTACTCGTGGGCGATGCCCCGCTCGTCGAGCCGCGCGGCGACCCGCCCGAGGAACGACGTGAACTGACTGAACACGAGCGCGCGGTGCCCGCCCGCCACGACGTCGTCGAGCTCGTCGATCAGCTGGTCGAGCTTCGCCGACGGGATGTCGGCGTAGGCCTCGTCGAGCAGCGCCGCGTCGAGTGAGAGCATGCGCAGCAGCGTCAGCGATCGGAACACGATGAAGCGGTTGCGGTCGAGGTCGTCGATGAGGTCGAGCAGCTTCAGGCGCTCGCGCTGCAGGAAGGTGTCGTAGAGCTCGCGATGCGCGGGCGCCAGATCGACGCGGAGCACCTGCTCCTGCTTGGCCGGCAGGTCGGCCGCCACCAGCTCTTTCGTGCGGCGGAGGAGGAGCGGGCGGATCCGCCGACGCAGCCGGTCGAGGTGCTCGGGTCGCCCGCCGGCCTCGATGGGCTTCACGTAGTTCTCGGTGAACGCGCTCGCCGTCGAGAGCAGACCCGGGGCGACGATGCGGAACAGCGACCAGAGATCCATCAGGCTGTTCTCGAGCGGAGTGCCCGTGATGGCGATCGCGACCCGGGTGTCGAGCTCGACGGCGACACGGTGCGCCTGCGACGCCCGGTTCTTGACGAACTGCGCCTCGTCGAGCACGAGCGCCGCCCAGGTGTGCCCCTGGTAGGCCGCGGCGTCGAGTCGGAACAGCGCGTACGAGGTGACGACGACGTCGGGCACCGGCCCCGCGCCTCCGTCGAGGGCGGTCGCGAGCGCGCCCCGGCTCTTCCGCTCCGTCTCGGTCACCCCGTGCACGACGAGACCCGGGGCGAACCGGGCCGCTTCGAGCACCCAATTCGCCACGACCGAGGTCGGCGCCACGACGAGGAACGGCCGCCGCTCGGCAGGGTCCTCCGTCTCGCGCACGTGCGCCATCAGGGTGAGGGTCTGCAGGGTCTTGCCGAGACCCATGTCGTCGGCCAGCACCCCGCCGAGCCCGTGCTCGTAGAGGAAAGCCAGCCACTCGAAACCCTCGCGCTGGTACGGGCGCAGGGTCGCGTTGATCGATGCGGGCACCGCCGGGGGAGTCGTGACGAGCCCCGACCCGTCGCCGTCGTTACCGCCATCGCCATCGCCCCGCTGGGCGAGCGCCAGGAGCCCGCCCACGGCCGAGCGCCACCGGTCGGCCTGCACCGTCTCGTCGGCGAGGTCGTCGATCTCGGCCCAGAGACCCGCCTGGTACCGGTTGATGCGCGGCCCGGTCTCCCACTCGTCGAGCGAGGCCGCCTCGTCGAGCAGGCGCTTCAGCTCGTCGAAGACGGGCGAGCCGAGCGAGAGGTACGAGCCGTCGACCAGCAGCATCTTGCGCTGCCGCTTGGCGATCGCCGTGAGGAGCGGCACGAGGGGCAGCGTGCGCCCCTCGACGGTGACCAGCACCCCGAGGTCGAACCAGTCGCGCTTGTCGGTCTCGATCGTCGTCACGGTCAGATGCGGCTCGTCGGTGAGCTCGCGGTAGTCGGGTCGCGTGCCGACGAGGTCGACGAGGACGTCGGCTCGGGCTTCGAGCGCCGGCAGCACCTCGGCGGCGAACTCGGCCGCCGCGACCCCGGTGAGAACCGTGTCTCGAGGAGGCGCGGCGAGCTCGTCGAGGACCGGCACCGGTCCATGGGCGTCGAGGGGCAGCCGTCGGCCGTCGATCGACCAGCCCCACGAGAGCCGCAGCGTGTGCGACCTCTCGAAGCCGACCGTGAGCAGGAGGCTCGGCGGCACGATCTCGGGCAGCTCGACGGACGAGTCGGAGCTGACCACGTCGACGCTGCGGCGGAGCGCGGGGTAGAAGTCGGCGAGGAACTCGGCGGTCTCGGCGGCCGGCACGAGGATCTCGGGGGTGAGGGTCAGCAGCCGACGCTCGTCGGCGCCGAGCGGCGCGGCCGTCGGAGCCAGCACCACCGACAGCGCCCGCGACGTCTCGGCCGTCCACACCCCGTGGTCGCCGACGACCCCTGCGATCGGCGCGCGACCGGTCGAGCCGTCGATCGAGACGCCGGCGGTCAGCAGCACGGACCCGTCGGCGGCGCGGGTCGCGTCGACGGTCACCTGCGCCTGCTCGCCGATCGTCACATCGGTCGCGCGCTTGCCGGTGACGAAGGCCACCCCCAGTCGCGAGGCCTCGGCGAGCAGCGGCCAGAGCAGCGGGCTGGCGAAGTCGTCGAGGTGCAGCCAGTCGGCGTCGCCGGGCACGTAGGTCGCGACGACCGACCGGTGCAGGGCCGCGAACTGACCGAACCAGGCGTGCTGATCGGGGTCGACGGCGAGACGGTTGAGCTGATAGGGCAGCGACGTCCAGGTCAGGGAGCCTCTGACCCAGTTGCCGGTCGCGCTGAGCGTGACCGGTCGCACGCCGAGGCGGGGCGGCATCGATCGACCCGTTCCGCCCGGCGGGCGTCGGCCGCCCGGCCGTGGGGCGGGAGCCCGGTCGCGCACCTCGAACAGCAGCCCCATGCCGGTCGTTCGAGCCGAGGAGGCGCGGGTCGACCGACCGAGGGAGCCCACGACCGATCGCCAGTCGCCCGGGTCGACCGCACGCGTCGGCGACCCTGCGCTCGACGCCGAGGTGATCTCGCCCAGGGCGGACCCCGCCAGGCCGCCGGACGACAGCGCACCGGACGGCAGCGCACCCGACTGCAGCCCGCCGCTCGACGCCCCGCGTCGCTGCAGCAGGGCCGCGGTGTTGCTCTGCAGCAGCACGGCCGCGATGTGCTTGCAGTCGCCGCCGATGGGGCAGCTGCAGGCGCTGCGCAGCGGTCGGCTGTAGTCGCCCCGGCCGGCTCGCACGACGATCTCGCTGAGGTACGGGGTGGCCTCGGTGCCCTGCACGGTGCCGGTGATGCGTTCGTCGGCGGGGTGCCACGACGTCTCGGTGACGGCACCCGTCGCCGCGTACTCCTTCGCCCGGTTGAAGGCCATCGGCCCGACGAGTCGGATGATGTCGACGGCGTCGATCAGCGGCGTGAGAGGGGAGAAGTCGGCCTCGGCCCCGTCGTCGCCCATGCCGTCCGTGTGGTCCATGCCGACCATGATGTCAGCAGCCACCGACGCCGAGAGCGTCGAGGGCGGGCCCTGTGGAGAGCCCGCCCCGAGGGGTCGTGCGCGGCCGCGAGACCGGGACGATCAGGCGGGGACGGCGACCGGCCCGGTCTCCGTCGAGATCCCGGCCCGCGCCTCCTCGTCCGGCGCCTGGGGCGCACGTCGGCGGAACAGCAGCGCGGCGATGACGGCGCCGACCGCGAAGAACGCGGCTCCCCACCAGTACGCGGTCGCGTAGCCCGCGACCGCGGCCTCGGCGGCGACCGCACCCGTCGTCGACGTGCTGTCGATCAGGTAGTTCGCCGTGGCCGTGGCCGCCAGCGTGTTCAGCAGCGCGGTGCCGATCGATCCGCCGACCTGCTGGCTGGTGTTGACCATGGCCGAAGCGACTCCGGCGTGCTCGCGGTCGACTCCGAGGGTCGCGGTCTGGATCGACGCCGGCATGATCGACCCCATGCCGAAGCCGAGCACCATCAGAGCGGGCAGCACGTCGCCGGCGTAGCCGCTGTCGAGATCGAGCCTGGTGAGCAGCAGCATGCCGATCACGCCGAGGGTCATGCCGAACGGCACCATGATCTTCGGACCGAAGCGCGGCACGAAGATGTTGGTCGACAGCTGCGCAGCGAGCACGAGCATGCCGATCATCGGCAGGAACGCGAGACCCGTCTGCGTCGGCGTGTAGCCGAGCGAGGTCTGCAGGTAGTACGTGACGAACAGGAAGATGCCGAACATGCCGGCACCCGCGATGGTGACCGAGCTGTACGCGGCGCCCCGGTTGCGGTCGAGCACGATCGACATCGGCAGCAGCGGGTGCTCGGCACGGCGCTGCCAGAGCACGAAGGCGGTCAGCAGCACGACGGCCGCGACGAGGAACCCCCAGGTCAGAGGTGAGCCCCAGCCCTCGTTCTCGGCGTTCGAGAAGCCGTAGACGAGCGAGAAGAGCGCGGCCGAGACGAGCACGGTGCCGGGCACGTCGAGCTTCGGGCGCGGGCCCGTGCGGGTGATGTGCGAGACGAAGACCGCGGCGCCGGCGATGGCCACGACGGCGATGACGACGTTGATGTAGAGGTTCCAGCGCCAGGAGGCGTACTCGGTCAGGAACCCGCCGAGCAGCAGGCCGATCGCCCCGCCGGCGCCGGCGATCGCGCCGAAGACGCCGAACGCGCGGGCGCGCTCCTTCGGCACGGTGAAGGTCGTGGTCAGCACGGCGAGCGCGGTGGGGGCGAGCAGTGCGCCGAACGCGCCCTGCAGCGCTCGCGCGAAGACGAGCAGCCCGAAGCTGTCGGCGGCGCCGCCGAGGGCCGAGGCGAGCGCGAAGCCGATCAGGCCGACGATGAAGGTGCGCTTGCGGCCGATCAGGTCGGAGATGCGGCCGCCGAGCAGCAGCAGGCTGCCGAAGGCGAGCGAGTAGGCGGTGATGATCCACTGCCGGTCGCCGTCCGAGAAGCCGAGGTCGGCCTGGGCGGCGGGCAGCGCGATGTTGACGACGGTCGAGTCGAGCACGACCATCAGCTGGGCGAGGGCGACGGTGGTGAGGGTCCACCAGCGGCGGGACGAGGAGGCGCGGGTCGCGTCGCCAGAGAGCGGAGAGGTCCGAGACATGGGCGCGAGCATATACGAGCCTCGTCGGTTTCGGATATGCCCGGTCTCGCAAACTCGCGAGGTAGAGTCACCGGCATGACCGATGCACCGACGCCCGGCCGCCCGGGGCGGAAGCGCGATCACAGCCGCGACCCCGAGATCCTCCGCTGCACCATCGACGTGCTGGCCGAGACGGGCTTCGAGGGCATGACCATCGAGATGGTCGCCGCCCGCGCCAAGGCCGGCAAGGCGACGCTCTACCGCCGGTGGGCGTCGAAGGGCGAGCTCGTCGTCGACGCGGTCGCCTGCTTGAAGCAGGGCGCGGTCGATCTCGACGACCTGCCCGACACCGGCACCCTCCGCGGCGACCTCGTCGCGATGATCAAGCCGCAGAGCATCGACGAGGCCGAGAAGAAGATGCGGGTGATGGCCGGGGTCGTCACGATGCTCTCGACCACGCCCGAGCTGGCCGACGCCGTCGACAGCGCCATCGTGCAGCCGCGGGCCCAGGCCAATCGGCTGCTCATGCGCCGCGCCCTCGAGCGCGGCGAGATCGACCCCGCCACGGACATCGAGTCGCTCGCGCTCGTCACGCCGTCCATGGTCTCGTACCGGGTGCTCGTGCTCCGCAGGCCCGTCGACCGCGACTTCCTGATCTCGCTGATCGACGGCGTGCTGCTCCCCGCCGCCGGAGTGCGGCAGCCCGCCGACGCCTGATCCGCGGGCTCGCCGGCACCGCGCCTCCTCGGCACCGCGCCTCCTCGGCACCGCGCCTCCTCGGCGCCGCGCCTCCTCAACTTCTTGTGAATTCCTCATGTAACCCGCCCCAACGGTGTCCCTGAGCCCTAGGGTCGGGCCATGACTGCGGAGTTGACGCTCGGGGCCGAAGAGGAGCTGCATCTGATCGACGTCGCCACGGGGCGGTTGTCGACGAGGGCGCCGCACCTGCTGAGCCGCCTGCCCGCCGACCGGTTCGGCGCCGAGCTGCAGCGCTCGACCATCGAGACGAACGTGCCCGTCGTGCGGACGCTGAGCGACCTCCGTCGCGAGATCGTCGAGCTGCGCCGCGAGGTCGCCGAGGTCACCGCCGCCGAGGGTCTCGCCGTCGCCGCCGTCGGCACGGCGCCCCGGTCGGAGTTCGCCGACTTCGAGCTGACCCCCACCGGGCGCTACGGGCGCATGCACGAGCAGTACCGACTGCTCGTCGACGAGCAGCTGATCTGCGGGCTGCAGATCCACGTGGGGGTCGCCGATCGCGACGTCGCCGTGCGGATCGCCGGTCGCGTTGCCCCCGTGCTGCCCGCCCTCCTGGCGCTGTCGGCGAGCTCGCCGTTCTGGAACGGACAGGACACCGGCTACGCGAGCATCCGATCGATCATCTGGCAGCGCTGGCCGAGCGCCGGCGCCACCGGCCCGATGCGCGACGCCGCCGAGTACGACCGCCTGCTCGACGACCTCATCGCCTCGGGCGTCATCGCCGACGCGAAGATGGCCTACTTCGACGTGCGGCCGTCCTCGCACGCGCCGACCCTCGAGCTGCGCACCTGCGACGCCTGCCCGCTCGTCGACGACGCCGTGCTGATCGCCGGTCTGTACCGGGCCGCCGTGCGGCACGCCGAACTCGATGTGCTGGCCGACCGGCCCTACGAGCTCCGGGCCCAGCCGCTGCACCGCGCGGCGATGTGGCAGGCGGCGCGGGCGGGCCTCTCGGGCGAGCTGCTCGACCTCGACGCGCACCCGTCGCGCCTGCCGGCCCGTGACGCCGTCCGCGCGCTCGTCGAGCACCTCCGGCCCCAGCTGGAGGAGCTCGGCGACTACGACGACGTGCGCGACCTCGCCGAGGCCACCCTCGCCCGCGGCAACAGCGCCGACCGGCAGCGCGCCGCCTTCGCCGAACGGGGCGAGCTCGACGACGTGGTGGCGCAGGTGCTCGACGAGACCCGGGGCCCCGCCGCCGGGCGTCGCGCGGCCGTGCCGACCCTGACCGGCTACCGGCTCCGGGCCGGAGACGAGGCGATCGGGCCCGGACTGCAGCCCCGTGCCGCCTACGCCGACATCGCCGCCTTCTTCGTCGACCTCGGCGCGGAGGGCCTCCGCGAGCGCGTCGCCCACCGGGACCGCTGGGCCGAGGAGGCGCGGGTCGGCCCCGTCGTCGACGGTCACGAACGCGAGTTCCGCGGCGACCTCGTGCCCCGCGTCGTCGGCCGGCACGAGTGGGCGCGACTCGAGGCGGGGCTCACCCAGCGCGCCCGGGCCATCGAGGCGTTCCTCCGCGACGCCTACGGCGACCGCCGGGTCGTGGCCGACGGCGTCCTCGCCGAGCACCAGGTGGTCGGCGCCTCGGGCTGGCGCGACGAGGCGACGCGGCTGCCGGCCGACGTCGTCCGCGCGCCCCTCCAGGGGTTCGATCTCGTCCGCACCGAGTTCGGCTCGTGGCGGGTGCTCGAGGACACCGTGCGCTCGCCGGGCGGCGCCGCCTTCTCGCTCGCCGTCCGCGCGATGCTCGACGCGGTCGTGCCCGACGCCCCTCGACCGGCCGGGCTGCTCGACCCGACGACCGTCTTCCCGATGCTGCGACGGACGCTGCTGGCGCACGCCGCGCCTCCTCGGTCCGTCGACGGCGACCTCGCAGGCGACCGGGATGGCGACCTGGGCGGCGACCGCGGCGGCCACCGCGACCGCGAGCGCGTCGCGGCGCTGCTGAGCGACGGACCGGGCAGCTCGGGCTGGTACGAGCACCGGGTGCTGGCCGACGGCGCCGGGCTGCTGCTCGTGCGACCGGGCGACCTGATCGTGCGCGACGGGCTCGTCGTCGAGCGGGCGACCGGCACGGTGATCGACGCCCTGTACGTGCGCCTCGACGGCGAGCTGATCGACGCGGCGTCGCCCGACGACGACCGGCTCGGCGAGCACCTGATCGACGCGGCCGTCGGCGGGGGAGTCGTGCTCGCGAACACCCCCGGCACCGGTCTCGCCGACGACAAGTCGATGTACTGCGCCGTGCCCGACCTCATCGCCTACTACCTCGGCGAGAAGCCGCTGCTCGAATCGGTGCCGACCTACCGACCCGGCGACCCGGCCGAGCGGGTCTCGGTGCTCGAACGGGTCGGCGAGCTCGTCACCAAGCCCGTCGACGGCCGAGGAGGGCACGGGGTGCTGATCGGACCGTCCGCCTCGGCCGCGGCCGTCGGCGCGCGCCGGGTCGCCATCGCCGCCGACCCCGCGCACTGGGTCGCCCAGGAGGTCGTCCAGCTGTCGTCGCACCCCACCCTCACCGCCACGGGGCTGCAGCCGCGGCACGTCGACCTGCGCTGCTTCGTGCACCTCACCGGGCTCGGCGAGGGCGAGAGCGCGCTCGCCGACCTGGCCCTCACCCGGGTCGCCCCGGAGGGCAGCATGGTGGTGACCGCCGAGCAGGGCGGCGAGCTGAAGGACACCTGGATCGTCGGACCCGAGGAGGCGCGCGAGGGGGAACTCGTCGACGCGCGGTCGTGACGGGCCCCGTCCGTCGCCGCCGACCTGACAGACTGAGCGCGGACACCCCGCGGGGTGTCGTGCCTCACCGGATCACCGACGCTCCGATGACGACCTCCTGACTCGACATCGCTCGAAAGTGATCGGCCCGTGCCTGCATCCCCGCCCTCCGAGGCCCCGCGCGACGTCTCCCGTCTCGCCTCGCTCGACGCTCTGCTCTTCGATCTCGACGGGGTGCTGACACCGACCGCCGAGGTGCACATGCGCGCCTGGTCGCGACTGTTCACCGAGTACTTCGAACCCCGAGGGCTCGCGCCGTACACCGAGGCCGACTACTTCGAGCACGTCGACGGCCGCCCGCGCTACGACGGCGTGCGCGCCATGCTGGCCGCCCGAGGCGTCACCCTGCCCGAGGGGTCGGACGACGACGGGCCCGACGTCGAGACCGTGCGCGGTCTCGGCAACCGCAAGAACGCCGCCTTCGCGGCGGAGCTCGACGAGAACGGGGTCGCCGCGTACCCGGGGTCGGTCGAGTTCCTCGACCGGGCGATCGCGCTCGGCATCCGCGTCGCCGTCGTCTCCAGCTCGCGCAACGCCGTGCCCGTGCTCGAGGCCGCCGGTCTCCGCGACCGCTTCGACGTCATCGTCGACGGCGTCGTCGCCGCGGCGGAGGGCATCACGGGCAAGCCCGCCCCCGACACCTACCTCGAGGGCGCTCGCCGTCTCGGGCTGACCGCCGCCGACTGCGTCGTGGTCGAAGACGCCCAGTCGGGCGTCGAGGCCGGTCGTCGCGGGGCCTTCGGCCTCGTGCTCGGCGTCGACCGCGGCACCGGGGCGCAGACCCTGCTCGACTTCGGGGCCGACGTCGTCGTCGACGACCTCGCCGAGGTCGTCGGGAGCCTCGGTTCGTCGCGGACGCAGGCCGACGCGCCCTCGGACCCACCGCCTCCTCGGATCGCTCCGAACACCGACCACGACATCAGCACCAGCCCGCGAGAGGACCAGCCGTGAACCACATCACGTCCGACCCGCTCGACCGCCGCCGGTTCCCGGTCGACGAGTGGGCCCTGATCGAAGACGAGTACCACCAGGGCGACGAGGGTCGCACCGAGACGGTCTTCGCGGTCGGCAACGGCTACCTGGGTCTCCGCGGCAACCCCGACGAGGGGCGCGGCGGGCACTCGTTCGGCACGTTCATCAACGGGTTCCACGAGACGTGGCCCATCCGCCACGCCGAAGAGGCCTTCGGGTTCGCGCGGGTCGGTCAGACCATCGTCAACGTGCCCGACGCCAAGGTGATCCGCCTCTACGTCGACGACGAGCCGTTCGTGCTGTTCGAGGCCGACATCCTCCGGCACTGCCGCCGCCTCGACTTCCGCGACGGCGTGCTCGTCCGCGAGATCGAATGGCGCACCCCCTCGGGCAAGCAGGTGCTCGTCACCAGCCGCCGCCTGGTGTCGTTCGAGGAGCGTCACCTCGCCGTCATCCAGTACGAGGTGACGGTGCTCGACGCCGACGCGTCGCTGCTGATCTCGAGTCAGATCCTCAACCGCCAGGACATGGGCGACGAGTACCACGCCGGGATGCGCGCGGCGGCCGACGCCTTCGACCCGCGACGGGCCGAGTCGTTCGACGACCGCGTGCTGCAGCCCGAGCTGCGTCGCAACGGCGGGTCGCGCGCCATCCTCGGCTACCGCACCACCAACTCGGGCATGACCCTCGCCGTCGGCGCCGACCACGTGCTCGAGACCGAGAACGGCTGGGACGAGTCGTCTCAGATCGACGACGACATCGCGAAGCACGTCTACCGCGTGCGCGCCAAGGCCGGTCAGAAGGTCACGCTGACCAAGACCGTCGCGTACCACACGTCGCGCGGGGTGCCGCCGCGCGAACTGGCCGATCGCTGCGACCGCACCCTCGACCGCATCGCCGATCAGCCCATCGAGAACGTCTTCGCCGAGCAGCGCGCCTGGCTCGACGACTACTGGGCCCGCAGCGACGTCGAGGTCGCCGGTCAGCCCGAGGTGCAGCAGGCCATCCGTTGGAACCTCTTCCAGCTGGCGCAGGCGACGGCCCGCACCGACGGCCAGGGCATCGCCGCGAAGGGCGTCACCGGCTCGGGTTACGGCGGGCACTACTTCTGGGACACCGAGATCTACGTGCTGCCGTTCCTCACGTACACGTCGCCGAACGTGGCCCGCAACGCGCTGCGGTTCCGGCTCGGCATGCTCGACGCGGCACGCGACCGCGCCGTCGAGCTGAACCAGCGCGGGGCGCTGTTCCCCTGGCGCACGATCAACGGTCTCGAGTCGTCGGCGTACTACGCCGCCGGCACCGCGCAGTACCACATCGACGCCGACATCTCGCATGCCCTCAGTCAGTACGTGCAGGCGTCGGGCGACCAGGACTTCCTCGAGCGGGGCGCCGTCGACATCCTCGTCGAGACCGCCCGTCTCTGGGCCGACCTCGGCTTCTGGCGGTCGAACGGCGATCAGCGGTTCCACATCGACGGCGTCACCGGGCCCGACGAGTACACGACCGTCGTCGACGACAACCTGTACACGAACGTCATGGCCCGCGCGAACCTCCGGGCCGCCGTCCGCACGGTCACCTGGCTGGCGAAGGAGTCGCCGGCCGCCTACGACCGGCTCGTGGCGCGCCTCCGCCTCGAGGACCACGAGGTCGACGGTTGGAGCCTCGCCGCCGAGGCCATGCACATCCCCTACGACGAGCACCGCGGCATCCACCCTCAAGACGCGCAGTTCCTCGACAAGGAGCTCTGGGACCTCGACGCCACGCCCGAGAACAAGCGCCCCCTGCTGCTGCACTACCACCCGCTCGTGATCTACCGCTTCCAGGTGCTGAAGCAGGCCGACGTCGTGCTGGCGCTCTACCTGCAGGGCGACGAGTTCACCGCCGAGCAGAAGCTGCGCGACTTCGAGTACTACGACGCGCTGACGACCGGCGACTCGACCCTCTCGGGCGTCGTGCAGTCGATCGTCGCGGCCGAGGTGGGGCACCACCAGCTGTCGCAGCAGTACTTCCTGTCGTCGCTCTTCGTCGACCTCGCAGACCTGCACAACAACACCTCCGACGGGGTGCACGTCGCCTCGACCGGCGGCATCTGGAGCGCGCTCGTCAACGGGTACGGCGGCATGCGCGACTGGCTCGGCCGCTTCAGCTTCGACCCGCGTCTGCCCGGCGAATGGACCGAACTCACGTTCCGGGTGCAGATCCGGGGCAGCCGCGTGCGCGTCGACCTGGCCCAGCACGAGATCGTCTTCACCATCGAGACCGGCGGCGAGGTCGAGCTGTGGGTGCGCGAGCAGGGCTTCACGGTCACGCCCGAGGCGCCGGTGCGCATCGCGCTCGACGACCAGGGGCCGCGCATCACCACCAAGGTGCCGACGACGAACGACCTGCGCGGGCTGATGCGCGCCGACGGGTCGGTCATCACGGCGTCGATCCCGACGATCAGCGTCGACCGGTACGAGACGGACGACGAGGCGGGCGCCTAGGCACCGCTCCGTCTCGCGCGGGTGCGTCAGTGGTCAGAAGGTGTCCTCCGCGGCGCGCGGAAGGGCGGTTTCTGACCACTCGAGTCGCGAGGTGGGCCCGCCGGGTGCGTCGGTGGTCAGAAGATGTCCTTCGTGGCGCGCCGAAGGGCGGTTTCCGACCACTCGGGCGAGGGCGGGCCGCAGGCTCGCTCAGAAGGGGCCGGCGGCGGCAGCCAGCGCCTCGAAGAGGGCGGTCGCATCGTCGTCGCGACGCTTGACCGAGGCGCCGATCGTCCCCGTCGGGGGCCGCAGCTCGCCATCGACGCGCGTCCCGCCGTCGACCGCCGTGAACGTCAGCCGGAACGCGACGTCACCCGTCGCCGTCGCCGACCGGCGAGACAGCACAGCGCCGTCGTCGTCGACGCTGGTCACGGTGAACGACGGGCTCGTCTGCACAGCCCGACGCACCAGCGCGGGGACCATCGTCGGAGGAAGACCGAGCACCAAGGAGGCGCGGGTCAGCTCCGCATCTCCCCGCTCGACCCGAGGACCCTTGGACTCGCGAGAGCTGCTCATGCGCACAATCTAGCGCGGGCGTTCCCCGCCGCCACCTCCGCTCCATGAACTGCGTCCGCGAAGCGGGCCACTCCTCCCCATGAACCGCGTTCGCGAAGATGAACCGCAATAGATCGCGGTTCATCTTCGCGAACACGGTTCATCGTCGCGCATGTCACCCGCCGGGCCGCACCCCCACCCCGCCCGTCGGGCCGCACCCCGCCCGCCGGGCCGCACCCCGCCCGCCGGGCCGCACCTCGCCCGGCGGACTAGCGTCGCGCGCATGGCCTCCGAATCGACGACCCTGCGGGTGGGCGACCGCGACGTCCGGGTCAGCAGCCCCTCCCGGGTGCTCTGGCCCGACCTCGGCGTCACGAAGCTCGACCTCGCCCGCTATCTCGTCGAGGTGGGTGCGCCGTTCGTCGAGGCGAACGGCGACCGCCCGATCTCGCTGCAGCGCTTCGGCGGCGACGTCGACGGCGACCAGTACTTCTCGAAGAACCCGCCGCGCGGCACCCCCGACCACGTCCGCGCCGTCGACGTCACGTATCCGAGCGGGCGCGTCCACCCGCAGCTCGTGATCGACGAACCCGCCGCCGCCGTCTGGGCCGCGCAGATGAACACCCTCGTCTTCCACCCGTGGGCGTCGCGCGCCGAGCAGCCCGATCTGCCCGACCAGCTGCGCATCGACCTCGATCCGCAGCCGGGCACGGGGTTCGACGACGCCGTCCGCGCCGCTCTCGACCTCCGCGAGGTGCTCGCCGAGGCGGGACTGACCGCCTTCGTCAAGACGAGCGGCAACCGCGGGCTGCACGTCTTCGCACCGATCGAACCCGAGCACGAGTTCCTCGTGGTGCGGCACGCGGTGATCGCCGCCGCCCGCGAGCTCGAGCGTCGCGCCCCCGACCGCATCACCACCGCCTGGTGGAAGGAGCAGCGCGGCGAGCGCATCTTCGTCGACTACAACCAGGCCAATCGCGACCGGACCATGGCGGGGGCCTGGTCGCCTCGGGCGCTGCCCCGCGCCTCCGTCTCGCTGCCCGTCGGCTGGGACGATCTGCCGACCGTCGACCCGGCCGAGCACACGGTGCTGACGGTGCCCGACCGGCTGCAGCGGCTGGGCGACCCGTGGGCGGGCATGCACGACAGCCCGGGCCGCATCGATACCCTTCTGGGCTGGTGGGAGCGCGACGTCGCCGACGGTCTCGGCGAGCTGCCGTTCCCGCCCGACTTCCCGAAGATGCCGGGTGAGCCGCCCCGCGTGCAGCCCAGTCGCGCCCGCACGCCCGCAACCGACTGACCCGCCCGCTACCGAGCCGAGGAGGCGCGGGTCGCCAACCGAGGAGGCGCACGGAACCGAGGAGGCGCGGGTCGCCTCCCGAACAGGCGCCTCCCGAGCAGACGCACCCGGGGAGGCGCGGCGCGCCTACCCGAGCACGTCGCCGAGGTCGTACGCGGCCGGCACCTCCAGCTGGTCGAAGCCGCACGAGCGGGCGTCGCGATCGGGCCGCCAGCGGGCGAACTGCACCGTGTGGCGGAACCGCGACCCCTCCATCTGGTCGTAGCGGACCTCGACGACCCGCTCGGGCCGGAGCGGCACGTACGAGACGTCCTTGCCCGACGAGAACCGGCTCCGTTCCGTCTCGGCGTGCGACACGCCGCCGTCGGCATCGTGGGCCACGAGGGGTTCCAGCTCGGCCACGAGCTCGAGGCGACGCGCGTCGGAGAACGCCGACGCGCCTCCTACGTTCCTCAGCTCGCCGTCGGCGTCGTACAGGCCGAGCAGCAGCGACCCGACCCCGGCGCCGCTCTTGTGCACCCGGTAGCCGAGCACGACGACGTCGGCCGTGCGGTGGTGCTTGATCTTGAGCATGGTGCGCTTGCCGGGGGAGTACGGGGCGTCCAGGGGCTTCGCGACCACCCCGTCGAGCCCGGCGCCCTCGAACTCGGCGAGCCAGCGGCGGGCGAGATCGACGTCGTCGGTGGTGCGGCTGACGTGCAGCGGCCCGGTGCCGTCGCCTCCGCCGACGGTCTCGACCAGGAGGGCACGCCGTTCGTCGAAGGGCGCGTCGACGAGCTCGCGGTCACCGAGGGCCAGCAGGTCGAAGGCCACGAAGAGGGCGGGGGTCTCGACCGACAGGGTGGCGACCCGGGACTCCGCGGGGTGGATCCGCGCACCGAGCGCCTCCCAGTCGAGCCGCTCGCGACCCGGCTCGCCGGTGCGGACGACGATCTCGCCGTCGAGCACGCACGGACCGGGCAGCAGCTCGGCGAGCGACGCGACCAGCTCGGGGAAGTACCGGGTCAGCGTCTTCGAGCCGCGGCTGCCGATCTCGATCTCGAGGGGGCGGCGGCCGGTGCCGCCGTGCGGGGCGCCTGGTTGGGTCGCTCCGCCGGAGTCCGTCTCTCCGCCGGCGTCGGTCGCTCCGCCGGGCTGGTCCGCGTCCAGGTATCGGGCGTAGACGATGCCGCGGAAGCCGTCCCACTTCGGCTCGTACGACAACCCGCCCGGCACCGAGTCGGGCTCGGGCACCTCGGCGACGGCCTTCGCGAGCATCGGAACGACGGGATGAGCGGCGTCGGGGATCATCACCCGAGTGTGCTCCGGTCACGCGCCTAAGGTGAGGGGATGAAGACCCTGCACTACGCCGGCGCCCGCCTGACCGTGACCGACGAGCTCGCCGAGACGCTGCTCGCCGCCTCGATGGAGTTCGCCGACGACGACCGCACGTTCCGCGTGCCGGTCGCCTGCCGCATCGAGGGGCGCTCCGAGATCGCCCAGCTGGTGCTCGGCCCCGGCATCCCGCTGCTGGTCGTCGACGCCCCCGACGCCGAGGCCGACGCCGGCGACCCGCCCGGCTCGGAGTCGGCCGTCGCGCTGATCGTCGAACTGATGGAGAGCCTCGTCGGCGACGACGACTGACCGCGGCGCGGCTGCGCGGAGGCGACTCCCCGGAGGCGCGGCCTAGCCTGGCAGCATGTCCGTGCGTCTGGAGTCCCCGCCCCGTCCCGCCGGCGTCGGGATGACGACCCGCGCCTCCTCGGCCTGGGCCGCTCTGGCCGGCGTCGTGTCGGTGACGGCGTTCCTCGCGTCGGCCGAGGCCGTGGCGTGGGTCACCGGCGCCGGCGGCAGCCCGCTGTTCGGCGTGGGCTCGGCCGCGATCGACCTGGCCCCCGCGGCCGTCAAGAACCTGATGGTGTCGCTGTTCGGCACCGGCGACAAGGTGGCCCTCTTCGTGCTGATGGGCGTGCTGCTCGTCGCGATCACCGCGGGGGCCGGCGTGCTCGAGCATCGCCGCCCGCCCGGCGGCAAGATCGTCTTCGGCATCGGCGGGGTCGTCGCGCTCGTCGCCGTGCTGACCCGGGCCGACAGCACCTCGCTCGACGGCGCCCCGACCGCCGTCGGCACCGTCGTGTCGCTGGTCGTCCTCACCGCGCTGATGACGCGCCTGCACCGCTGGGAGGCCTCGACCGAGCCGGGCTGGGCCGCCGCGACCGTGCCCGAACCGCCGCTGCGCGGCCCCGGGCTCGAGCGCCGCGGGTTCCTGGTGATGGCGATCGCCGTGGGTGCGGCGTCCGTCGTCGTCGGCACCGGCGCCCGTCTGGTGAACGCGACCCGGGCGAACGTCGGGGCGCTCCGCGACGCCCTGACCCTGCCCGCGCCGGCGCAGGCCGCTCCCGCGGTGCCGGCCGGCGCCTCCCTCGACGTCGAGGGCATCACGCCGTACGTCACCCCGAACGCCGACTTCTACCGCATCGACACCGCCCTGCAGGTGCCCTCGATCGACCCGGCCGAATGGAGTCTGCGGATCCACGGTCTCGTCGACCGCGAGATCGAGATCTCGTTCGACGAGCTGCTCGCCCTGCCCCTCGAAGAGCACTACGCGACCCTCAGCTGCGTGTCGAACGAGGTCGGCGGCGACCTGATCGGCACGGCGCTCTGGCTCGGCTACCCGATCCGCGCCCTGCTCGAGCGGGCCGGTCCGCAGAGCGGCGCCGACATGGTGCTCTCGACCAGCAGCGACGGGTTCACCGCGGGCACGCCGCTGTCCGTGCTGGTCGACGACGGGACCGACGCGATCCTGGCCGTGGGGATGAACGGCGAGCCCTTGCCTCAGCAGCACGGGTTCCCGGTGCGGATGGTCGTGCCCGGGCTGTTCGGCTACGTCTCGGCGACGAAGTGGGTCGTCGACCTCGAGGTCACCCGGTTCGCCGACACCGAGGGCTACTGGACGCCGCGCGGCTGGGACGCCCTCGGGCCCGTCAAGCTGGAGTCGCGCATCGATACGCCGAAGGCGGGCGCGTCGGTCGACGCCGGCCGGGTGCCGATCGCCGGGGTGGCCTGGCATCCGCACACGGGGGTCTCGGGCGTCGAGGTGCGGATCGACGGCGGGGCCTGGGTCGCCGCCGAGCTCGCCGAGTCGGTCTCGGCCGACACCTGGGTGCAGTGGGTCCACCGCTGGGACGCCACGCCGGGCGACCACACCGTGCAGGTGCGGGCCACGGGTGCCGACGGCGTCACGCAGTCGGAGACGCCGCTGCCCCCGGCCCCGAACGGCGCCGAGGGCTGGGACGAGCACACGATCACCGTGCGCTGACCGCGCCGGGACGTCACTCGGGCCGGGGCGCCCGTCACTCGCGCCGGGGCGTCACTCGCGGCCGCGCGTCACTCCCGCCTGCTGGTCACCGGCGCCCCAGCCACCGGTACGTGCTCTCGGGCCGCCCGGGCGAGCCGTAGCGCTGGTCGCGGCGCACGAGGCCGGTGGTCTCGAGGTGCTCGAGGTAGCGGCGCGCCGTGACGCGCGAGACCCCCGTCGACCCGGCCAGCGCCTCCGCGGTCCACGGGTCGGGTCCGCCGCGCAGCACCGCGACGACCCGGTCGAGCGTGGTGGGCGAGAGGCCCTTGCCGAGCGCGGGCGCCGTCGTCGTGCGGAGGGTCGCGAGCCCCGCGTCGACGTCGCCCTGGGTCACGAGTCCGCCGTCGGGCGTCAGCGACGACCGGAACGTGCGGTACCCCTCGAGGCGCTCGGCGAACGTCGCGAAGGTGAACGGCTTGATCAGGTACTGCACGATGCCGAGCGAGACGGCGGCGCGGACGACCTGGACGTCGCGCACGGCCGTGACCGCGATCACATCGACGGTGGACCCCGCAGCGCGCAGGGCCCGGCAGAGGGCGATGCCGTGCGTGTCGGGCAGGTTCATGTCGAGCAGCACGAGGTCGATCGAGGGGTCGTCGCGGAGCCGATCGAGGGCCTCTCGCCCGTCGTGGGCCGTGGCCGCCACAACGAAGCCGTCGACGCGGCCGACGTAGGCGACGTGCGCCTCGGCGGTCAGCGGCTCGTCCTCGACGACGAGCACCCGGACGTCCGCGGCGGCTGAGGGCCCGGGCTCCGAGGAGGCGCGGGTCACCATCGCCCACCCCCGCCGTCGATCGTCGCGGCCGCGTCGGCGGTCGCGGCGTCCGAGAACCGCACCGAGAAGGCGGTCCCGTCGTCGCCCGTGGTCACCGTGATGCCGCCGCCGGCGCGGGAGACCGCCTGCCGCACGAGCGCGAGCCCGACGCCCCGACCGGTGCTGCCGGGCTCCTTCGTGCTGAAGCCGCGGTGGAACGCCTGCTCGACGTCGCCGAGCCCCGGCCCGTCGTCGGCGACCGTGAAGACGACGGCGCCGCCGAGCTCGCCGCCCTCGCTCTGCTCCCGTCGCGCCGTGATCCGCACGGTGCCGGCGGCGGCGTCGAGGGCGTTGTCGAGCAGGTTGCCGAGCACCGTCACGAGGTCGCGCGGCTCGACGTCGACGGTGCCGAGCGCGGGGTCGACGTCGATCACGAGGTCGACGCCGCGTTCGCGCGCCTGGGCGGACTTGCCGAGCAGCAGCGCCGCGAGCGCCGGTTCGGCGACGGACGAGACGAGGCTGTCGGCGAGTCGCTGGTCGACGTCGAGCCCGGTGGCTGCGAACCGCAGGGCCTCGTCGCCGCGACCGAGCTCGATCAGCGAGACGATCGTGTGCAGCCGGTTCGAGAACTCGTGCGTCTGCGAGCGCAGGGCGTCGGCGAGCGTCCGCATCGTCTCGACCTCGTCGGCGAGGTCGGTCAGCTCGGTGCGGTCGCGCAGCGTGGTCACCGTGCCGAGGGTGCGTGCCGGGACGACGCGACCCGCGCCTCCTCGGCTCGGGGTCCCGGTGCGCTGCTGGTTGACGACGAGGACGCGCTCGTCGGTCACGTGCACCTCGTCGACGGCGACGCGCCCCTCGACGAGGAGGCGCGCGAGGGAGTCGGGGAGGTCGAGGCTCTCGAGGGGCACCGGCCGGTCGACCCCGCCCGGCGGCAGACCGAGCAGCTCGGCCGCCTGGTCGTTGCAGAGGGTGAGGCGACCGCGTCCGTCGACGAGCAGCAGGCCCTCGCGCACGGAGTGGAGGACGCCCTCGTAGTAGTCGAAGAGGCGGCCGAGCTCCTCCGGGCCGCGGCCCCTCGTCACTCGACGGAGGTAGCGGCTGAGCAGCCACGAGGCGAGGGCGCCGATCAGCACGGTCGCGAGGGCGGCCGCGAGCACCAGCGTCAGTCGCTGCTCGAGGGTGTCGGCGATCGCCGACACGGTGACCCCGGCCGCGACGAGGGCGACGACCTCGCCGTCGGCGCCGAGCACGGGGACGACGGCCCGCACCGACGGGCCGAGCGTGCCCGTGTAGGTCTCGGTGAACGAGCGCCCGGCGAGCGCGGGCTCGATCGTGCCGACGAACGGCCGACCGATCTCGGCGGCGTCGGGGTGCGTGAGACGGGTGCGGTCGGGGCTCATGATCGTGACGAAGTCGGTCGACGTGTCGCGCATGAGGTCGAGGGCGTAGGGCTGGAGGCGCGCACTCGGATCGGTCGTCGTCAGCGCGTCGAGCACGAAGGGGTTGTCGGCGATCCCGGTGGCGAGCGCGAGGCAGGCGCGGGCGGCGGAGGAGTCGGCGTCGGTGCGCGCCGAGCGGATCGTCCACACGGTCGCGAGGGCGGCGATCAGCACGATGACGACGACCTGCAGGGCGAACAGGCGCGCGGCGATGCTCCACCGGGGGTGCGGTCGGGTCATCGGGTGGCTCCTCGTCGAGTCGGGCGGCGCGGGGTCGTGCGGCGGGGGTCGCGCTGCACCGGTCGCGCTGCACCGGGTCGCGCTGCACCGGGTCGCGCTGCACCGGATCGTGCGCCGCGGGCCCGCGCGAGCCGGCGTGACCAGTATGACCAGAACCTCGACCGGGGCCGGACCGCACGACAGGCTCGCCCGAATGCACTCCGCAGACCGTCGACGACGACGTCGATCGGACATGAGAACGAGGAAGTCCCCATGGCTAGGACGCACAAGGGCGCCGGCGCGCCCGCCCCCGGTGGCAGCACGACACCGTCGACACCCACGGCGGGCGGCGGGCGGACGCGCCGTCGCATCGACCGCTCGCACTGGCTGTACATCGCCGTCATCGTCGCGGTCGCGGCCGGCATCCTCGTCGGTCTCACCGCGCCCGAGGTGGCCGTGCAGCTGAAGCCCATCGGCACGGCGTTCGTCTCGCTCATCTCGATGATGATCGCCCCCGTCATCTTCTGCACCATCGTGCTCGGCGTCGGGTCGATCGCGAAGGCGGCGACGGTGGGCAAGGTCGGCGGTCTGGCGCTCGGCTACTTCATCGCGATGTCGACCTTCGCGCTCGGGATCGGCCTCGTGGTCGGCAACCTCGTGCACCCGGGCGAGGGTCTGATGGTCGGCTCGACCGGCTACGAGGCCCCCGCGTCGGAGGAGGCCGGCGGCACCGCGGGGTTCCTGCTCGGCATCATCCCCGAGACCCTGGTGTCGTCGCTGACGTCGGGCTCGATCCTCCAGACGCTCTTCGTGGCCCTGCTCGTCGGGTTCGCACTGCAGCGCATGGGCACCCGCGGCGCCACCATCCTCGAGGGCGTCCGCAACCTGCAGGTGCTGGTCTTCCGCATCCTCGCGATGATCATGTGGGTCGCGCCGATCGGCGCCTTCGGGGCCATCGCCGCGGTCGTCGGCGAGACCGGCGTCGCCGCGATCATCGCGCTCGGCACCCTGATGATCGCGTTCTACATCACCTGCATCGTGTTCGTCGCGGTGGTGCTCGGCTCGATCCTCAAGCTCGTCACCGGGGTCAACATCTTCCGGCTGATGAGGTACCTCGGTCGCGAGTACCTGCTGATCGTCTCGACCTCGTCGAGCGAGGTCGCCCTGCCCCGCCTCATCGCCAAGATGGAGCACCTGGGCGTCTCGAAGCCGGTCGTCGGCATCACGGTGCCCACCGGGTACTCGTTCAACCTCGACGGCACGGCCATCTACCTGACGATGGCGTCGCTGTTCATCGCCAACGCCATGGGCACGCCGCTCAGCGTCGGCGAGCAGATCTCGCTGCTGCTGTTCATGATGATCGCCTCGAAGGGCGCCGCCGGGGTCACCGGCGCCGGCATCGCCACGCTCGCGGGCGGGCTGCAGGCTCACCGTCCCGACCTGGTCGACGGCGTCGGCGTGATCGTCGGCATCGACCGGTTCATGTCGGAGGCCCGCGCGCTGACGAACTTCACCGGCAACGCGGTCGCGACCGTGCTCGTCGGCACCTGGACGAAGCAGATCGACCCCGAGCGCGTCGAGACGGTGCTGTCCGGACGGGCGCCCTTCGACGAGGCGACGATGAACGCCGACGGGCACGGCTCGTCCGACAGCGCGGTCGACGACGCCGCCGCCGCGGGTGAGGCGCCCTCCGCCGCCGCGGTCGCGACCGACGCGGAGACCGGCACCCGACGCTGAGACCTCCCGTGGCCGTGCGTGGGGCACGGCCACGGGAGCGGGCGTACCGTCGCCGAGGAGGCGCGGTGCGAGCCCGCGGTCACCGACGACCGAGAGCGTGCCGCCCCCAGATCGGAAGAACCATGCTCGCCGGACGCCTGACCGTCACCACCCGCCAGTTCAAGGTCGTCGAGGTGCCCACCCCCGACGCCGGCCCCGGAGAGGTCCGCATCGCCGTCGCCGCCGCCGGGGTCTGCCTGTCGGACGTCCACCTCATCCAAGGGTCCCTGACACCGCTCCACCTGCCGGGCGACACCGTCACCCTCGGTCACGAGGTCGCCGGGACGATCGACCAGGTCGGCGACGGGGTCGCGCACCTCGCGGTCGGCGATCGCGTCCTGCTGCAGGCCGGCCAGGAGGACGACGGGCGGGTCCTCACCCGCGGCGTCGACTACGACGGCGGCTGGGCCGAGTACGCGGTCGCCCGGGCCGACACGGTCGTCCCCATCCCCGACGGGCTCCCGTTCGAGCAGGCCTGCTTCATCCCCGACGCCGTCTCGACCCCGTGGGCCGCGCTCACCACCACGGCCGACACGAAGCCCGGTACCGCCGTCGGAGTCTGGGGCGTCGGCGGACTCGGCGCCCACGCCGTGCAGCTGCTCGCCCTCATCGGAGCCGCCCCGATCATCGCCGTCGACCCGCTGCCGCAGGCGCGGGAGCGGGCCCTGGCCTTCGGCGCCGACCTCGCCCTCGACCCCGCCGCCCCCGACTTCGCGCAGCAGCTCGGGCAGGCCACGCGCGGCGCCGGTCTCGCACGCGCCTTCGACTTCGCCGGGGTGCCGGCCGTCCGCGAGCAGGCCATCGCCTGCCTCGGCTACCGCGGCCGACTCACCCTCGTGGGTCTGACCGACAAGCCCATCACGATCGCCGACGGCACCAAGTTCAGCTACCTGCAGCAGCAGGTGCTCGGCCACTACGGGTCGGAGCCCGCCGACGTCACGACGCTCGTCGCCCTGGCCGGGCAGGGCCGCCTCGACTTCTCGCGGTCCGTCAGCGCCACCGTCCCCCTCGCCGAGGCGGCCCGCGCGGTCGAGATGCTGGAGCGCAAAGAGGGTGACCCGATCCGGATCGTGCTGGTCCCGTGACCGGCTCGAACCGCGCCTCCTCGGCGGGCGTGTCGTCGGGTGAGCCGCTGCACGGGGAGCGGTCACGCGATAGACGGTCGTCGGGTGAGCCGCTGCCCGGGCACGTCGACGTGCTCGTGGTCGGCGCTGGGCTGTCGGGCGTGGGCATGGCCGCGCGCCTGCTGCGCGACTTCCCGCGACGCACCCTCGCCGTGGTCGAGGCCCGCCAGGCGATGGGCGGCACCTGGGATCTGTTCCGCTACCCCGGCGTGCGCTCCGACAGCGACATGTTCACCCTCGGCTACGCGGATCGCCCGTGGCGCGACCGTCGCTCGATCGCCCCGGGCGCGGCCATCCGCGACTACGTGCGCGACACCGCCGACGAGACCGGGGTCGCCGAGCGGGTGCGCTACGGGCACCGGGTCGTGGCCGCCGACTGGTCGTCCGCCGACGCCCGCTGGACGGTCGAGATCGACGTCGCCGCGCCTCCCGCCGGGGGAGCCGGGGGAGCCGCGGGTGCCGGGGGCGCCTCCGCCGGTTCCGCCGACCGGTCCGTCGGCGCCCACCGCCTCACGGTGACCTGCGGTGTGCTCGTCGCCTGCTCGGGGTACTACCGCTACGACGAGGGCTACACGCCGACCTTCACCGGCCAGCAGGACTACGCCGGCACCCTCGTGCACCCGCAGCACTGGCCCGCCGACCTCGACGTCACCGGCAGGCGGGTCGTCGTGATCGGGTCGGGCGCGACCGCGATCACGCTCGTGCCGGCGCTCGCCGAGCAGGCCGAGCACGTGACGATGCTGCAGCGCTCGCCGACGTACGTGCTGTCGCTGCCGTCGGAGCGGAAGCGACCGCGGCCCTGGCGGCGACTGCTGCCGCGGTCGGTCGACGATCGGCTCGTCCGGTGGCGGAGCGTCGGCATGGCGCTGCTGAGCTTCCAGGCGAGCCGCAGATCGCCGGAGCGGATGAAGGCGTTCCTCCGGTCGGGCGTCGAGCGCCGCCTGCCCGAGGGCTTCGACGTCGACCGGCACTTCCAGCCGAGCTACGACCCGTGGGATCAGCGTCTCTGCATCACCCCGGACGGCGCGCTGTTCCGTGCGCTGCGGTCAGGGTCGGCGTCGATGGTGACCGACGGCATCGAGCGGTTCGTGCCCGAGGGCGTGGCGGTCGAGGGGCGTGACGGGCAGGAGGCGCGGGTCGTGCCCGCGGACGTCGTCGTCACCGCGACGGGGCTGAATCTGCTGCTGTTCGGCGGCATGCGCCTGTCGGTGGACGGGGCGGTGGTCGACCCGGCGACCAAGCTGACGTACAAAGGGTTCATGCTCGCGGACGTGCCGAACTTCGCGTTCGCGATCGGGTACACGAACGCGTCGTGGACGCTGAAGATCGACCTGGTCGGCCGGTACCTGTCTCGGCTTCTCCGACACCTGGACCGCCGGGGTCTGCGGTGGGCGGTGCCGACGGCGCCTCGACGCACCGGTCGGACGATGCCGCTGATCGACCTGTCGAGCGGGTACGTCGCGCGGGGTGAGCATCTGCTGCCCCGCCAGGGCGGGCGTGCTCCGTGGCGGATGCACCAGAACTACCCGCGCGACGTCTGGGCCTTGCGGTTCAGCTCGCTGACGCGGGACGGCATGCGCTTCGGGCGCTGATGCGGGGGCGGTGACGGGGTCTCCCCTGGTCGTAGGCGGCCCGTCGCTCGTGCCGTCGGCGGGCGACCTCGGCGGCCCGGTGGTCAGCCGACGATCGCTAGTCCGAAGGGCAGCACGGCGGGTGCCCCTGCTCGGCGCAGCTCGCGACCGGCGACGGTGAGCGTCCAGCGGCTGTCGACGAGGTCGTCGACGAGCAGCACCGGGCCCTGCACGCCGGCCAGGGCGGCGGCCAGCTCGGGGCCGACCTCGAACGACTGCCAGACGTCGGCGAGTCGGTACACGCTGTTGCCCCCCTGGCCCCGCCCCGCGGACGGACGGGTGGGGGTGAGCGCCCCGAGCAGGGGGAGTCGCCCGACGGTGCTGATGGCCTCGGCGAGCGAGCCGACGAGCAGCGGTCGCGACGCCGACGGCATGGCCACCACGCCGACGGGTCGTTCGGCCCAGGGCCATTCGCGCAGCACGCGCACGACGCCGTCGAGCAGGTTCTTCGACAGGGGGGCGTCGGGGGTCGAGGGTGCGAAGACCTCGCGCAGCGTCGTGCCCCAGCCCAGGTCGGTCAGCCGTGCGAGTGCCCGGCCCTGCTCGACGCGCTCGCCCTCGAGGAGCTTGCCCTTGACGGGCACCCCGGCGCGGTCGGCGCCCGTGGGCCACTGCGCGCGGGGCTCGATCTCGACGCCGACCCGGTCGAGCGACGACGTGGCCGAGGTGGCGGCCTCACCGCTGATGTCGGTCGGGTACCAGGCGCCGGCGCAGACGTCGCAGCGCCCGCACGGCTTGGCGTCGGGATCGTCGAGATCGGTCTGCAGCATCTGCATGCGGCAGGTGGTGGCGTGCTGGTAGTCGAGCATCGACTGCTGCTCGGCCACGCGGGCGGTCGCGATGCGGTCGTAGCGCTCGGCGTCGTACACCCAGGGCTGCCCGGTGCTCACCCACCCGCCCTGGACCCGCCGGACGGCCCCGTCGACGTCGAGCACCTTCAGCATCAGCTCGAGGGGGGTGCGTTTGATGTCGACCCGTGCCTCCAGCGCGGGGGTCGACAGCGGGGTGTCGGTCAACTCGGCCAGCACGGCGGAGGCCCTGGCTTCGGACGGCATCGAGGCCGTGGCGAAGTACTGCCAGATCTCGGCGTCTTCGCTGCCGGGCAGCAGAAGGACGTCGGCGTTGTCGGTGGCCCGACCGGCTCGACCGATCTGCTGGTAGTACGCCACGGGCGACGACGGCGCGCCGAGGTGGATGACGAACCCGAGGTCGGGCTTGTCGAACCCCATGCCGAGGGCGCTGGTCGCGACGAGGGCCTTGAGGTCGTTGTCTTTCAGCCGCTGCTCGAGCTGCTCGCGCTCTTCGGGGTCGGTGCGCCCCGAGTACGAGCGGACGTCGTGACCGGCCTCGCGCAGCAGCCGCGCGGTGTCGTCGGCAGCCGAGATGGTCAGCGTGTAGATGATGCCGCTGCCCGGGAGGTCGGCGAGGTGGCTGAGCAGCCAGCCGAGCCGGTCGCGCGAGGTGGGCAGCTGCAGCACCCCCAGCCGCAGGGAGGCGCGCGCCAGCGACCCGCGGATGGTCAGCACGTCGTCGCCCGGCCCCACCGCCAGCTGCTCGGCCACGTCGGCGACGACCCGGGCGTTGGCGGTCGCGGTGGTCGCGAGGACGGGGACGCCGTTCGGCAGCGTGCGGATGAGCTCGGCGAGACGGCGGTAGTCGGGCCGGAAGTCGTGGCCCCAGTCGGAGATGCAGTGCGCCTCGTCGACGACGAGCATGCCGAGTCGGGCGATCAGCACGGGCAGCTGCTCGTCTCGGAACCTCGGGTTGTTGAGGCGCTCGGGCGAGACGAGCAGCACGTCGATCTCGTCGTCGACGAGCTGCTGCTGCACGTCGGACCACTCGTGCGCATTGGCGGAGTTCACGGCGACGGCCCTGACCCCCGCCCGCGCGGCGGCCGCGACCTGGTCGCGCATCAGGGCGAGGAGGGGCGAGACGAGCAGCGTCGGCCCGGTGCCGCGACGACGGAGCAGCAGCGTCGCGATGAAGTAGACCGCCGACTTGCCCCACCCCGTGCGCTGCACGACGAGAGCGCGGCGCCGGTCGGCCACGAGGGCGCGGATGGCCTCGAGCTGACCGTCGTGGAACACCGCGTCGTCGCGACCCGTCAGAGCCCTGAGCAGATCGAGGGCCTCGGCGTCGATGTCGGTCGTGGTGCTCGTCGAAGTCATGCCGTCATGCTGTCAGACGCCACCGACAGTGCCGGGCCCTCGTCGGGTGCCTGCACCGCGCCTCCTCGGCAGGGCCGTCTGGGGAGGGACGACCGGGCCGGGAGTTCTCGGGCTGCTCTGGGCGGATGGCGACCTGCGGCGTCGCTTCGGCGTGCCGAACCCGACCGGCGGGCGTCGCGTCGGCGTGCCGAACCCGACCTGCCGGCCGCGACACGCCGCGCACGCGTGAAGGTGAGCGGCGTGTCGCGCCCGGACGGTCGCGATTTGCACAAGCGGTTCAGCTGGTGCTGGTGCTGGTGCTGGTGCTGCGGGTGCGGCGGGTCAGGCGTCCTTCGGCGCGGCGCGGCGGCCGAGCTCGACGACCACGAACGAGCCGATCGTGCCGGCGACGAGGGCGAACAGCGTGCCGCCGGTGCCCCAGGTCTTCTTGCCGAAGGCCTGGTCGATCGAGGGCCCGCCGGGGCCCGCGGCGACGGCGGCGGCCGCGGCGATCAGGACGGCGTTGTACTCGAAGCCGCCCTCGGTGTTCCACGGGCCCTTCGAACCGTGCACCTTGCGGACGGCGGTGACCATGGTGGCGACGACCGTCGCGGCGGCGAGCGGGGTCGCGGCGCCGAGGGCCAGCGCGGCGCCGCCGGCGGTCTCGGCGACGGCGACGAGTCGTGCGGTGCGGGCGGCCGGGTGCATGCCCGTCCCCGCCATCATCTGCTCGGTGCCCTCGAGCCCGGGGCCGTCGAAGGCGCCCGTCAGCTTCTGGAGTCCGTGGCCCACGAAGAGGCCGCCGATCGTCGTGCGGAGGAGTGTGGATGCGAGGCTCATCCGTCTCTTCTACCCGACGACCCTGGCACCGGTCCGCAGACACGACGCCCACGGCCCGAGCTGCACGGACGTGCAGCGACACGGGTCGACGACGCACCGGGGGAGGAGCAGACTGACGGGATGTCACGTCGAACCACGCGCCCGCGCCCCACGTCCGTCCCCCGCGTCATCGGGCGTCTGGCCCTCGGCGGCATCCTCGTCCTCGCCGGCGTCAGCCACCTCACCTTCGCCCGCGACGACTTCCAGGCGCAGGTGCCCGAGTGGCTGCCCTTCGACGACGACGCCGTGGTGCTCGCCTCGGGTGTCGTCGAGATCACGCTCGGCGGGGCGCTGCTCGTGCTCGGCAAGAAGCGCGTCGCCGTCGGCTGGGCCGTCGCGGCGTTCTTCATCGCGATCTTCCCCGGCAACATCTCGCAGCTCGTGACGCACACCGACGCGTTCGGCCTCGACACCGACACGAAGCGGGCCGTCCGCCTGATCGGCCAGCCCCTCCTCGTCCTCCTCGCGCTCTGGTCCACGGGCGCGTGGCGCGACCGTGCGGCGCTCCGTTCGCAGCTCACCCGCTCGAAGTAGCGGCGCCGAGGAGGCGCGGCGCAGCTCAGCCGGGCAGCACCAGCGACCCGAGGTGGTCGCGCAGCTGCTGCTCGACGTCGACGCTCGACGGGTCGATCAGCCACTGCAGCTGGATGCCGTCCCAGAGCGCCACGAGCCCGGACGCGGCCCGGGCGGGGTCCACTCCCGGACGGAGGCGCCCCTGCGACTCGAGGTCGCGGAACCCGGCCGTGTACTCGGCCCGCAACCCCTCGAAGCGCGTCGCCACGTAGCCGCGCACGGGTGCGTCCTCCGTGGCGGCCTCTCCGGCCAGCACCGCGTACAGCGCGATCAGACCCGGCACCGTCTCGTTGTGGCGTGCCTGTCGCAGCACCCCCTCGATGAAGTCGCCGTCGGTGGTCCCGTCGCGCACGGCGCCGCTCGCCATCGAGTCCCGTCGCTCGAGCACGGCCCGCAGCAGATCGCGCTTCGAGGGGAAGTAGTGCAGCAGGCCGGTCTGGCTGACGCCCACGCGATCCGCGACCTCCTGCAGCGAGCCGCCGCGGTAGCCGCGGGTCGAGAACACCTCGAAGGCGGCGTCCACGATCGCGGCCCGGCGCTCGGACGACTTCGCGTACGGGCCGCGCGGGCCCCGCGGGCCGCGGGCGACCGGCGCGTCGTGCCGGGCGGCGGGCTCCGGGTGGGCGGCGGTGGTGTCTGCGGTCATGAGGGGACTCTACGGCCGACCCGCGCCTCCTCGGCTCAAATCCGAGTGAGCACTCGGAATTGTGTTAGGTTCGGCGGGTCCCGTCCACGATGAAGTGAGTCACGATGAGCCCCCTCAGTCGACGTCAACTGCTCGGCTTCGGCCTGAGCGCCGGCGCTGCCGCGATCCTGGCCGGGTGCGCGACACCCGGCACGACCTCGGTCAACAGCCTGCCGACCATCCCGCCGGCCGACGGCCGCGTCCGCCTCGAGTACTGGGCCTGGCTCAAGGGCCTCGACCAGGTGACCGACCTCTACAACCGCAGCCAGGACCGCGTCCAGGTCGAGACCGTGTTCATCCCGGGTGGCAACGCCGGCGGCTACCAGAAGCTGTACTCGGCGCTGGCGGCGGGCGCCGGCCCCGACATCGCCCAGGTCGAGCTGCGGTCGCTGCCCGAGTTCCTGCTGGCCAACGGCGTCGTCGACCTCTCGCGCTACGGGATCGACCAGTACCGCGAGCTCTACGACCCCACGCTCTGGAACCAGGTCAGCTACACGGGCGGCGTCTACGCCGTGCCGCAGGACAGCGGCCCGATGGGCATGTTCTACCAGCCGGCCGTCTTCGACCAGGTCGGCGCCTCCGTACCCGCCACGTGGAGCGACTGGGCCGCCGTGGGCGCCGAGCTGAAGGGCGCGGGCGTGCTGATGGACTCGTTCCCGCTCGCCGACGCGTCGCCGTTCGCCGCCTACGCCACCCAGGCCGGCGCCTCGTGGTTCCGCGCGGAGGACGACGGGTGGGTCATCGACATGACCGACGAGGCGACGATGAAGGTCGCGGCCTTCTTCGACCAGGCGATCGACGACGGGATCGTCACGACGGCCTACGGCGCGTACACGCCCGCCTGGTTCTCGGCCGCCGCCGACGGGAAGATCGCGTCGGTCGCGACGGGCTCGTGGGGCGACGCGCTCATCGAGGGCGTCAGCGGCGCCTCGGGCAAGTGGCGCGCCGCGCCCCTGCCGACCTGGGAGGACGGCTACGCGTCGTCGTTCCTGGGCGGGTCGACGGCGGCGATCCTCGCCAACAGCCGGCACCCGCAGGAGGCGCTCGACTTCGCCGTCTGGATGACCACGACCCCCGAGGGCGTCAACGCGCTGATCGAGTTCTGCGGCATCGGCTGGTCGCCCGCCGTCGACGTGGTCGGCGACCTGCGCGAGAAGCCGAGCGAGTTCTTCAGCGGTCAGAACTACAACCAGGAGGTGTTCGTGCCCGCCACGAAGGAGTCGAGTCAGAACCAGGACTGGAGCTGGTGGCCCGTGACGCAGCAGTCGTTCAACATCCTCAGCGACGGATTCCGTGGCAAGGCCTCCGGCGGAACCCTCGTCGACGCGGTGGTGCAGGCCGAGAAGGACATCATCACCGTCATGAAGAACAAGGGCCTCTCGATCCGCAAGGCCGGCGCATGAGCGGCCCGTCGTCGCGTTCGGTCGCCCGGGCGCCGTGGGTGCTGCTCTTCCCGTTCCTCGCGCTGTTCCTGCTGACCTTCATCGTGCCGATCCTGATGGCGCTCGTGTCGAGCTTCACGCAGGTGCGCCGAGGCGGTCTCTTCGGCGAGACCGGCGTCGTGACGCAGTTCGCCGGGTTCGGCAACTACGCCCAGGTGCTCGGCGACCCCAACTTCGTCGCCTCGATCGGGCGCATGTTCCTGTTCGGCATCGTGCAGGTGCCGCTGATGCTCATCCTCTGCACGGTGCTCGCCCTGCTGCTCGAGTCGGCGTCGGCGAAGTGGCCGGGGCTGTTCCGCGCCGCGTACTTCCTGCCGTACGGGGTGCCGGGCGTCATCGCGACCATCCTCTGGTCGTTCCTCTACGTGCCGGGGCTCAGCCCGATCATCGACGTCGCCGAGACGTTCGGCGTCTCGCCCGACTTCCTCGGGCCGAACACCGTCCTCTGGTCGATCGCGAACATCGTCACCTGGAGCTACACCGGCTACAACATGCTGATCATCATCGCCCAGCTCAAGTCGATCCCCGTCGAGCTCTACGAGGCCGCGAAGGTCGACGGCGCGTCGCCTCTGCGCGTCGCGACCAGCATCCAGCTGCCGTTGATCCGCCCGGCCCTGCTGCTGACCGCCGTCTTCTCGATCATCGGCACCCTGCAGCTGTTCGCCGAGGCGCAGGTGCTGCAGCGCGTGGCCCCCGCCATCGACAGCCAGTACACGCCGAACCTCAGCGCCTACACGACCGCCTTCGCCTACAACGACTACAACGTCGCCGCGGCGCAGTCCGTGCTGATCGCGCTCGTCGCCTTCACGCTGTCGATCGTGTTCCTCACCATCACGAACAGGAAGTCCGCATGAGCCCCCGCGCCACGGTCGCCGAGCACGCCACCGAGACCGAGTCGATCGTCACCGCCGGGCAGGGCGGGAGGCGCGGCGCGGGTCGCGTCTCCGCCCGACGCTCGCGCGGGGCCGGGCCCGACCGGTCCGCGGGTCGCAGCCGCGCCTCCACCATCATCGTCACCGCCGTGCTCACGGTCGTCGCGCTGTACTTCCTGATCCCGGTCTACTGGGTCGTCGTCGCGGCCACGAAGACCACCGGCGACCTCTTCGGCACCTTCGGCTTCTGGTTCGCCCCGTCGTTCGCCCTGTGGGACAACCTCGGTCAGGTGCTGACCTACGGCGACGGGGTCTTCGTCCGCTGGCTCGGCAACTCGGTGCTGTACGCCGGCGTCGGCGCCCTCATCGCGACCTACTTCGCCGCGGCCGGCGGCTACGCCCTCGCCAAGTACGAGTTCAAGGGCCGCAATCTGGTCTTCGGCACGATCCTCGGCGGCGTGCTGGTGCCCGGCACCGCGACCGCGCTGCCGCTGTTCCTGCTCTTCAGCCAGATGGGTCTCGCGAACACCTACTGGAGCGTGCTGCTGCCGTCGTTGGTGTCGCCGTTCGGGCTGTTCCTCTGCCGCATCTACGCGCAGGCGACGGTCGACACCTCGCTGATGGAGGCCGCCCGCCTCGACGGCGCCAGCGAGCTGCGCATCTTCCACACCCTGGGGCTGCGCATCCTCACCCCGGCGCTCGTCACGGTGTTCCTCTTCCAGCTCGTCGGCATCTGGAACAACTACTTCCTGCCGCTGGTGATGCTGAGCGACGTCGACAAGTTCCCCGTCACGCTGGGTCTCAACAACTGGCTGAGCCAGACCGACCGACTGCCCGAGTTCTACCAACTGACGACCGGCGGCGTCCTGCTGTCGATCATCCCGCTCGTCATCGCCATGATCGTGCTGCAGCGCTTCTGGCGCGGCGGCCTCACCGAAGGATCCGTGAAGTGACCTCCGTCGTCCCCTCGACCACCGCCTCCTCGACCACCGCCTCCTCGACCACCGCCGGCTCGCCGCCCGTCGGGTACCTCTCCGACACGGGCCCCGGCAGCGGTCGCCGCTCGCCCGCGCGCTCGTGGCTGCACAGCGACGCCCCGCGCCTCTCGCTCGACGGCGAGTGGTCGTTCCGCCTGCTCGCCGGGGTGCCGGGGCTGCCCGGCGGGCGCGGCGTGCTGCCCGACGGCGAGGGCGCGTACGACGTCGGCTCGGTCGACCTCGACGACTCGGGCTGGGAGACAATCACGGTGCCGTCGCACTGGGTGCTCACGGGCGACGGTCGTCGCGGCGCCCCGATCTACACGAACGTGCAGTTCCCGTTCCCGACCGACGCGCCGCACGTGCCCGACGCGAACCCGACGGGCGACCACCGGCGCACCTTCGAGCTGCCCGCCTCGTTCGAGGGCGCCGAGCGCGTGCTGCTGCGCTTCGACGGCGTCGAGTCGACGGCGGTCGTCTGGGTCAACGGCGTGCACGTCGGCGTCGGCGTCGGCAGCCGTCTCGCGCAGGAGTACGACGTCACCGACCTCGTGCACCCCGGCACCAACACCGTGGCCGTGCGGGTGCACCAGTGGTCGGCCCAGAGCTACGTCGAGGATCAGGACCAGTGGTGGCTGCCCGGCGTCTTCCGCAGCGTGTCGCTCGAGGCGCGACCGGTCGGCGGCATCGACGACGTCTGGCTGCGAAGCGAATGGCACGGGACGGCCGGCGAGACGGCAGGAGGCGCGACGATCGTCGCCGAGATCACGGCCGGCCCCGCCGCGTGGCCGGTCACGCTCGCCGTCCCCGAGCTGGGCGTCGACGTCACGTGGGAGTCCCCGGCCGACGTCGCGCCGATCGAGCTGATCGACGTCGAGCCGTGGAGCGCCGAGGTGCCGCGACTCTACGAGGCGACCGTGTCGAGCGCCGACGCGGTCGAGACGATCTCGCACCGGCTCGGGTTCCGCACCGTCCGCATCGTCGGCGACCGGTTCGAGGTCAACGGCCGCCGCGTCGTCTTCCACGGCGTCAACCGGCACGAGGTGCACGCCGACAAGGGGCGCGTGTTCGACGAGGAGTACGCGCGCCGCGACCTCGAGCTGATGAAGCGGTTCAACGTGAACGCGATCCGCACGTCGCACTACCCGCCGCACCCGCGCCTCCTCGACCTCGCCGACGAGCTCGGCTTCTGGGTCGTGCTCGAGTGCGACCTCGAGACGCACGGCTTCGAGCGCGAGCGCTGGGTCGGCAACCCGAGCGACGACGCCGACTGGCACGACGCCTACGTCGACCGGATGGTCCGCACCGTCGAGCGCGACAAGAACCACCCGAGCATCGTGATGTGGTCGCTCGGCAACGAGGCGGGCACCGGGCGGAACCTCGCGGCGATGGCCGCGTGGACCCACGCGCGCGACCGCGGTCGACCGGTCCACTACGAGGGCGACTACACCGGCTCGTACACCGACGTCTACTCGCGCATGTACTCGTGGATCGACGAGACCCGGGCGATCGGCGCCGGCGACGAGGGGTTCCGCCTGCTCGGCTGCACGGCCTCCGAGGCGGCCCGTCAGCGCTCGAAGCCGTTCGTGCTCTGCGAGTACGTGCACGCCATGGGCAACGGCCCCGGCGCGGTCGACGAGTACGAGCGGCTCGTCGACGAGTACCCGCGTCTGCACGGCGGCTTCGTCTGGGAGTGGCGCGACCACGGCCTCCGCACGACGACGCCCGACGGCGTCGAGTACTTCGGCTACGGCGGTGACTTCGGCGAGGTCGTCCACGACGGCAACTTCGTCATGGACGGCATGGTGCTCTCGGACGGCACGCCGAGCCCTGGTCTGCACGAATGGGCCCAGGTCGTCTCGCCGATCCGACTCACGGCGACTCGGGCCGCGGGCACCGACGCCGACGCCGACCTCGCCGGCGCGTCGATCGTCGTCGAGAACCGCCGGCACAGCGCCACGACCGCCGACGTCGAGCTGCTCTGGTCGCTCGAGCACGACGGCGACGTCGTCGCCACCGGGCGCCTCGACGCGCTCGACGACCGCGGACGCGCACTGGCCGCGGGGGAGCAGGTCGCCCTCGCCCTGCCCGGACTCGAGGTCTCGGCGACCGGCGAGACGTGGCTCACGGTGCGGGTCGCCCTGCGCGCCGACCACGGTTGGGCCGACGCCGGTCACGTGCTCGCGACGACCCAGGTCGACCTGAGCGCGCCGGCGGCCGTGCGCCACGTCGCCGCCTACCCGCGGCCCGCGGCACCGGGTGCCGGGCGGGACGACTCGACCCGCGCCTCCTCGGGGGCCCTCGACGGCGCCCTCGCGCTGGGCCCCGCGTCGTTCGTCGACGGCCGGCTCGTCTCGCTGGCCGGGCGACCCGTCTCCGGCCCGCGGCTCGAGCTGTGGCGCGCCACGACCGACAACGAGCGCGGTCACTGGGATGCCCCGCGCGACATCGACGCCGACCCGATGCGCGACCGGCACCGCACCGACCTGCCGACCGACGAGCTGCTGCCGAGCGCCGAGACGATCGCGAAGCGGGCCGGGCTGCACCGCCTGACCTCCCGGGTCGAGTCGGTGCGGTCGTCGTCCGAGCACGTCGCGGTCCGCACCCGCTGGGCCGCCGCCGACAGTCGCCACTCGGTCACCGTCGACGAGCGGTGGAGCCTCGAGCGCGGCGAGCTCTGGCTCTCGCTCGACCTCGTGCCGTCGGCCGGCTGGGACCTCTCGTGGCCGAGGGTCGGCGTGCGCTTCGACCTGCCGCTCGACGTCGACCGCGTCTCGTGGTTCGGCACCGGCCCGCTCGAGTCGTACCCCGACAGCCGCGAGGCCGCCCGGGTGGGTCGCTTCGAGTCGAGCGTCGACGACCTCACCGTCGACTACGCGCGGCCGCAGGAGAGCGGGCACCGCAGCGACCTCCGCAGCCTCGAGCTGCGGACCGGGGCGGGCGCCCCGTGGCTGCGTCTCGACGCCGCGCCCGACACCGCCGGGCGGCGCCCCGGGTTCTCGCTGCGGCGGCACACGGCCCAGCAGGTCGACGACGCCGAGCACCCGTTCGAGCTGCCCGAGCCCGAGGCGACCCACCTCTGGATCGACGCGGCGCAGAACGGCGTCGGCTCGCGGGCGTGCGGGCCCGACGTCTCGGCCCCGCACGTGCTGCGACCCTCCGCCCGGGCGATCCGGCTGCGGGTCAGAGGGCTCTGACCGCGCGGACGACCACATCGCGGACCGTCGCCGGGCCCTCGTGCCCGGCGGCGGTCTCGCGTTCGCGGGTCTCGGCCGTGACGATCGTCCACTCGACCGGGTCGAACAGCGCGACGAGCTCGTCGACGCCGAACATCAGCTCGGGGTGGTGCAGCCGGTGCGCGTCGGAGTCGAGATCCGACAGGTCGTGTCCGACGATGAGCACGCTGCCGCCCGACGCGACCGCCTCGCCGAGCCCGCGGAAGACCCGGTCGCGGTCCGCCGCCGGCAGATGCATGAAGTGCGACGTGACCAGATCGTAGGAGGCGCGGGGCGGCGTCCACCCGGTGATGTCGTGCTGCTCCCAGGTGATGCGCCCGGCGGCCTCCGCGTCGACCTCCTCGGCCCGAGCGCGTGCCTTGTCCAGTGCGTTCACGGCGATGTCGGTGCCGGTGACCGTCCAGCCCCGGCGCGCCAGCCAGATCGCGTCGCCGCCCTCGCCGCTGCCGATGTCGAGGGCGCGACCGGGTGTCAGCGCCGAGACCTCGTCGACCAGCGCGGCGTTGGGGTCGCCGCTCCAGGCCCAGCCCTCGGCGCCGTAGCGGTCCTCCCAGTAGGCGGCGTCGAAGAGCTCGCCGCCGGGGCGGGGCGGGTGCTGGTTCTGGGGTGAGGTCGGGGGCGCGGTCTCGGGTGCGGTCTCGGAGATCGTCGGCGGGGCGGTCGCCGACCGGCGGGGCGCGTCGGCGCTCCAGGTCTCGACGGCCTCGACGGCGGCCCGGGTCTCGGCCGAGACGAGGTCCATGTTGAGCGCGGCGCCGGCCATGACGCCGGACGCCGCGGCCATCACGACCTGGTGACCGGGGTTCGTCAGGTTGCCGGCCAGCCAGACGCCCGGTTCGGCGCTCTGCCCCGTGACGGGGTCGGCGGCGACGATCGTGCCCATGCCCGACGGGTGCGGTTCGGCGTCGAGACCGAGCGAGACGAGCACGTCGCTGCGAGCCGCGACGCTCGTCGCGACGGCGACGGCGCCCACCGGGACGGTCGTCCCGTCGGCGAGCACGACGCCTGTGAGGCGGTCGTCCTCCACGCGCACCGAGGCGACGGGCCCCTCGACGATGCGGACCCCGCGCGCCTCGAGACGCGCGCGGTCGGCGTCGTCAGGGGCCAGGCGGTCGTTCGCGAACAGGGTGACGTCGTCGCTCCACTGCCGGAAGAGCAGCGTCTGATGAATGCTCATCGGCCCGGTGCCGATCACGCCGATGGCGCGGTCGCGCACCTCCCAGCCGTGGCAGTAGGGGCAGTGCACGACGTCCCGGCCCCAGCGTGCGGCGAGTCCGTCGACGGGCGGCAGGGCGTCGACGAGGCCGGTGCTGACGACGAGGCGGCGGGCGCGCAGGGTGCGGTGGCCGCCGTCGGGGGTGGCGACCTCGACGGTGAAGCCGGGCGCGCCTCCTCGGCCGGTGCGGCGGACGTCGGTGGCGGTGCCCGAGACGATGACCCCGCCGTACGACTCGACCTCGGCGCGCCCGCGACGGAGCAGCTCGAGCGGGGCGATGCCGTCGAGGCCGAGGAACCCGTGGACGCCGTCGGCCGGGGCGTTGCGCGGCTCGCCCGCGTCGACGACGACGACGTCGCGGCGGGCCCTCGCGAGGGTCAGGGCGGCGCTGAGGCCGGCGGCCCCTCCGCCGATCACGACGGCGTCGTGCTCGATGGCGGGTTCGTGTTCGGTCTCGTGTGCGTGTGCGTGTGCGTGTGCGTGTGCGTTCTCGGTCTCGGGGGAGTCGGTCCGGGGATGGGTGGTGTCGTGCGTCATGGTCGATGACCTCCTGACTCCAGGGTGCCGGTCGATGACCTGCGCGGCAACGTCTGTTGCCGAAGAGGCAAAAGATGATCCGCGCCCGCCGGTCGTCCCCGTCTCGGCGGCGATGCGAGGATGGTTCCCGTGACCGAGACCCGATCGGCCTTCCTGGCCTGCGCCTCCGTGGCCGTCCGGCTGCTGGAGCGACCCGAGCTGGCGGCGGCCTGGGCGCTGCCGTCCGTGCACGACGGGCTCCGGGTGCGCGACGTCGCGACGGAGCTGGTGCGGGGGCTGCGTCTGAGCGCGCTCGATCTGGGCCGGGGTCCTTCCGTGCCGTCGGTGCTGCGTCCGACCGCGGAGTCCACGGCCCGTGAGGCGCGACTGCTCGTCGAGCGCCTCGAGCAGCATGCGGTCGGCGGTCCGGCGGGTGGTCCCATCGAGGGCGGCCACGTCCCGGCCTCGCGACTCGCCTCCCTCGCCGCCGATCTCGAGGACCTCGCGCTCAGCGTCGGTCAGCACGTCGACGTGTCGCCGACGACCGCCCGGGCCGCGCTCGAGCTGCTCGTCGCGTCCGCTCGCGGGGCCACGGGCGGCGTCGCGGCCCTCGACGGCCTGTCGTCGACGCTCCGTTCGGCACCCGCGGTCGTCCGGGCCTGAGCATCGCCCCGACGACTCGTCGGCCCGGGGTGCACGATGGCGGGATGAGACGCAGCGTCCGCCGACCCGACCGCGACATCCCCGGCCCCGGTCAGGAGTCCGTCTGGGACTATCCCCGACCCCCTCGCGTCGAGGCGCGCACCGAGCGCATCGTCGTGCGACTCGGCGGGCAGGTGGTGGCCGACACGACCCGCTCGTTCCGCGTGCTCGAGACCAGCCACCCGCCGGTCTACTACCTGCCGCGGAGCGCGTTCGTCGAGGGCGCCCTGACCCGGGGCGACGGATCCAGCATGTGCGAGTTCAAGGGCAGCGCCGGCTACGTCGATCTGCGGGGCGGGGCGGACCGGTCGAGCGGAGCCGGCTGGTTCTATCCGTCCCCGTGGGCGGGGTACGAGCAGCTCGTCGACCATGTCGCGCTCTACCCGGGTCGCGTCGAGTCGATCGAGATCGACGGTGAGACCGTGCGGGCGCAGGAGGGCGACTTCTACGGCGGCTGGATCACCGACGCGATCGTCGGCCCGTTCAAGGGACCGCCCGGCACGCTCGGCTGGTGACCCGCGCCTCCTCGGTTCCGTGCTGGCGGCCTCGAGTGGTCAGAAGATGCCGTTCGGGCTCGGATGAACGGCATCTTCCGACCATCGACGCGAACACCGAGGAGGCGCGGGTCGGCCTGCGAACGACGCCCGGCCCCCGGGTCAGGGCGACGTCGAACCCGACAGCGCCGCGACCACCTGCTCGGCCTCGGGGAACCACCGCGCGTAGTGGTCGGGGTCGTCGTTGATCTGGACGGCGTGCGCCGCCTCGGTCGGCGACAGCTCCTTCCAGCCGGGGATCGCCACGAGCTTCGAGAAGAACCGGGTGGCTGCCGAGTACGGGTCCATCCGCTCGGCATAGGTTCCCCAGGCGCCGTTGTCGCGTTGCTGGAAGAGCCCGCGACTGTCGGGTCCGACCGCGTCGCCGTGGTCGATGTTGCGCAGGCTGGACTCGCCCATCGCCGTCATCACGCCGATCGCCTGGGTGTGCTCGCCGATGCCCTGCGCCCGGGCGGCCTGCATGATCCACGCCGCGTTGATCAGGCGGTCCTGGCAGTAGCCGGCGACCGGACCGGCAGGCACCTCGATGTCGCCCACCATGACCGGGTCGACCGCGGGGCAGGTCACCGGCGGAGTCACGGGCCGTGCCACCTGATCTCGCGGCGCCGCCAACGACGACACGACCATCACGAGCGCGACGACGAGAGCCAGCACCGCGGCGCAGAAGACGATCGACGCGGCGATCAGCACTCGGCGCACAGGTGGGCCTCTCGGTCGGGCGGATGGAGCAGACGACTCGGAGGCGTCTGACGGAGTCCGAGGATATCGCCCGGTCTCGGAGCCTCACTGGGCGCGAGCCGAGGAGGCGCGGCGTGCCTCACCGACGACGCCCGCCCCCCTGGAGCGGAACGCCTAGAGCGGATCGCCTAGAGCAGATCCCCTAGCGCGGATGGCCCGGAGCGGATCGCCTAGAGCAGGTCGCCTCGGTCGGCCAGGTACGCCGCCGCGTCGCGCACCTCGCCGGGCCCGGCGCCCCAGCGCACCAGTGCCCGGCCGTCGGAGACGAGGAGGCGCTGGTCGCCGGCGACGAGGGCCTCGGTCGAGAGGTCGACGGGCAGATAGGCGTAATCGACGACCTCGCCCTCGGCGAAGTGACCCCGGGCCGCAGCCCGCCGTTCGGCCTTGCGCCTCTCGACGGACGGCGAGAGGTTCTGCGATCGGGTCGGTTCGAGGGCCCGGGTGATGCGACCCGTCTCGTGCACACGGCCGTCGGTCTCGAGCAGCAGCACGCCGAGGCGCCAGGCCCGGCCGACGGGCTCGAGCGAGTCGGCGGTCTTCACGACGACGATCCGGCGCGACGGCCGGTAGCGGGCGAGCGCCTCGGTGCGGGCGTCACGCGCGGCGAGGTCGCGGGCCGTGTCGGCGAGCAGCGTGCGGAGCTGCGCGGCCGCCTGCTCGTCGGCCTCGCTCGGTGCGGGCGCCATCGGTGCGGGCACGATCGGCTCAGGAGTCGTAGCCGTGCGCCAGGAAGTCGTCGAGCACCTCGACGACGAGGGCGTGGTCGTCGGCCTGCGGCAGCCCCGACACCCCGACGGACCCGACAACGCCCACCCCGACCACCGTCACCGGGAACAGACCGCCATGGGCGGCGTAGAGGTCGGTGTCGAGACGGGACTTCTCGTCGAAGGTAGACCCGGCGACGCGGAACGACTCGCCGACCCGGTACGAGCTCTGCCCGTAGCGCTCGACCACGCGGGCCTTGCGGTCGAGCCACTCGTCGTTGTCGAGCGACGTGCCGGGCAGCGCGGCGTGGAAGACCCGCTGGCGGCCCTTGCGCACCGTGACGGTGACGGCGAGACCGCGGCGACGCGCCTCGGCGAGCAGGAACGCGCCGAGATCGAGAGCGGTGTCGGTGGTGAAGCGGCGGAAGACCAGGCGCTCCTCCTGCTCGGCGAGCTCGGTCAGCAGGGTGTCGTCGGTCATGAGGGCCTCCGGTCGATGCGGGTCGTCTGGTCGGATCCGAGCATAGGCCGGGCCCCTGACATCGGAGCCCGGGGCGTCGGAGGCCCGCCGCCGGACGGTCAGCGGCGGACGCCGGCTGACGCGAGCTCGGAGCAGTCGTCGCTGCCCGCGACGCGGCAGTACACGTCGGCCAGCTCGGCGGCCGACCACGCCCACGGGTGATCGAGCGCCCTCGCCCGGGAGGCGCGCGACAGTCGCCCGGCCCACTCGACGTCGCGGACGACGCGGGTGATGGCGGCCGCCCAGACGTCGGGATCGCGCGAGTCGAGCACGACGCCGGTGACGCCGTCGACGACGCTCTCGCGGAGTCCGCCCGAGGAGGCGGCGATCACGGGCACCCCGCTGGCGGCCGCCTCGAGGGCGATCAGGCCGTAGGTCTCGGAGTGCGACGGCACGAGCACTGCGCGGGCTCCGCGCAGGAGCGTCGCGAGACCGGTGCGCGTGCGGGGGCCGACGAAACGCACGGTGACGTCGAGCTCGTCGACGAGGGCCAGGAGGTCGTCCTCGTAGCCGGCGAACTCCGTCGACGCGCCGCCAGCGATCACCAGGTCGGGGCGCACCTCCGCGGGCACGGCGGCGACCGCGCGGATGGCGAGGTCGGGGGCCTTGAGCGGCTCGAGGCGCCCGGCGACGACGACGTAGGGGCGTGCGGGGTCGACGACCCGCGCCTCCTCGGTGCCCTCTGATGCGGTGTCTTCGTGAGCCGTCTCGTCCGACACCGTGCCGTCGAGCGGGTGGAACAGCTCGCTGTCGACGCCGGGCAGCACGACGGCGACGCGATCGGGGCTGCCGCCGAGACGGGTCAGCACGGTCTCGGCCTCGGCGCGGCTGATGGCGACGACGGCGTCGGACTCTCGGGCCAGGTGGGCCTCGCCGGCGAGGCGGCCGGGGGACTCCGCGCGCTCCCCGTGCGAGAGGGGGGTCGAGTCGGCGGCCGCGATCGAGTGGAAGCTCTGCACGTGGGGCACGCCGAGCGCTCGGGCGACGGGCAGGGCGGCCATGCCCGAGAACCAGTGGTGGGAGTGCACGACGTCCCATGGGCCGAGCTCGGCGAGACGGTCGCGGAACTCGTCGACGAAGAGCTCGTTGCGGCCCTTCGTGACGGGCTCGGCGGGGCCCGCCGCGACGAAGTGGAGCGTGACGCCCGGCGACAGGTCGACGCGGGGCGGCTCGTCGGGCGACGAGCGTCGCGTGACGATGTCGACCCGGTGGCCGGCGGCGCCGAGCGCCTCGGCCTGGTTGCGCACCACGACGTTCATCCCGCCGACGTCGCCCGAGCCCGGCTCGGCGCCGGGGGAGGTGTGCAGCGACACGAGCGCGATGCGGAGCGGGGAGGAGGCGGTGGTCACTTCCCGAGGGTACCGGCCCGCAGGTGCGCGCGGCCCGCGCGCCCGGTGCGCCGGACGATGCGGGCGAGTCCGGCCAGGACGGTCGCCCGGACGCGCCCGTCTTCGCCGGACCCGCCCGGCCGGCGGATCAGGCGGCCGCGCCGGTCCAGAACATGCGGACGTCGTCGAGCAGCGCCTCCGCCTGGCGTCGTCCGGCCTCGGCAGCGGGGCGGCGGGTGGCGGTCGACAGCACGTCGCCGCCGAAGGCCGCGAGAGCCTCGGCGTCCGCCTGGATCACGAGCACCTCGCGCCCGGCAGCACGGCGGGCCGCGACGACCTGGGGCAGCGTCGGCCCGAGCGGCGAGACGTCGAGCTCGGGGCCGCACGAGAGCACCAGCACCCGGTCGTACTCGTCGCCCAGGTCGGCGTTCGTGCCCGAGCGGACCCCGCCGTCCATGGTGGGGTGCCCGTCGATCTCGACGGTGGGCCAGACGACGGGCACCGAGCAGCTGGCGGCGACGGCGCGGTGGAGGTCGACGCCCGAGTCGGCGTCGAGGGGGCGGAAGGCGCCGTCGGTCGCGTCCACGGTGCAGACCGTGAACGCGCCGGTCGGCCAGCCGACGTCGCCGAATCGCGCGCGCATCGTCGTGAGCAGGGCGGGCTCGTCGCCGGTGACCGGTGTCTGCCGGGCGAGCGCGCCGATGCGGGCCCGCGCCTCCTGCTGGTCCGTCGCGCCCATCAGCGCCTGACCGAGCGTCTGCTGGAACGCCTCGGGGTCGATCGAGCCGGTCGGCAGCTCCGTGACCGCCTCGTACTGCTCGCGCAGACCCTCGTCCACGCGTCCGAGCCGCACCATCGTGCCGACGACCGAGCCGGCCGACGTGCCGACCACCAGATCGGCGTCGTCGAGGGCGACACCGGCCTCGAGGAGGCGCGACAGCACGCCGAGCTCCCAGGCGATTCCGGTGATGCCGCCGCCGCCGAGGACGAGAGCGGTGCGTGAGCGGGAGGGGGCGGTGCTGGTCATGTCGTGCGTCTCCGGAGTGTCGGCGGTGTGTCGGTTCGGTGGCGTCTCGGGCGCGGGTCGTCTCGGGTGCGAGATCGCGCTGCCACGGGGCCGGCCCCGACGGTAGGCCCGTCGCCTAAGAGGACGGTCGGAGTTCGCCGAGGCGGCCGAGCGCCTGCACGTGCCACTCGGTCTGGGCGAGCGCCGAGCCGAGCCGGTAGCCGTGCAGTGACGCGATGCCGCCGGTCCACGACATGCGTTCGGCGACCTGCCAGACCGTCGGACGGTCGAGCGACGCGTCGGTCGTGCCGGCATCGGTCGCGCTGGGGTCGGTCGTACCGGCGTGCGTCGTGCCGGCATCGGACGCGCTGGCGACCGTCGTGTCGGCGTCAGTCGGGCTCTCGCGAGCCCCCGCGAGAGAGTCGAGCGCGGCTGCGGCGTCGGCGCTGCGGGCGGCACGGTGATCGACGAGGGCCTGCGCCCGCTCGGCGAGACCGACGAACCGGTACTCGTGCCCCGGGCAGACCTCCAGGGCGTCCGCCCCCGAGACGTCGAGGGCGATGACCCGACCGAGCGACGCGAGGTAGTCGTCGAGGGGGTTGCCGTCCGCCCGACCGCCGAGCCCGATGCCCGGGTTGATGCGCGGCAGCACGTGGTCTCCGGTGAAGATCAGCCGCTGCTCCGGTTCGACGAAGCAGAGGTGCCCGGCGGTGTGACCGGGGGTGTGGACGGCGCGCAGTCGTCGCCCGGCGATCGGCAGCTCGTCGCCGTCGGCGAGCAGCAGGTCGGCGGTGACGCGGGGGAGGTGGCGACCCGATCCCCACGACGCGACCAGCGCCTCCTCGTCGTCGGCCGGTGCGCCCCAGCGGGCGATGTCGGCGTCGGCTGCGGCGGCGTCGGCGGTGCGCTCGTCGAGCGCGCGCTGCTCGGACGCGTGCAGGGCGATGCGGGCTCCGGAGGCGCGGCGCACGGCATCGGCACCACCCAGGTGGTCGGCGTGCAGATGGGTGACGGCCACGAGGGCGATGTCCGCCATCGAGTGTTCGATCTCGCGGAGTGCGGCTTCGAGCCGGTCGAGGTTCGCGTCGTCGGCCCACCCCGGGTCGATGAGCGTGAGCGCACCGTCGGAGCCCTCGATCAGGTAGCCGAGCGAGAAGTCGCCGTCGCCGAACGGGAAGGCGATCGACCAGACTCCGTGCCGCACCTCCTCGACCGGGGGCAGCTCGCCACGGTCGAGCGCCTGCGCCTGGACGGCGCTGACGGCGGTGGGAGGAACGGGTCGGCTGGCGGGGTCGCTCACCCTCCGAGCCTAGCCAGGCCCGCCCCGCCTCCCGCCCGCCCGCCGCCCGCCCTGCCGCCCTGCCGCCCGCCTGCCGCCCGCCCGCCGTGCCGCCCGCCCGCCCCCGCCGCCCGCCCCGGCAGCGATGAACCCCGTTCGCGAAGATGAACCGCGATATACGGCGGTTCATCTTCGCGAACGGGGTTCGCGGGGCAGAGCGGCCGACGGCTACTCGGCCGACACCTCGATCAGCACCTTGCCGACGATGTCGCCCTCGACGGCCTCGTGCGCGGCCGCGGTCTCGGCGAGCGGGAACGTGTGCACCGGCAGGCCCGCGGCCTCGCCGATCGGCAGGACCCCGTCGCGGAGGGCCGCCGTGACGTCCTCCGCGGCGGCGTCGAGCGCCGCCGCGCCGACCGTGTACAGCAGCACGAACTGGTACCGCGTGTTGGTGATCATGTTCGCGCGGATCGGGATCGTCGTCGTGTCGCCGCCGTTGTCGGCGTAGATGGCGACGGAGGCGCGGTGGGCGACGACGTCGGCGAGCAGGTCGGCGTTCTGCGAGATGGCGACCTCGACGACGACGTCGACCCCGTCGGGTGCGATGGCGCGGATCTCGGCGGCGGCGTCGCCGGTGCGGTAGTTCACGACGTGGTGCGCGCCGGCGGCGGTGGCCAGCGCCGACTTGGCGTCCGAGCTGATGGTCGTGATGACCGTTGCACCGGCCCAGCGGGCGAGCTGGATGGCGGCGTGACCGACGGCACCCGCGCCTCCGGCGACGAGAACGGTCGCGCCGTCGAGGCTGCCGGGGGTCAGGCGGCTCGGGCCGTCCTCCCAGACGGTGAGCGCGCGGTGGGCGGTCATCGCGGGGACGCCCAACGCGGCACCGACGTCGAGTCCGATGCCCGCGGGCAGCGGGACGACGAGTCGTGCGGGCAGCACGGTGAACTCCTGCGCCGTGCCGGTCGGGCGTTGGTAGGCCGAGAGGTACGTCCAGACCCGGTCGCCGACCGAGAGCCCGGTGACGCCGTCGCCGACGGCGTCGACGATGCCCGAGCCGTCCTGGTTCGGGGTGACCTCGTCGAACGGCAGGCTCTCGCCCGGCTCGCCGCCGGCTCGGGACTTCCAGTCGGTGGGGTTGACGCCCGACCACACGACGCGCACGCGCACCTCGCCGGCGGCGGGTTCGGGCACCTCGCGGTCGACGAGCTGCAGCACGGTGGTGGCGGGTCCGGTCTCGGTGTACACGATCGACTTCATGCCCGGAGCCAACCAGACGCGGCCGCCCGATGTTCCCGGCGACTCGGAGACCGCACTCGAGGAGTCACGACACGCCGCGCCTCCTGCAGTCCCGCGGCGTGTCGTGACTCCCCGAGACCGGAAACGGGGCCAGGCCCCGGCTCAGGCGGACGCGCGGCGGAACGCGGCGAGCGCCAGCAGGTCGTCCTCGGGCCCGCCGCCCTCGTGCCCGTTGTACGGCCAGATCGTGATGTCCTTCGGTCCGCCGTAGGCGTGGAACGCGCCGAACACGGTTGACGGCGGGCAGATCGGGTCCATCAGCGCGGTGGTGAACACGGCGGGAGCACTGCCGCGGCGAGCGAAGTTCACCCCGTCGAAGTACGACAGGACCTCGTGCACCGAGGAGGCGCGGTGCCGGTGGACGGCCAGGTACCGTCCGATCTCCTTGTACGGGTCGGCGTCGGTGATGACGCTGGCCCGGCGGAAGTCACAGAGGAACGGCACGTACGCCGCGACGGCCGCGAGGTCGGGCACGAGGCCGGCGACGGCGAGTGCGATGCCGCCGCCCTGGCTGCCGCCCACGACGGACACCCGGGCGGGGTCGACGACCTCGAGCGAGCGAGCGGCCTCGACGGCGCGCACGGCGTCGGCGAACACGCGTCGGAAGTAGTACGTCTCGCGGCTGTCGATGCCCCGCGTCATGACGCCGGGGTGGGCGGGCCCCGAGCCGTCGGGGTCGGGGGTGTCGCCGCGGCTCCAGCCCGAGCCCTGCCCGCGGGTGTCCATCTGGAGGTGCGCGTGGCCGGTCGCCGACCAGAACAGGTTCTCGGTGGGGGCGCCGCGGCCGCCCCCGTAGCCGACGTACTGCACGACGGCGGGCAGCGGCCCGGTCGCACCGGCGGGAACTCGCAGCCACGCCCGCACCGGCTGCCCGGCCCAGCCGGCGAAGGTGACGTCGTACACGTCGACCGTCGTCAGTCCGGTGTCGACCGCCTCGACCCGCACGTCGAGGGGGTGCGCCCGGGTCTCGTCGAGGGTGGCGGCCCAGAACGCGTCGAAGTCGTCGGGCTCGGTCTGGGTGCTGCGGTGCTCCCAGAGGGCGGTCTCGGGCATGTCGGTGAACATGACTCACTGTCTACCCGTCGAGCGGCTCGTCGAGGAGTCACGACATGCCGCGCGCCTCCGATGCGACGCGGCGTGTCCCGACCCCTCGAGCTGGTGAGCCGGTGAGCCGGAGAGCCGGACAGGCGGAGCCGAGGAGGCGCGGGTCAGGCCGCCGGCACCAGGTTCGGCACCCAGCCGAACGCGGGAGCGACGTGCTCCGCCACGGTCTGCAGCAGGCGGGCGTTGTACTCGACGCCCAGCTGGTTCGGAACGGTGAGCAGCACGGTGTCGGCGGCCTGCACGGCCGCGTCGGCCGCCAGCTGCTCGGCGATCACGTCGGGCTCGCCGATGTAGCTCTTGCCGAAGCGCGACTGCACGCCGTCGAGCAGACCGACCTGGTCGCCGCCGTCGGCCTGGGCGCGCACGCCGAAGTAGCGGCGGTCCTCGTCGGTGGTGATCGGGATGACGCTGCGGCTGATCGAGACGCGGGGCTCCCGGGTGTGACCCGCGTCGGCCCATGCCCGGCGATAGAGCTCGATCTGCTCGGCCTGCAGCTGATCGAAGGGGACACCGGTGTCTTCGGTCAGGAGGGTGCTGCTCATCAGGTTCATGCCCTGCTGCCCGGTCCAGGCGGCGGTGGCCCGGCTGCCCGAACCCCACCAGATGCGCTCGCCGAGACCGGGGGACTGCGGCTCGATCGACAGGCCCTGCGACCAGCCGGTCATCTTCGGGTCCGACCGAGCGACGTCCGCTCCGCCGATCGCGGCCCGGAACAGCTCCGTGTGCCGACGCGCGAGGTCGGCGTCGCTCTCGCCGTCCGCCGGCGCGAAGCCGAACGACTCCCAGCCGCGGAGGGCCGGCTCGGGTGATCCCCGACTGACGCCGAGCTGCAGTCGCCCGGCGCTGATCAGATCGGCCGCCGCGGCCTGCTCCGCCATCGACAGCGGGTTCTCGTAGCGCATGTCGATCACGCCGGTGCCGAGTTCGATGCGGCTGGTGCGCGCCGCCATGGCCGCCAGCAGCGGGAACGGGCTGGCCAGCTGACGCACGAAGTGGTGCACGCGCACGGCGGCCACGTCGATGCCGATCTCCTCCGCGGCCTCGGCCAGCTCGATCGACTGGACCAGCGCCTCCCGGGCGGTCGGGGTCGCCGACCCGCGGACGTCCTGATAGTGGCCGAACGACAGGAACCCGATGCGCTTCTTCATGACCGGGCGAACCATCGGCGCTCTCAGCCCATTCCGCCCGGCCGCTCATCTCGGTAGCGTGATCGTGTGGAGAATCGGTTTCGCATCGACGACGACGACCTCGGGGTCGACCTGCAGGCCTCGAGCGTCACGCTCGACGACGACGGGGTGATCGACGCGGTCGTGGTCGCCCAGCGGGTGCCCGCCGCGGCCGACTGGACGGAGTCGCCGCCGCGCCTCCGGTTCCGCGACGTGCCGCTCAAGTTCGACGGGGCCAGCTTCGGGGCGACCGTCGACGACGACCTGCTCGACGAGCACGACATCGCCTTCTGGCTCGAGGGCAGCGACGACGTGCACGGGGTGCTCAGCCTCCGCGCCGGCGATCTGCTGCGCTTCGTCGGCACCACCCACGTCTCGGGCGAGCCCACCTCGTGGCGACTCGACGTCGCCCTCGCGTTCGGCGGCACCAGGCGCGCACCCGCCGTCTGACGTACTGGTGCCCCCGTTGGTTGCCACTGTCACGCTCGCAGATTGAGGCCTGAAATTAACTCGACCTAATTTGAACTTGTTTCTTTTGACGTGGAGCGATACGGTCCGAGCATGACGTCGCCTATCAACTCGGCCATTCTGAAGCTGCACCGCCGCGCGGAGGGAAGCAAGACTGAGGAGCTGGTCAAGACTTTTGTGAGCGCGGGTCCCATTATTGATCTTTTGGGTTCTCAAGACCATCAGGTCGTCTACGGGAGACGAGGTACCGGCAAGACGCACGTATTGCAATTGCTGGCGGATAGAGCGCATGGAGACGGCGGAGTGCCCGTCTACATCGATCTACGCACGATTGGCTCAAATGGCGGGATCTACGGTGATCCCAGTGTCCCGCTGCCTGAACGCGGAACTCGCTTGCTCGTCGATGTTCTCAGTCACGTGTATAACGTCTTGAGTGCTCGTGTTCTAGAGGCTGCCGACGCTGGATTCCATGATTATCAATTGGCACTCCGCCATCTGGACGACCTTGAGAGAAGCATCTCCGATGTACGTGTCTCAGGTGAAGAGGAGCAGGCCTACCGGCGTCAGCGAACAGTTTCCGAAAGCGGGGAGTCTGGGGGAGGTATTGGTCCGAACTATGCACACCTGACTGCCACCGCGTCAGACAGCGAGGAGAGCGTCGACGAGGTCAACGTCCGCGTCCGGGGGCCCCGCCGATACCACGTTCACTTCGGCGCGGTTTCTGGGTCAATTCGAGGACTCGCAGAAAACTTGCCGGGGCGCCTCTGGCTGATTCTCGACGAGTGGTCTGATGTCCCCCTGGATCTCCAGCCGCTCCTTGCGGACCTCCTTCGCAGATGTGTGATGCCTGTCCAAAATGTCACGGTGAAGATCGGGGCAATTGAGCAGCGAAGCCACTTCTCAGAACCCGATGGAGTCGGTGGCTATATCGGTTTTGAGTTGGGAGCAGATATATTTGCTGATCTAGAACTCGATGACTTCATGGTATTTGGTAACGATGAGGAACAAGCTAAGGCTTTCTTCTCCGAACTGCTTTTTAAGCATGTAACAAGCTTTCTGTCTGCCGAAGACGCGGCACAAGTCAAGACCCCCGCAGAGTTCATCAGAAAGGCATTTACTCAGAAGAATGCGTTTGTCGAATTTGTTCGCGCTGTTGAGGGGGTGCCTCGAGATGCCATCAATATTGCCATCCTTGCGGCGAAATCAGCGCTGGATGATCCGATTTCGATTCCTCATGTCCGACAGGCCGCTCGTAGGTGGTATCTCAGTGATAAAGAAAAGCCCATTCAGGCGAATGAGCGAGGCATCAAGCTCTTGCACTGGGTAATTGACGAGGTGATTGGGTCGAGGAAGGCCCGTGCTTTCCTGTTGGAACAAGGTCAGTCGGCGAAACACGAGCTAATCGCTTCCCTCTACGACTCACGAGTTCTGCATGTCATCAAGCGGGGTGTCTCTTCTAATGATCGACCGGGGAAGCGCTTCGATGTATTCACACTTGATTTTGGCTGCTACGTGGAACTCGTTTCGACAACGGCGGCACCGATCGGACTCTTTGAAGCTGAAGTCGACGAAAACGCCGAAGTGTTCGTAGACGTGCCAAAAGACGACTATCGCTCAATCAGACGTGCAATTTTAGATTTGGACGCGTTTGAGGCGAGTGTTTGATGAAGTCGGGGGTGGACTAACGAATCACCACGTAGCGAGTCCACGGCGCGGCGCCGCGTGGTGATATTCGGCTTTGGTGCGGGTGGGCGCGTAGCGGTGGTCTAATACCTCTCTAGCTCCCCGGCCCTTGACGCAGACTCAGCGGTGCGCGATCTCGACCACCGGCACGTATCGCCGCACGCGCATCTGCAGGGTCAGCTGCCCCCGCCGGGCGAGCACGAGGGCGGTGATCGCCGCGACGAGCGCGGGCACTCCACCCGACAGCACCATCGCCGCGTGGGTTCCGAACGTCTCGACGACGAGCCCCATCAGCGGCCCGCCGATGGCCTGCCCGCCGAGCAGCACCAGCACGTACAGCGACATGACGCGGCCTCTGATGGCGATGTTGCTCGAGAGCTGCACCAGCTGGTTCGCCGCCGTCAGGAACAGCAGCGACGCGAAGCCGACGGTGACGAGGGTGACGGCGAAGAGCCCGACCGACGGCATCGAGCCGGCGACCGTCTGGAGCAGGCCCGTCGCCAGCAGACCGAGCACGATGGTCCGCAGCCGGATGGTCGCCCGCCGCGTCGACAGCAGCGCGCCGGTGAGGGCGCCCACCGCGATCATCGAGTTGAAGAGCCCGTAGCCGCCCGCCCCCACGTCGTAGACGTCGTCGGCGAACGAGGCCAGCAGCACCGGCATGGTCAGGCCGAACACGGCGTACGAGGCGACGAGCACCACCGGCACCAGGATCGTCGGCTTCGCCCGGGCGTAGGCGAGGCCCGCCCGCAGCTGACCGCGACTGCGCGGGCCCGGCGTCGTGCGGGTCATCTGCGCCGTCTTCAGCAGGCCGAGCATGACGACCACCAGCAGGCAGGCGACCCCGTTGACGACGAACGCCCAGCCGGCGCCCACCGCCAGCAGCAGCACCCCGCTCACGGCGGGTCCGATCATCCCGCCGAGCTGGAACACGCTGGAGTTCACGCTGATGGCGTTCCGCAGGTACCTGTGCCCCACGAGCTCCGACACGATCACCTGCCGTGCCGGGTTGTCGATGACCGTCACGAGACCGGTCGCGAACGCGATGGCGAAGACGTGCCAGGGCATCACGACGCCCGAGAGCGTCAGAGCCGCCAGCCCGAGACTGAGGACCGCGAACACGCTCTGCGTCGCGATCATCAGGGCGCGCTTCGAGAAGCGGTCGACGATCACCCCGCCCAGCAGGCCGAAGAAGAGCATCGGGGCGAACTGCAGCGCCACGGTGATGCCGACGGCCGTCGCGCTGCCCGTCAGCTCGAGCACGAGCCAGTCCTGCGCGATGCGCTGCATCCAGCCCGCCGTCATCGCGACGACGTTGCCGGCCGTCCACAGCCGGAAGTTCGGCACGCTCAGGGCGATGAAGGTGTGGCGCCACGGCGGGCGCTCGGCCATGACGGGCAGGGGTTCGGTGGCGGGGGGCGGGGCGACGGTGCGGGGCGGGACTGACATCACCCACGACGCTACGGCCCGAACCCTCATTCGGACCCGCTATGGTTCGAATCAGTGCCATTGGTCATCCCAATGCACCGAGAGGAGCCCCGTGTTCGACCCCGCCCTGCTCGCCACGTTCCTCGCCGTCGCCGAGACCCGCAGCTTCACGAACGCCGGGCTCCGACTCGGCATCAGCCAGCCCACGGTCAGCCAGCACATCGGCCGTCTCGAGAAGGCCGCCGGCCGCACGCTCGTCACGCGCGACACCCGCGAGGTCCGACTCACCGACAACGGCGACGCCATGGCCGGCTTCGCCCGCACGATCCTCGCCGCCCACACCGCCGCCGAGAGCTACTTCAGCGGCTCCGCCATGCGCGGGCGACTCCGCTTCGGCGCCGCCGACGACCTCGCCATCACGCAGCTGCCCCGCATCCTCCGGCACTTCCGTCAGCTGCATCCGCAGATCGACCTCGAGCTGACCGTCAACCAGAGCGCCCCGCTCCGTCGCCGCCTCGCCTCCGGACACCTCGACCTCATCTTCGTCAAGCAGACGGCGGGCGAGAGCACCGAGGGCACCCGGGTCGCCGGAGACACCATGGTCTGGATGGCGCAGGAGAAGCTGCAGATCGAGACCGGTCACCCCGTGCCCCTAATCGCCTACCAGGCGCCGAGCCTCAGCAGACAGCTCGCCATCGACGCGCTCGAATCCGCCGGCCGCACCTGGCGCATCACCTGCAACACCCGCGACGTCAACGGCATGCTCGCCGCCGTGCGCGCCGGCATGGGCATCGCCGCCTTCCCCTTCTCCCTCATCCCCACCGACCTCGTCAAGGTCAGCCGCCGCTTCTCGCTGCCCGACCTCGGAGACGTCGACTACGTCCTCGTCGCCAACCCCGTCGCCCCCCGCGAACCCGTCGACGCCCTCACCACCGCCATCATGAGCCGCGGGGTCAGCCGAGCCGTCTGACCCGCCCACCGCGATCAGCGCCGCCCCCGGCCACGCCGACCCCCGGCCACGCTGACCCCCGGCCACGCCGACCCCGCTGACAGGCCGAGGAGGCGCACGCGAGCACCATGGGCACCATGAACCGGCGCCCCTCCCGCACCCCGAACCCCCTCCGCCCCACCTCCGGGGCGACCCGCCCCGACGCCGACCGCGCCCGCACCACGGCACGGGCGCTCGCCGCGGCCCTCGGGGTCAGCGGAGTCCTGCACCTCGTCCGCCCCGCGGTCTACGACTCGATCGTGCCCCGCGTCCTCCCCGGCCCCGCCCGGGCCTACACGGTCGTCTCGGGCGTGGCCGAGATCGGCATCGCGGCGGCTCTGCTGTCGCGGCCGACCCGCCGTCTCGGCGGCACCCTCGCCGCGGCGCTCTTCGTCGCCGTGTTCCCGGCCAACGTCTCGATGGCGGGCCGATCCGTCCGCAGCGGCCGCGCCTCCTCGGTGCGCACCGCTATCGCGATCGCACGGCTGCCCCTGCAGTGGCCGCTGGTGAGTCGGGCGCTGCTCGTGCGCCGCGCCTCCTGATCCCCGACGCACCGGCCGCCCGGCGGCGCCCAGCAGCCGACTCGCCGACCCCGCTACGGTGGGGAACGACCCCTCTGCGCATCCCGTCGCACCGCCCGAGCCGCACGGAAGGCCCCGCATGACGACCATCGACCTGAACGCCGACCTCGGCGAGGGCTACGGTCGCTGGACTCTCGGCGACGACGACGCGATGCTCGCCGCGGTCACGAGCGCCAACGTCGCCTGCGGGTTCCACGCGGGCGACCCCCTCACCATGACCGCCGTGGTCGACGCGGCGCACCGACGCGGCGTCGCCGTGGGCGCCCACGTCTCGTACCGGGATCTCGCGGGCTTCGGGCGCCGTTTCGTCGACGCCTCCGAGGCCGAGCTGGTCGGCGACGTCGTCTACCAGATCGGTGCGCTGAACGGGGTCGCGGCGTCGGTCGGGGCGACGGTCCGCTACGTCAAGCCGCACGGTGCGCTGTACTCGGTGATCGCGGGCGACGACGAGCGCGGTCGCCGGCACGCCCATGCCGTCGTCGAGGCCGTCACGCGGGTCGACCCCGGCCTGGTGCTCGTGGGCCTGGCGGGTTCGCCGCTGCTGACCCGGGCCACCGAGGCGGGGCTGTCGACCATCGCCGAGGCCTTCGCCGACCGGGCCTACACGCCCGACGGCCGTCTCGTCCCGCGCACGAACCCCGGCGCCGTGCTGCACGACCCCGCCGAGATCGTCGACCGCGTGCTGCGGCTCGTCGAGACGGGGCGCATCCGGGCCGTCGACGGCACCGATCTCGAACTCCGGGCCGAGTCGGTCTGCGTGCACGGCGACACCCCCGGCGCCGTCGCGATCGCCTCCGGGCTGCGCACGGCTCTCGAGGCGGCGGGCGTCGACGTCCGCTCGTTCGTCGCCGTCCCGCGCCAGGTCGCGGCCACCGAGTCCGCCGTCCCGCCGGCGGCGCATACCGCAGCGCTCCCGCTCCCGCTCCAGCCCTCGGCCGATTCCGCCGCCGGGTCGCCGTCGTGAGCGACGATCACGGGGTCGACCTCCAGTCGGCGATCGCGCGACTGCGCGTGCTCCCGCTCGGCACCGACGGCATCCTGATCGAGACCGGCGGGCTCGACGAGTCGCTGGCGCTATTCGGAGCGCTGCTCGCGCAGCCCGTCGCCGGTCTGCTCGACGTCGTGCCCGCGGCGCGGACGGTCGCGGTGCGGTTCCTGCCCAGCCTCCTACCGGTGCGGTCGCTGCTCGCGGTGATCCGATCGCTGCCGAAGTCCCGCGACGCGGCGACCAGCGGTCGACTCGTCGAGATCCCCGTGCACTACGACGGGGCCGATCTCGACGAGGTGGCGCGACTCACCGGGCTGAGCGTCGACGAGGTCGTGCGGAGGCACACGGACGCCGTGCACACCGTCGCGTTCACCGGCTTCGCGCCCGGCTTCGCCTACCTCTCGGGCGGCGACCCGGCTCTCGACGTGCCCCGGCGGGACGTCCCCCGCACCGCCGTGCCCGCGGGCGCCGTCGCCCTCGCCGCGGGCTTCTCCGGCGTCTACCCTCGAGAGAGCCCGGGCGGCTGGCAGCTCCTCGGTCGCACGACCGTCCCGATGTGGGATCTCTCCGAGCGCGTCCCCGCCCTCCTGCAGCCGGGCATGCGCGTCCGCTTCGTCGCCGTGCCGGAGCGCGAGGGCGGCGTCGATCTCGACGGCGTCACGACGCCCCACGGCGACGACCGCACCGAGGAGGCGCGGGTCGGCTCCCCGACGACGGCTCCCGTCGCGCTCCGGGCCGCCACGGTCGAGCACGCGGCGGACCCGGCGGTGTCGCCGACGCGCGCGCTCGTCGTGTCGGCTCCCGGGCCGTTCAGCATCATCGAAGACCTGGGGCGCCCCGGCCGGTCGGGTCTCGGCGTCTCGCGATCGGGCGCGATGGACCACCGGGCGCTCCGCGAGGCGAACCGGCTCGTCGGCTCGTCCACCGGGTCCCCGGCTCTCGAGATGGCCTACGGGGGTCTCGTGGCCACGGCTCGGGGCGACCTCGTCGTGGCGATCGCCGGGGCGCCCGTCGCCATCACCGTCGACCGCGGCGGCGATCGGATCGCCGGCGTCGTCGGAGCCCCCTTCGCGCTCGACGACGGCGACGTGCTCGAGGTGGGCGCGCCTCCTCGGGGCGTCTACTCGTACCTCGCCGTCCGCGGCGGCTGGCTCGTCGACCCGGTGCTCGACAGCGCGTCAGGCGACGTCCTGGCCGGGCTCGGGCCCGAGCGCCTGCAGGCGGGCGACGAGCTCGTCGTGGCTCGCGGGTGGTCCGAGTCGGTGGCCGCCGCGGCCCCTCACGTGCAGCGGAACGTCTCGGGGCCCGACGAGGTGACGTTCCTCGACGTCGTGCTGGGACCCCGTGACGACTGGTTCACCGACGAGGCGCTCGCCCGCCTGACCGAGCAGGAGTGGACGGTCACGCCGCAGTCGAACCGCATCGGGCTCCGGCTCGAGGGCGCGGTCCCGCTCGACCGCGCCGTGACCGACGAGCTCGACAGCGAGGCCACGGTCTCGGGCGCCCTGCAGATCCCGCCCGACGGGCAGCCGGTCCTGTTCATGGCCGACCACCCCGTCACCGGCGGGTACCCGGTCGTCGCCTGCGTGGTCGGCGATCAGCTCGATCGCGCCGCTCAGGTGCCGATCGGCGCCCGGGTGCGCTTCCGCGCCGTGCCCGGCCCGGCGCTGACCGGCCGCGCCGCTGCGGCGGCCGCCGCAGCCTCGTCGCCCGGGGCCGGGTCCGGGCCCCGGTCCGAAGCCGCCGACACCGCACCCGTCGGGCCGCCGGCCGCCGTGCCCGAGCGAGGTGACGCGGCGTGAAGAAGGTCCTGATCGCCGAGCGCGGTCTGATCGCCGTCCGCATCGCGGGCGCCTGCGCCGAGCTCGACCTCGGCTCGGTCGCGGTGCATGCGGCCGACGACGCCGAGGCCCTCCACGTCCGTGCGGCCGACGAGGCGTGGGCCCTCGACACCGGCGACGCCCTCGACGCCTACCTCGACATGGACGCCCTGATCGTGGTCGCTCGTCGCAGCGGAGCCGACGCCGTCCACCCCGGCTGCGGCCCGCTCTCCGAGAACGCCGAGTTCGCGCGCCGCGTGGTCGCCGCCGGGCTGACCTGGATCGGCCCGGCCCCCGAGACGATGGAGACGCTGGGCGACAAGATCGCCACGCGCGCCCTCGCCGACTCGGTCGGCGCGGCGCTGGTCGTCGGCACGGCGGGGCCGATCGAGAGCGCCTCCGACGCCGTCGTGTTCGCTCAGCGGCACGGCATGCCGATCGCGCTCAAGGCGGCGCACGGCGGGGGAGGGCTGGGCCTCCGCGTCGCCCGCCGCCTCGACGAGGTCGCCGACTTCTTCGATTCAGCGGTGCGCGAGTCGGCGGCGGTCTTCGGTCGGGGCGAGTGCTTCGTCGAGCAGTACGTCGACCGGCCGCGGCACGTCGAGGCCCAGGTGCTCGGCGACGGCCGCGGCGGGGTGGTCGTCGTCGACGTGCGCGACTGCTCGGTGCAGCGACGTCATCAGAAGCTCGTCGCCGAGTCTCCCGCGCCGTTCCTGACCGACGCCCAGCGCGACACGGTCGTCGAGACCGCGAGGTCGATCGCGGGTGCGGTCGACTACCGGGGGGCCGGCACGGTCGAGTTCCTCGTCTCGCAGGCCGGTGCGGTCTCGTTCCTCGAGTTCGGCACGGCCCTGGCGGTCGAGCACGCCGCGACGGAGCAGTCGACGGGGGTCGACCTCGTCCGGCAGCAGCTGCTCGTCGCTGCCGACCGGCCCCTCGAGGTCGACGACCAGCCGCCGGTGCTCGGTCACAGCATCACCTTCCGCGTCACCGCCGAAGACCCTGGGCGGGGCTTCCTGCCGACCGACGCCGCGGTCACCGCCCTGTCGCTGCCCGGCGGCCCCGGGGTCCGGGTCGATCCCGGCGTGGTGTCCGGCGGAGCGGTGCCCGCGGGGCGCGACTCGCTCCTCCTGACCGTCACGGCCAGCGGTCGCGATCGCGACGAGGCGCTGCGGCGGGCCCGACGAGCGCTCTCCGATCTCGACGTCGTCGGGCCTGCCACGACCGTGCCGTTCCACCGTCTGCTTCTCGACGAGGGGGCGTTCACCGCCGACGACGGGCGGTTCGGGGTGCACACCCGCTGGATCGAGACCGAGCTCGACGGCCTCGACGCCCTCGCGGTCGCCACGCCGCCGAGCGGTCGCGAGCCGGGCCCCGTCCGCAGCTGGATCGAGGTCGACGGCAGGCGGGTCGAGGTCGCCCTGTCGGCCGCGCTGGCGTCGTCCGAGGTCGTGGCCGCCCTGGTCGCGGCGTCGACGACGGAGGGCGATCCGCCGCCGCTCTAAGATGGGCGTCTGCCCGCGGCCGTCGGGCCACGTCCCCCACCTCGGAGTCGCCTCATGACCACGTCCGCGCCCACCGGCCCCGCCACGACACCCACGAGGCCCGCCGGCCGTCTCGATCGGTACTTCGAGATCACGGCCCGAGGCTCGTCGTTCGCACGGGAGTTCCGCGGCGGCATCGTGACCTTCGTGACGATGGCGTACATCGTCATCCTGAACCCGCTGATCCTCGGCGGCTTCAGCGCCGACCAGGCCGCACAGGACGTCACGGGCGGCTGGCTGCAGAACGACCAGGTCGCCGCGGTCACGGCCCTCACCGCGGGGGTGATGACCATCCTGTTCGGAACGGTCGCGCGCCTCCCGTTCGCCTTCGCCGCAGGGCTCGGCATCAACTCGTTCCTCGCCGTCAACGTCGTGAACGACGTCACCTGGCCCGAGGCGATGGGGCTGGTGGTCATCAACGGCCTCGTCATCACGATCCTCGCCGTCACGGGCCTCCGCGGGTTGATCTTCAACGCCGTCCCGGCCGCCCTGAAGACCGCGATCACGGTCGGCATCGGCCTCTTCATCGCCTTCATCGGACTCGTCGACTCCGGCTTCGTGCGCCCGAGCGGATCGGCCTCGCCGCCGGTGCAGCTCGGCGACGCCGGCTCGATCGCCAGCCTGCCGACGCTCACCTTCGTGATCGGACTCATCGCGATCGCCGTCCTGATGGCCCGTCGCGTCAAGGGCGCCATCCTCATCGGCATCGTGGGCACGACGATCGTGTCGATCGTGCTCGAGTCGATCTTCCGCGTGGGGCCGTCGCTCGGTCAGGACGCCGACAAGTGGAACCTCAACGCCCCCGTGCTGCCCACGCAGATCATCGCCCTCCCCGACCTGTCGCTGATCGGCGACGTCAGCTTCGGCGCCTTCGCCCGCATCGGCGTCCTCTCGGCCGTCATGCTCGTCTTCACCCTGGTCTTCACGAACTTCTTCGACGCCATGGGCACCATGACCGGCCTCGCGAAGGCGTCCGAGGTCGCCGACGACAGGGGCACGTTCCCGCGGCTGCGTTCGGCGCTGGTCGTCGAGGGCATCGGCGCGGTCGCCGGCGGGGCGACCAGCTCGTCGTCGAACACGGTGTTCGTCGAGTCGGCCTCGGGAATCGGCGAGGGTGCGCGCACCGGGTTCGCCTCGGTGGTCACTGGTCTGCTCTTCATCCTCGCGATGTTCTTCACGCCGCTCACGCAGGTCGTGCCGCTCGAGGTCGCGTCGGCGGCGCTCGTCATCGTCGGTGCGCTGATGGTCTCGCAGATCCGCGACATCGACTGGACCGACTTCTCCGTCGCCCTGCCCGTCTTCCTCACGATCATCGTGATGCCGCTGACCTACTCGATCGCCAACGGCATCGGCGCGGGCTTCATCAGCTGGGTGCTGGTCCGAGCGTTCTCAGGCAAGGCGCGGGGCATCAGCCCGCTGCTGTGGATCGTCGCCGCCGGGTTCCTGGTCTACTTCGTGCGCGGGCCGATCGAGGCTCTGCTCGCCCGGTAGCGGACTGCTGCCCGTCGCCGGTCGGCGAGGCGGCGATCGGGCGACCCACCGGTGAGCGAGTCGTCGACCCGGCGACGCCCGAGCCGAGGAGGCGCGGGTCAGCGCATCTCGAGCGGCACCGGTCCCGACGGGGCCGGGAACGCCCGCTCGAGCTGCACGAACGCCTGATCGTCGAGGTCGACGGCCAGCGCGGCGGCGTTCTCGAGCGCGTGCCCGGTCGTCCCGGCCTTGACGGCCGCGAGCATGTCGGGGGCGAGTCGAAGCACCCAGGCGAGCGCGACCTGCGCCGGTGCGGCCCCGAGGTCGGCGGCGACCGACGTCAGCACGGGGTGGTCGAGCAGCTCACCGCTGTCGACGGGGGAGTACGACATGAGCGGCATGCCGTGGTCGCGCGCCCAGGGCAGCAGGTCGAACTCGGGCCCGCGGTGGGCGAGGTTGTAGAGCACCTGGTTCGTCTGCACGTTCACGCCCCCGGCGGGGCCGACGAGCTCGGTCATGTCGTCGACGTCGAAGTTGCTGACCCCCCAGCCGCCGATCGATCCCTCGGCGACCAGCGCCTCCATGGCCTCCACGGTGTCGGTCACCGGGTGCCCGCCGCGCCAGTGCAGCAGGTAGAGGTCGAGCCGTTCGACGCCCAGTCGCCCGAGACTCGCGTGACAGGCCTCGATCGTGCCGCGGCGCGAGGCGTTCCCCGGCAGCACCTTGCTCACGAGGAACACCTCGTCGCGCCGACCGGCGACCGCCTCGCCGACGAGACTCTCCGACGCCCCCTGCCCGTACATCTCGGCCGTGTCGATCAGCGTCAGGCCGGCGTCGATGCCGGCGCGCAGTGCTGCGATCTCGGTGTCTCGGCGGCGGGGATCGTCGCCCAGTCGCCAGGTGCCCTGGCCGAGTGCGGGCACGACGCGTCCGTCGGGAAGCGGCACGGACGGGTTGGTGGGGGAGGCGGGGGTCGTCATGCGGGGCGATGGTAGTCGCCGGGCGGCTGGGCGAGCACCTCTCGGGAGAGAAGGGTGGCGGCGGCCACGGCGGCGGGCATGACGGCGACGGCTCCGAAGGGCACGAAGAAGAGCAGGTAGGTGGCCGTGCCGAGACCGAGGGTGCGGGCCCTCCGCGTGGCCAGGAGCCGGCGTCGCTCGCGAAGGCTCCGGCCCCGGGCGTCGAAGGCGTAGCCCGTGAGCTCGACCGCCAGGAACCAGCCTCCCGTCAGCGCGCCCAGCACCGGGATCGCCGTCTGGCCGACCACGGGCACGAATCCGCCGGCGAACAGCAGGAGCCCGACTCCGCCGGTGGCGATCAGCAGGCGCACCGAGTCGCCGGCGCTGCGGGCGAGACCGGCCCAGAAGCCGCGGTCGACCTCGGCGGGGGCGTCGCCCTCCCCCTCCTCGACCCGACGCCAGATGCGCTCGTAGAACGGGTCGCCGACCAGCAGCGTCACCGCGGTGAAGGCGACGACGGCCAGCAGCACGGCGAGCGCCGTCACGGCCAGCCCGGCGACGAGGCGGGCGGCTGTCCGCGCCCACTCCGACCAGTCCTGCGCGAACGGGGTCACGGTCACGGCGATGTCGTCGGCGGCGAACCCCACGACGACGACGAGCGCGACGAACACGGCGCCGACGACGAGCGCCGGGACGGCGCCGAGCAGCATCAGGCGCGGCGACGTGCCCCAGAGTCGCAGGCCGCGTCCGAGCAGGCCGACACCGGCGAGGAACTCCCTGACCACGTCCACCCCGAGAGAGTACCGAGCCGAGGAGGCGCGGGTCCGGTCATGCCGTCCTCCTGTGTCCTCCACAGCCCGGCCCGTGTCCTCCCCTCCCCATCCGGTCGACGTCGACCCTCTCCACAACCGCCCCGTCGCCCGCCTCGAAGCGGTCTCCGTGCTGGGCATCCTCGTTCCCATGACAGCTCTCGAGACGTATCCACCCACCCTCGCCCCTCTGCCCACCGACGAAGAGCTGGCCGACTTCGTCGACGACTTCTGCCTCGAGCCGTGCGACATGCGCGCGATCCTCTGGATGTACCTCGACGACGACGGCGTCCCTCTCGCGCCGCCGATCGCCGTCAGCGGATGCCCGGCCGTGCCGACCCGCGGCGAGGCGGAGCTCTACGCCACACGCATCGTCGAGGTCGCCGGGTGGGTCGAGGCCGCCTCGGTCCTGCTGGTCTGGCAGAACGACGACGAGTCTCTCTCGGCCTCGTTCGACGACCAGCGCTGGGCCCAGGCGATCCTCTCCTGCGTCGATCCCGGCGGCCTGACGATCCATCCACCGATGCGGCGGACTCCGACCGACGTGTCACGACTCGTCCTGGCGGGCTGAGGGGTGCGAGTCCGCGGCCCCGAGGTCCCCCTCGACCCCGACCCCGAGTACCTGCGGCTGCCCGCCCTCGCCCCCGACGCCGATCCCGACACGGCCGACGCGTACGCCGCCGAGCTCTGCGCCGAGGCCTGCGACCGCGAGGTCGTGCACGTCGTGTTCCTCGGCGAGGCCGGCGAGCAGCTCTCTCCGGCCGGTCGCCTGCACAACGCCCCGCGCCTGCCGCGGGCGGCCGAACTCGACCAGTTCGTCGACATGCTGCGGCACCAGGGGCTCCGCGTCCGGGCCCGCCAGGTGGTGCTGGTCTGGCAGACGCCGGACGACGACATCACCGACCGGCTCGGCGTCGAGACCTGGGCGCTGGGTCTCCTCGACCGGATGACCGGCGGCCCTCTGGCGCTCCGGGCCCTCTGGCACCGGACGCCCGAGGGCTACTTCGCCCTGGTCGACTCGGGTCTCGAGTTCACGACCCGGCCGGAACCTCGAACGTCGCGCTGATGACGGCCCGCCCCAGGGTGTGGAAGTGCAGGTTGAAGCCCAGGTAGGCGGGGCTGGCCGAGCCGTCGATCCCCAACGTCTCGACGTCGAGGGCGTGCACCGCCACGAAGTAGGTGTGCGGTCCGTGCCCGGCGGGCGGCGCGGCGCCGACGAAGCGGGCCATGCCGGCGTCGTTCCTCAGCTGGATGGCACCGTCGGGCAGACCGGACCCCTCGTCGTCGCCCGCACCCGAGGGGAGCGACGTGGTGCCCGCGGGGAGGTCCGCGACGGCCCAATGCCAGAAGCCCGATCCGGTCGGGGCGTAGGGGTCGTAGACCGTGACGGCGTAGCTCTTCGTGCCGTCGGGGGCGCCGCTCCAGCTCAGCTGCGGGCTGGCGTCGTCGCCCCCGGGGCCCATCAGGCCGCTGACCTGGGCCCGGCCGAGCTCACCGCCGTCGTGGACGTCGGTGCTCGTCAGGTCGAACGACGGCACCTCGGCGATGATGTCGTACGGGCGGTCGAAGTGGGACTCGGTCATGGTGCTCCTCGGGTCGGGTCGGGTCGGTTCTGGTCTGGTCGTTTCGTGGCGGTCGTCGTGTCCGCGGTGCGTCGAGACCGGCGCCGGCGGGATGCCGGCGCCGGTCTCCGGGGCATCAGGCCGCGTCGAGACGCTGGATCTCGTCGGCGGACAGCTTGATCGTCGGGGCCGTCGCGGAGTTCATGATCGTCTGCGGTCGGCGCGCGCCGGGGATGGGGATGACGAGCTCCGACTTCGCCAGCTCCCAGGCGAGCGTCAGCACCTGCGGGGTCACGCGGCGGGCGTTGGCGATCTCGGCGAAGACGGAGTGCTTCGCGCCGAGCTCCGCGGCGTCGGTGATGCCGCCGAGCGGGCTCCAGGGCAAGAACGCGATGCCGAGCTCGTCGCAGAGGGCCAGCTCCACCTCGCTCGACCGGAAGGCCGGCGAGTACTGGTTCTGCACCGAGACGAGGCGGTTGTCGAGCACCGTGTTCGCCTCGCGGATCTGCTCGACCGTGGCGTTCGAGATGCCCGCCATCCGGATGACGCCCTCGTCCAGCAGCTCGGCGAGCGCGCCGATCGAATCCGCGTACGGGACGGCCGGGTCGGGGCGGTGGAACTGATACAGCCCGATGGCGTCCACACCGAGGCGTTTCGCGGAGGCCTTGGCCGCCTCCTTCAGGTAGGCCGGGTCGCCGTTCTGCGCCCAGGCGCCCTCCGTCGGCCGCAGGTGACCGCCCTTGGTGGCGACGAGCACGTCCGACGTGTCGCCGTGGAACCCGGCCAGCGCCCGCGCGATCAGCTCCTCGTTGTGACCGACCTCGTGCGCGCCCGCCTGGTGGTACGCATCGGCGGTGTCGATCAGGGTGATGCCCTGCTCGAGCGCGGCGTGGATGGTGGCCACGGCCTGACGCTCGTCGGGGCGCCCCTCGATCGACAGGGGCATGGCGCCCAGTCCGACGGCGCTGACCGTCACGTCTCCGATGGTTCTCGTTCTCATGGGTCTCTCCTTCTCACCACGCGGCGTCCTCCGACGACACGCGGTGCCCGGGGACGCACCCCGTCCGTGCGGGGTGCATGTCGTGCATCCGTCCTGACTACGCCTCCCACCGCCCGACGGCACGCCACTCAGCCGCTTGGCAGTCGGCGCGGCGGTCCCTGCCAGGGCCGCGCCGTATGGTTTCGACATGATCTCCGACGCCTCGGGCGACCCGCGCCACTCGACGCCGATGGTCCGCGCGACCTCGTCGGAGTCCGACGGATCGGGCTCCGGCTCGTCGGGCTCCGGCTCGTCGGGCGGGGGCGGCCGGTTCCGCGCCTCCTACCGCCGGCAGCGGGCGCGTCTCGACGCGTTCCCCCGGCTCCGTTGGCTGTACAAGGTCGGGGTGGCCCTGGTCGGGCTGTTCGTCGTCGTGCTCGGTCTCGTCCTCGTGCCGCTGCCCGGTCCGGGCTGGCTGATCGTGTTCGTCGGCGTCGCCATCCTCGGCACCGAGTTCCCGCTCGCGCACCGCATCTCGCTCGCGCTGCGTCGTCTCGCGCACCGTCTCCTCCTGCGGTGGCGCGCGTGGCGTGCCGCTCGGGCCGCTCGCGGGGGCCGGTCGACGGGTCCGGCGACCCGCTGACCACCCGCATCGAGACGTTCAGCCGCCCCCCGGTATCCTCGTCGTCGTGACGCCCAGCCCCGCCTCCTCGACCCCGTACGAGGTGCTCGGCGTCCCGGCCGCCGCCTCCGACGACGACCTGCGTCGCGCCTACCGGCGTCTCGCCCGCGAGACCCACCCCGACCTCGGCGGCAGCGCCTCGGCCTTCCGATCCCTCCAGCTCGCGTGGGAGCAGATCGGCACCCCCGAGGCCAGGGCCGCCTACGACCGTCGGCGACCGTCGTCCTCCCCATCGGCCTCCTCCGCCCGCACGGCAGGCACCGCCCCCGGCTGGGCGCCGCCGTCGCGGGAGACCGCGCGCACCGACTCGAAGCCCCGGGCTCGCGTCCACGGGCACCCGGGCGGCGCCAACCGCGAGCGGTATCTCGGCCTCATGCGCGAGTGGGTCGGTCGGGGCGTCCCCCTCGACGACCCGTACGACGAGCGACTCGTCCGCACCGCGCCTCCTGAGATCCGGCACGTGCTCGCCGACGCCCTGGCGGAAGAGGCCACGGTGGCCACGGTCACCGACCTCGGCATCGCCTTCACGATCTGGAGCGACGTCGACGCCGGCGCCGAGGGCAAGCTCGACCACATCGTGCTCGGGCCCGCGGGTCTGTTCGCGATCCAGTCGTCCGACTGGGGCAGCGAGGTCTCGCTGACGAAGGGCGAGCTGGTCGGCGCGGGCATCCCCGAGCACGAGCATCCCGTCCGAGACCTCACTCGTCAGGCTCGGGCCGTGCGCCGCGACACCCGGGTCTCGTTCACGCATCAGCTGATCGTCGTGCCCGACGACGACTTCGCCGCCGCGCTCGAGCCGGCCGGTCGGGGTCGCCGCGGGGGCACGTTCGTGCTCCGCCGCTCGCTGCTGCCGCAGGTGCTGAGGCACGGGCCCGACCTGTCCGACCGCACGACGATCTCCGACGTCTTCGAGATCCGTGATCGTCTGCAGCAGACCGTCCGTTTCGTCTGACGCCGTGCGCGCATGTGGCAAGCTCGACCCGTGACCATCCACGGACCGGCCGACGGCTGGGTCGAGAGCCCTGACGGCCGACGATTCTGGGGCCGAGCGGGGGCTGCGGGTCTGCTCGCCATCGACGCCGACGACCGCGTCCTGCTGCAGCATCGTGCCGAGTGGAGCCACTTCGGCGGCACCTGGGGCCTGCCCGGCGGCGCCCGCCAGTTCGACGAGTCCGCGGTCGAGGGCGCGCTCCGCGAGAGCGGCGAGGAGGCCGCCGTCCCGGGGGAGTCCCTGCGGCTGCTCTTCGCCTCGGCGCTCGATCTCGGCTTCTGGTCGTACTCCACCATCGTCGCCCGCGTGGTGACTCCCTTCGACGCCGTCGTGGCCGACGCCGAGAGCCTCGAGCTCCGGTGGGTGCCCCGCGCCGAGATCGACGGCCTGTCGCTGCACCCCGGCTTCGCGACGTCCTGGCCGGGGCTCGCGGGCTATCTCGATCTCGACGTGCGCCTGGTCGTCGACGCGGCGAACGTCGTCGGCTCGCGACCCGACGGGTGGTGGCGCGATCGTGCGGGAGCGGCCACGCGCCTCCTCGGCGGCCTGGCTGCGGCGCAGACCGTCGGTCTGCCGGCGTCGCTGGTGCTCGACGAGTCGCCTCAGGGGCCCGGTGCGCCGACCTCGTGGTGGCCCGAGACGACCGTGGTGCTCGAGGGCGAGGCCCGGGCCGCCGAGTCGTCGGACGCCGCGATCGACGTCCTGCGCGCCCCCGGCGACGGCGACGGGGCCATCGTCGCCCACGTCGAGCAGCTGACGCAGCGGTCTCCGGAGGCGCGGGTCGTCGTGGTCACGGCCGACCGCGAGCTGGCCGGTCGCGTCGAGCGCCTCGGGGCGAGCGTCGTGGGTCCGAGGCGCCTCCTCGACGCTCTCGCCAGCGACTGACGCCGAGAGCCCGCCGCCGCCATGAGGGCGGTGACGGGCTCGTCGATGGTGCTGCGGCTCAGGCGGCGGGGCCGTCGCCGAGGGTGACCGTGGCGGTGTGCGAGGCGCCGGCGGCGTCGGTCCAGGCGAGCGAGACGCTGTCGCCCGACTCGTGGGCCTGCACGGCCGCGGTGAGAGCCGACGCGTCGGCGACGGGGGTGCCGTCGAGCGCGGTGATCGTGTCGCCGGCGACGAGGCCCGCCGACTCCGCGGCGCTGCCCGCGACGGTTCCGGCGATGGGCACACCGGTCGTGGCGGCGCCCGTCGCGGTCTGCGAGATCTGCGCGCCGAGGAACGGCGGCAGGCCGATCCGGATCGTGTCGCTGCCGTTCCCGGCGACGATCTGCTTGGCGATGCTCAGCGCGTCGTCGATGGGGATGGCGTAGCCCGTGATCGGGGTGGTGCCCGAGGAGGCGGCCGTCACGATCCCGACGACGTCGCCGTCAGCATCGCGCAGCGGCCCGCCGGAGTCGCCGGACACGACGTCGGACTGGATCTCGATCAGGCCCGAGAGCGACTCGCCGCCGGTGCCCGTCTCGCTCTGCACCTGGATCGACTGGTCGGTGGCGAGCACGCTTCCCGCCGCGGTCACGAGGTCGCCCGTGCCCTCGGCGTTGCCCGTGGAGTGCACGGCGTCGTCGACCGACACGGAGTCGGAGTCGCCGAACGACACGGGGGTGAGCCCCGAGGCGTCCTGCAGCTGCAGGACGGCGACGTCGTTCGTGGCGTCGGTCCCCACGACGTCGGCGGTGTACGAGCGCCCGGTCGTCTCGTCGGTCACCTCGATGCTCGTGGCGCCCTGCACGACGTGGTTGTTCGTCAGGATGAGCCCGTCGGCGTCGAGGATCATGCCGGTGCCCGCCGACTTGTACGAGTCGTCGTAGTTCAGGGTGGAGACGATCGTCACCACGCCGGCCGTCTCGTCCGACGTGGCTGCGGTGGCGCTCGACTCGGCGCCGCCCGAGGAGCCCTGCGTGCCGCCCTGCGCTCCGTCGCCGGTGCCGCCCTGCGTCCCGCCGCTGCCCCGGCCGTCTCCGAACGGGGACGTGCCCGTCCCGCCCTCGGGCGACGTGTACTGCGGGGCGAGCTCGATCGACTGCTGCTGCGACGCCGCCTGGGCCGCCGCGATGCCGGCGGTGTGCCCGATGGCGTAGGCCGCGCCTCCCGCCCCGCCGGCGCCGAGCACGAGGGCCGCGGCCGCGCCGGTCAGCAGCATCCAGCGCTTCGGGCGGCGGGTCTCCCGAGGGCGTGCGAACGCGGCGGGGACCGACTCCGTCCCGGAGGCGGTGGTCGGGCCCGCGGCCGAGCTCGCGTCGTACGACTGGTGGGCCGTGTCGTGCGCGCCCGTCGACGACGGCGCGTTCACGTAGCGTGCGTCCGACGATCCGGTGACGTGGGGCAGCCTGCGGGCGTCCGCCGGGGCTGTCGGCGTCGGCGCCGGCGTCGTCGTCGCGTCGTCGGTGGGGCGTCCGGGTGCGCCGTCGGTTCCGTCGGTCGTGTCGCTCTCGTGGTCGTTCATGGGGTGCCTCCAGATGCGGTGGTGGTGCGGTGAGACAAGAGAAGCTCCCGTTCCCATGGAATCCCTATGACCCACCTCGGAGGCCGTGGGGAGTTCCGTGAGGACCTGCCCAGGAGGCGCGGGCCGGTCCGTCTCCAGGATGACGCCGTCCTCCGCGAGAGCCGTTCCGCCTCCGACGTTGCGGACGAGGTCCCGACTTCCGATACGCTGGGAGGCCGAAGGAGGTCCACGATGGCAGAGCACGCCAATCAGGTACCCGGCGAGCACCCCGGTGCTCAGGGCGCCCATCGCGAGGTCGACACCACCCTGAGTTTCAACGAGGAGTTCCAGGCGCAGCTGGCGGCCCTCGAGGGTGGCGTCTCGACCGACGAGCGTGATGCCGTCGCGGCGCTCCCGTCCGGCTCGGCGCTGCTGGTCGTCCGTCGCGGCCCGAACATCGGCGCGCGCTTCCTCCTCGACTCGGATGTCACCGTGGCCGGTCGCCACCCCGATGCCGGCATCTTCCTCGACGACGTCACGGTCAGTCGGAAGCACGCCGAGTTCCGTCGCCAGGGCACCTCCTTCAGCGTCGCCGACCTCGGTTCGCTGAACGGCACCTACTTCGACGGCGTCCGCATCGACGAGGCCCTGCTGAGCGACGGTGCCGAGGTGCAGGTCGGCAAGTTCCGTCTGACGTTCTACGCATCGCGCGTCGACCTGGCGCACCTGGCGATCCAGTAGTGCCCCGACCCGCCGCCGCTCGGTCGCCGCAGACCGGACAGACGGATCTCCTCACCATCGGGCAGGTGCTGTCGCGACTCAAGCCGGAGTTCCCCGATCTCAGCAACAGCAAGCTGCGATTCCTCGAAGAGCGAGAGCTCGTCACCCCGGTGCGGACCCCATCCGGCTACCGCAAGTTCTCACCTGCCGATGTCGAGCGTCTCCGCTTCATCCTCGGCCTCCAGCGCGACCACTACCTCCCGCTCAAAGTCATCCGGCAGCACCTGGCCGACCTCGACGCCGGTCGTCCTACCGCACTGCCCCCGGGGGCCGGCGGCGTGTCGCTGGTCACGTCCCCTCGGCGACTCTCGCGAGACGAGCTCATCGCCCGCACCGGGGCGACCCCTGCGCTCCTCGACGACGCGGTCGCCGCGTCGCTGATCCCTGCCGTCGAGCACCACGGCGACGAGTCCGTGACCGTCCTCGCCGCCCTCGTCGAGCTGCGGAAGACCGGTATCGAGCCCCGGCACCTCCGCACCGTCCGGGTCGCCGCAGAACGCGAGCTCGATCTGATCGAGTCGGCCGTCGCCTCGGTGGCCCGGCGTCGCGACGCCGCGGGTCGAGCCCGCGTGGCCGAGCTGTCGCGCGAGCTCGCCGAGCAGCTGGACGTCGTCCGCCGCTCCCTCGTCCGGTCGGCCCTCGACCGTCTCGACACGTAGACGCGCGGCCGCGCGGCGAATATCCTCGACACGCCGAGGTCTCCACGCGAATGTCGCCTGGTCGAGGTTCCCATGTGGGTACCGTGGGTCCAGGTCAAACCATCAACCCGACGTTGAACGTTCCGGGTCTGGGCAGAACACAGCGGAAGGCAACGGCATGAGTGAGTCAGGTTCCCCCGAGGGGTCCCGCTACGAGCTGGGGCTGCTGTTCACCGACGGGATGCCCGACCTCGACGCCGACAGCGGCTACCGGGGCACCGTCGCCGCCCGAGCCGCGGGCATCAGCTATCGCCAGCTCGACTACTGGGCCCGTACAGGGCTGGTCGAGCCGACCATCCGCAGCGCGGCGGGGTCCGGCTCCCAGCGGCTCTACGGCTTCCGCGACATCCTCGTCCTCAAGCTCGTCAAGCGACTGCTCGACACCGGCATCTCCCTCCAGCAGATCCGCACCGCGGTCAACCAGCTCCGTGAGTCCGGTGTCAGCGACCTGGCCCAGACGACGCTGATGTCCGACGGTGCGAGCGTCTACCTGTGCACCTCCGACGACGAGGTCATCGACCTCGTGAGCCGCGGCCAGGGCGTCTTCGGCATCGCCGTCGGCAAGGTGCTGCGCGAGGTCGAGACCAGCCTGGTCGAGCTCGACAGCACGCCGGCCGCCGACCCGTCCGACGAGCTCGCGGCCCGTCGCGACTCCCGCGCCAGCTGACCCACCGGGCGCCGGTGCGTCGTCCGAGACCGACGTACCCGGACAGATGACGAGAAGAGCCCCCACCGGCTGGTGGGGGCTCTTCTCGTGTCAGCGGTGGGCGCCGCCGGCTGCGACGATCAGCGGGTCGCGGGCTCGGCGTAGTCGCCGATCTTGGCCGTCCGCATGATGCGCTCGAGCAGCTGATCGAAGTTCCGCGCCATCTCCTGGGCGCTCTCGCCGGGCCAGACGTGCAGCGGCTTGGCCGCACCCTGCGCCTGCTGCAACGACGTGCGCTCGGGCAGCTGCGGGCTGAGGACGAGCGGGCCGAACATGTCGCGGAGCTCCTTGATGCGGAACTGGTGCTCGATCGACTGCACCCGGGCGCGGTTCACGATGATCCCGAGGGGCTGGAGGCGCGGCGAGAGACCTCGACGGATCTCCTCGATGGCACGGAGCGCGCGGTCGGCCGCGGCGACGCTGAAGAGGCCGGGCTCGGTCACGACCGTGACACGGTCGGAGGCCGCCCATGCCGTGCGGGTGAGCGCGTTGAGCGAGGGTGCGCAGTCGATCAGGACGAGGTCGTAATCGGCCTCGACGTTGGCCAGCGCCTCCTCGAGCTTCCAGATGTCGCGGATCGACGGGTGCGGGCCGTCGAAGTTGATGGCGGACGGGCTGCCGATCATGACGTCGACCTTGCCCTGGCTGCCCTTCGTCCAACCGCTCGGCGCGATGGCCGCTCGGACGGTCTTCTCCTTCGGCGAGGCCAGGACGTCGGCCACGTTGAGGTGGCCGGCCACGGTGATGTCGAGACCGGTCGAGACGTCCGACTGCGGATCGAGGTCGACGACGAGGGTTCTGAGGCCTTTGGCGAAGGCGGCCGACGTGAGTCCGAGCGTCACCGTCGTCTTGCCGACGCCCCCCTTGAGAGAGCTGACGCTGAGTACATGCACGAGCCACACGATACCTTCACTACTGTTGAAGCACCTAAAAGCCACGTCGGCGACCTCGATTCCCCTGCCACTCCCACCTTGGAGGTGCACGCCGTGAGCGTGAGATCCATCCGTCTGTTCGGCGACCCGGTCCTCCGGTCGCCCTCCGATCCCGTGACGATCGGCGACCCGCGGCTCGCGTCGCTCGTCGCAGACCTGCTCGACACCGTCCGCGAGCCGGGCCGTGCCGGTGTGGCGGCGGCGCAGATCGGCGTCAACCTCCGGGCGTTCAGCTACAACGTCGACGGCGACGTCGGCTACGTGCTGAACCCCGTGCTGGTCGAGACGTCGGGTGAGCGCGAGCTCGTCGACGAGGGGTGCCTCTCGGTGCCCGGGTTCTGGTTCCCGACTCCGCGCTGGTCGTACGCCCGGGTCGAGGGCGTGGACCTCGACGGCGAGCCGGTCGTGCTCGAGGGCACCGGTTTGATGGCCCAGGCCCTGCAGCACGAGACGGATCACCTGGACGGCACGCTCTACGTCATGACCCTCGAGCCGGCCACGCGACGCGAGGCTCTGCGGGAGATCCGCATGAGCGACTGGTGGAGAGCCTGATCGACGACCGGGCGCCCGACTCAGCGCTTCGGCTCGGTGACCGTCCGCACCGAGTCGGTGCTGGGGTACACCGTGTAGAGGTCCGCGATCTGCGGCGCGAAGTCCTTGACGATGACGGCGCGCTTGATGCTCATCTTCGGCGTCAGATGGCCGCTCTGCTCCGTGAACTCGGTGGGGAGCACGATGAACTTGCGGATCGACTCGGCGCGGGAGACCGCGGTGTTCGCCTCGTCGACGGCCCGTTGGATCTCCGCGATCACGGCGGGATGCTCCGCCGCCTCGGCGAGCGGCATGTCGGCGGCCTCACCGGCGTTGTTCAACCACACGGGCAGCATCTCGGTGTCGAGCGTCACCAGCGCCGAGATGAACGGCTTCTGGTCTCCGACCACGACGACCTGAGCGACGAGGGGGTTGGCGCGAATAGGGTCCTCGAGCACGGCCGGTGCGACGTTCTTGCCACCGGCCGTCACGATGATCTCCTTCTTGCGGCCGGTGATCGTGAGATAGCCGTCGGCGTCGAGGGAGCCGAGGTCCCCGGTGCGGAACCAGCCGTCCGACAGGACCTCGGCAGTGCCTTCGGGGTCGTTCCAGTAGCCGGCGAAGACGTTCTCGCCCTTCACGGAGATCTCACCGTCGTCGTCCGTGCGGATCGAGACGCCGGGCAGCGCGGGGCCGACCGTGCCGATCTTGAACTTCGAGACGAGATTGACCGATGCCGGCGCGGTGGTCTCGGTGAGTCCGTACCCCTCGAGGATCCGGATGTCGAGACTGCGGAAGAAGTGTCCGAGCCTCGTGCCGAGCGGCGCGGAGCCCGACACGGCGTACCGGATGTTCCCGCCCATGGCCTTCTTCAGCTTGCTGTAGACGAGTCGGTCGAACAGGGCGAAGCGCAGCTTCAGCCCCAGGGGCACGGCGCCCTCGTCGAGCGCCTTGCTGTGGGCGATGGCGACCGCGACGGCACGACGGAAGATGGCGCCCTTGCCGCCGGCCTCGGCCTTCTGCTCGGCGGAGTTGTAGACCTTCTCGAACACGCGGGGGACCGCCAGCAGGAACGACGGCTTGAACGACGCGAGAGACGGCAGCAGCTGCTTCGTGTCAGCCTGGTGACCGACCCTGACACCGGCATGGACGGACATCACGGCGATGAAGCGCGCGAAGACGTGCGCGGTGGTGATGAAGAGGAGCGTCGACGACCCCGGTGCGACGACGTCGGACATGGCGTGCGCGGCGTTGCGGCTCGTCTCGACGAAGTTCGCGTGCGTGAGCATGCAGCCCCGCGGCCGCCCGGTGGTGCCGGAGGTGTAGATGATGGTCGCGAGATCGCTCGGCCCGGCGGCGGACCGGCGGCGCTCGAGCTCGTCGTCGGCGACGTCGACTCCTGCGGCCGCGAGCTTGTCGAGATCTCCGAGATCGATCTGCCAGACGTGGGCGACCTCGGGCAGCTCGGGGTGGACCTCGTCGAAACGGGCGAAGTGGTCGGCCGTCTCGAGGATGAGCGCGACGGCCCCCGAGTCGCTCAGGTTCCAATGCACCTGGGCAGGCGACGAGGTCTCGTACACCGGTACGAGCAGGGCTCCGGCGAACCAGGTGGCGAAGTCGACGAGAGTCCACTCGTAGCGGGTCCGGCACATGAGCCCGACGGCGTCGCCGGGGCGGATGCCCGAGGCGATCAGACCCTTGGCGAGGGCGCGGACCTGGGCGAGGAACTCCGCGGCCGTGACGTCCGACCAGCCTCCGACGCCGTCGGGGACGGCGAACAGTGCTGCGTCGGGCGTGGCCTCGGCGCGATCGATCAAGAGGTCGGTCGCGTTGGCGTTCACGTCGGGCTCCAGGGCGAGGGGGACGGTGTGTTCGTTCACGGCAGCTCCTTCGGTACCGAACGATGGTCCCCACACCCTAGCGGGGAGCCCGTCGGAGCGGGATGCCTGGCCGAGCGGGGGCCGGGGATAGACTCGATCCTCGTGCAGGCAATCGGAATCGACATCGGTGGAACGAAGATCGCGGGTGGCGTCGTCACCGAGCTGGGCGAGATCGTCGCCGAGAGGCGGGTGCCGACGCCGGCGGGCGACTCGAAGGCCATCGTCGACGCCGTCGTCGAGATGATCACGTCGCTGCAGTCCGAGCACGGCGACGTCGTCGCCGCGGGCGTGGCCGCCCCCGGATTCATCGACGCGGCCCAGTCGACCGTCTACTACACGCCGAACATCGCGTGGCGGAACGAGCCCCTCCGGGCGCTGCTGTCCGAGCGCCTCGACCTGCACATCACGATCGACAACGACGCGAACGCCGCAGGCTGGGCCGAGTTCCGCTTCGGCGCAGGGCGACTCGCGAGCGACATGACCATGCTCACCATCGGCACGGGCGTCGGCGGGGCGATCGTCGCTCAAGACCGCCTCCTGCGCGGTGGCTTCGGCACGGGCGGCGAGCTCGGTCACCTGCGCGTGGTCCCCGACGGACTCCCGTGCGGCTGCGGTGCCCGCGGGTGCATCGAGCAGTACGGCTCGGGCCGGGCGCTCCTCCGCATGGCCGGCGAGGTCGCCGACCGCCCCGGTGCCGGCGCCGCTCTGGCAGCGGTCCGCGAGTCCCGGGGCGAGCTGACCGGTCACGACGTCGGCGAGCTCCTCAAGGAGGGCGATCCGGGGGCGGTCGAGGCGCTCCGCGAGCTGGGCGGCTGGCTGGGTCAGGCCGCCGCCTCCCTGTCCGTCGTCCTCGATCCCCAGGTCTTCGTCTTCGGCGGCGGCGTCGCCCAGTCGGGGGAGCTGCTGCTCGCTCCCGTCCGCGAGGCGTACCTCGCGCACCTCCCGGCGCGGGGCTATCACCCCGAGCCCAACTTCGTCATCGCCGAGCTCGTCAACGACGCCGGCGTCGTCGGCGCCGCCGACCTCGCCCGGCTGCACGCCACCGGGCTCTGATCCGAACCGGTCGCTCCGCGATCGGAACCGCCCACCGCACCATCGTCCGACGAGAGATGCATCGATGCTCTACTGGTTCCTGAAGACACTCATCGCGACACCCCTGGTGCTCTCGGTGTTCCGGCCCTGGGTCCGGGGTGCCGAGCACGTGCCCGAGACGGGCGCGGTGATCTTCGCCAGCAACCACCTCTCGTTCGTCGACTCGATCTTCCTGCCCATCGCCCTCGACCGACGCATCTCGTTCCTCGCCAAGAGCGACTACTTCACCGGCAAGGGCGTCAAGGGCTGGGCCATGCGGCTGTTCTTCACGGCGACGGGTCAGCTGTCCATCGACCGTTCGGGCGGCAAGGCGTCGGAGGCGTCGTTGGCCACCGGTCTCTCGGTGCTGAGCCGCGGCGAGCAGCTCGGCATCTACCCCGAGGGCACGCGCAGCCCCGACGGTCGCCTCTACCGCGGTCGCACCGGTGTGGCCCGGATGATCCTCGAGGGCCACGTGCCCGTCATCCCCGTGGCGATGATCGACACCGAGAAGGTCATGAAGACGGGCACGAAGATCCCCAAGATCCGTCGGGTCGGCGTGGTCTTCGGCGAGCCCCTGGACTTCAGCCGCTTCGAGGGCATGGAGGGCGACCGGTTCATCCTCCGCTCCATCACCGACGAGATCATGTACGAGCTCAACGCCCTGAGCGGTCAGGAGTACGCCGACGTGTACGCCTCCAGCGTCAAAGAGAAGCGCTCGGGGTCTTCGCGGTAGGCTCGCTCGTCGGGGTCGTTCGACCCCGAGCCCGCTTACGCTCGCAAGGAAGACCGTGACCCAGCCCAGAGAACCGTTCGCCACGTCCGACACCGACGTCGTCGAGGGTCTCGACTATTGGCGCACCCTTCCCATCAAGCAGCAGCCGTCGTGGCCCGACGCCGCGGCGGTCGAGGCGGCCTCCGCCGAGATCGCCACCCTGCCGCCGCTCGTCTTCGCGGGCGAGGTAGACACCCTCCGGTCCAGGCTCGCTTCGGCGGCTCGCGGCGAGGCGTTCCTCCTCCAGGGGGGCGACTGCGCCGAGACCTTCGCAGGGGCCACCGCCGACCAGATCCGCGACCGGGTGAAGACCATCCTCCAGATGGCGGTCGTCCTCACCTACGGCGCCTCGATGCCCGTGATCAAGATGGGCCGGATGGCCGGTCAGTTCGCGAAGCCCCGCTCCAGCGACGACGAGACGCGCGACGGCGTGACCCTCCCGGCCTACCGCGGCGACATCGTCAACGGCTACGACTTCACCCCCGAGTCGCGTCGGGCTGATCCGGCTCGACTGGTCAAGGGCTACCACACCTCGGCGTCGACGATAAACCTCATCCGAGCCTTCACCCAGGGCGGCTTCGCCGATCTCCGTCAGGTCCACAGCTGGAACCGGGGCTTCGCGGCCAATCCCGCGAACGCCGCGTACGAGCACCTGGCGAAGGAGATCGACAAGGCCATCCGGTTCATGGAGGCCGCCGGGGCCGACTTCGACGAGCTCAAGCGCGTCGAGTTCTACACCAGCCACGAGGGGCTGCTGATGGACTACGAGCGCCCCATGACACGGATCGACTCCCGCACGGGCGACCCGTACCTCCTGTCGTCGCACTTCGTCTGGATCGGCGAGCGCACCCGCGACCTCGACGGCGCCCACGTCGACTTCCTGTCGCGCGTCCGCAACCCGATCGGGGTCAAGCTCGGGCCGAGCACGACCCCCGACGACATGATGCGCCTGATCGACAAGCTCGACCCCGAGCGCGAGCCCGGTCGTCTGACCTTCATCACCCGCATGGGGGCGAAGAAGATCCGCGACGCCCTGCCGCCGCTGCTCGAGGCGATCACGCGGGCCGATGCGACTCCGCTCTGGGTCAGCGACCCGATGCACGGCAACGGTCTCACCACGCCGACGGGCTACAAGACCCGTCGCTTCGACGAGATCATGGACGAGGTCAAGGGCTTCTTCGAGGCGCACCGCGCCGCGGGCACGCACCCGGGCGGCATCCACATCGAGCTGACCGGCGACGACGTGACGGAGTGCCTCGGCGGCTCCGAGCACATCGACGAGGCCACCTTGGCGACGCGGTACGAGTCGCTCTGCGACCCGCGCCTCAACCACATGCAGTCGCTCGAGCTGGCGTTCCTCGTGGCGGAGGAGCTCGCGGCGAACTGACCCGCACCTCCTCGTCGCCTCGGGCCCCTGTCGATTCCCGGCAGGGGCCCGTCGTCGATTCAGGAGGCGCGGGTCGCGTCGCCGAGGAGTCTCACTCGACCCGGTAGCTGAGCCTGATCGTCGACCCTGCGGCCACGACGCTCCCGGGTGCCGGGTCGGTGGCGGTGACGGGCAGCGAGGCCTTCCAGTCGTAGAAGGCGCAGGTGAAGTTGAGGCAGTCGTCGAAGTCGGCGAAGAGGCCGAGGGCCTCGAGCTGCGCGGTGGCGTCGTCGATGGTCTGACCGGTGACGTCGGGGACGGTGACCGGAGCCGGGCCGTCCGAGACGATCAGGTCGATGGTGTCACCGGGTGTGACCGGACCCTGCTCCGTCGGCTGAGCGCGGATGACCGACCCGGCCTCCATCTCGCCGCTGTACTCGCTGCCCGACTGCGTGCCGACGAGACCGGCCCCGGTCAGCTCGGACTGGGCGTCTTCCAGGGTCTGGCCGACGACGTCGGGCACGGGGCCGAGCGACACGGTCAGCGTGATCGGCTGCTGTTCGCCGTACTCGGCTCCAGCCGACAGGCCGACCGCGTTCCCGTCCCCGCCGACGCCGGCGATGCCGATCACTGTCCCCTCGTCTTTGGCGTCGAACTGGCGGACGGGCTCCTCGACGGAGAAGTCGGACAGAGCCGCCCGGGCCGCGTCGAGGGTGGCGCCGAGCACCTCCGGGATCGCGATCTGCCGGGGGCCCTGCGACACCACGAGGGTCACCGTCGACCCCTTCTGCAGGGCGGTGCTCGCCTGCGGGTCCGTGGCGGTGACCTGGCCGGCCGGCACCACGGGGGAGAAGTCGCTGCGGTTGTCGGGGGCCACCGTGAAGCCCTCGTCGATGAGCTGCGCGGCGGCGGCCGCCGGGTCCTGCCCCGAGACATCGGGAACCTGGGCCTGAGCGCCGGGGCCGGAGCCGAAGTACCAACCCGCGCCGCCGGCGAGCAGCGCGAGCACCACCACGACGACGAGCCAGATCGCCCCGCGCCGGTGTCGACGGGCGGCGAGAGCCTGCAGGCGGTCGGCGTTGCCGTCTTCGGTGGCGGGGCCGACCGGTCCGGTCCGGTGGCGGGCTCTGGGCACGACCTCCGTGTCGCCCGTCGCGCCCGCCGCCGAGAAGCCCGGCAGCACCGCCGTCGCCGCGGCGGAGGGGAGGACCATCGTGCGGTTCGGCGGGGGACCGGAGGGGTCGGCCAGCGCGCGCTGGACGTCGAGCAGCTGGTCGAGCAGCGCCCGCGCGTCGCGGGGACGGTGCTCGGGGTCGCGAGCCGTGGCCCAGAGCACGAGCTCGTCCAGTTCGACGGGCACCGACGGGTTCACGATGCCGGGAGCCGGAACGGTGTCGTTGGCGTGCTGGTAGGCGATCTGCATGGGCTGGTCGCCCTTGTACGGCTGCTCGCCCGTCAGCATCTCGTAGAGCATGATGCCGAGGGCGTAGATGTCGCTGCGCGTGTCGGCGATGCCCCGGGTCACGAGTTCGGGCGAGAGATAGGCGATGGTGCCGAGCAGGGCGGCCCCGGTCGCCGTGTTGGCCGTCGCCGCCCGGGCCAGCCCGAAGTCGCCGATCTTGATGCGGCCATCGTCGGCGAGCAGGACGTTCTCGGGCTTGAGGTCGCGGTGCACGATGCCCGCGCGGTGCGCGGCCGCGAGACCTGCCAGCACGGCTTCCATGATGTCCATCGCCTGCTCGGGGGTGAGGACCTTGTGGTCCTGCAGCAGCTCCCGGAGGGTGATGCCCGGCAGGTACTCCATCACCAGGTAGGCGGAGTCGTCGTCCTGGCCCTGGTCGAAGACGTTGACGACGTTCGGGTGCGCCAGGCGTGCCGCCGAGCGCGCCTCCTGGATGAAGCGCTCCTTGAACGAGGCGTCGTCGGCGAGGTGGCCGTGCATGATCTTGATCGCGACGCGGCGCTCGAGTCGGAGGTCGGTCGCGAGGTAGACGGTGGCCATCCCGCCACGCGCGATCCGTGAACGGACCTGGTACCGATCGTCGATGAGCCGGCCGATCATCGGGTCAGTCTGGTTCACGCTCACGGCGCCGATTTTACGGTGCTACGGGCCGCCGGTCGCTCCGAATCACCGGCCGGAGCCGAAGTCGCCCGGCGGGGAGATCGTGCGGCCTAGCCCAGAGCGGCCAGCCAGGAGGCGGCCGACGACTCCCACTTGGCGTACGCGGTCGGGTGACCCGAGATCTGGACGGCCTGCGCCGCGCTCGTCAGCGACATGGACGACCATCCCTTGATGTCGAGCAGGCCCCGGGTGAAGCCCTTGTTGGGGTTGGTCGCGCCGCCGAAGAACAGCTTCGTCGCGTGCGTCGGGTCGAGCAGCTGCGCCCGGGTGCCCCACCCGGTGCTCGGACGCTGCTGGAAGAGCCCGACCGAGTCGCGGTCGCCGTGGTCGATGTTGCGGAGGCTCGACTCCTGTGCGGCGGCGGCGAGGGCGATCACGATGGCGCGGTCGTTCGCGCCGATCTGACGACCGACGGAGATGATCGCCCGGGCGTTGCGCTCCTGCTCGGCGCTCAGGGACGTGCCGGCGGGCCTCGGAGTGGCGGATGTGGCGGCGGGCGTGGTGGTGGGGGCCGAGGTCGCGCCGCGACCGGGGATCGTGAGGGTCTTGCCCGCGTAGATGGTGCTGGTGATGCGCAGGCCGTTCGCCGACAGCAGCGCCGAGACGCTCGTGCCCGTCGCCGACGCGATGCGACCGATCGTGTCGCCCGACTTGATCGTGTACTTCGACCCGGTCGCCGACGACGTGGACGGCGCAGGTGTCGCGGTCTTCTGCGGTGCGGCGGTGCTCGGCGTCGAGCCGCCCGGGACGGTGAGCTTCTGACCGGGGTAGATGATGCTCGACCAGCCGAGGCCGTTGGCCGCGAGGAGGGCCGAGGTGCCGACGCCGTGTGCCCCGGCGATCGAGCTGAGCGTGTCGCCCCGCTTGATCGTGTAGCTGCGGGCGGCTCCCGAGGAGGCGCGGGTCGGCTGAGCACCGGACCCCGCGGTCGTCAGGCTCAGCTTCTGCCCGGGGAAGATCGTCGACTTCCAGCTGAGGCCGTTGAGGGCCAGGACGGAAGCGGTGCTGAGTCCGAACGACCCGGCGATCGTCGCGACCGTGTCGCCCTTCTTCACCGTGTACGAGGAGGGGGCGATGACCGAGGCGCGGGTCGACGCGAGCTCGACCACGGCCTCCTCCACGACGGTCGCCCCGGCCGTCTCGATGGCGGGGAGCACCGGCTTGGGAGCGGCCTGGGGCTTCTTCACCTTGTCGCCCGACTCGTCGAGCGACGAGATCGGTCCTGTGAGACCGAGGCCCAGTGCCATGGAGCCGACCAGCATGATCGGCACGGTGTTGAGCATGGAGCGAGCGATCTTGCCGGTCGCACGCTGGTCGTCACCGGCTGTGTCGATGCGGCCGAAGGCGCTCGTCGTCGGGCTGTCGTTCATGCGGTGATCCTCGAGTCTCGGGGGGCGAGCGCGCCGTCGGCCTGATTCGGACGGCGTGTCTCGAAGATATCAAGTTGACACAGGTGGTGTGTCAAGTCAATCACCGTGACTGCTGTGACTCCGTTGACTGGTGTGACTGCTGTGACTTCTGTGACTGCTGTGGCTGCTGAGGTCGGTGTCATTGGTGAGGAGGCACATCGCCGCCGGGCATGGCAAGGTTGACCGGTGATCGATCTCTCTGCGCAGTCCTGGTTCTCCGACACCGAGTGGTTGGCGGTGCCCGACCTCGTCGAGAAGACGGGCATGAGCGTCAGTCGGGTCCGTCGCCTCTTCGACGACCACGCCCTCGTGGGTGCCAAGGTGGCTGGCGCGCTGCGGACCCCGTCGGTCTTCCTCGATGTGGACGGGCAGCCGCGAAGCGATCTCCGGGGCACGATCACCGTGCTGCACGACAACGGGTTCAGCGATGAGGAGACCCTCGACTGGCTGATGTCGACGGAGGAGTCGCTTGCCACCAGTCCCATCGAGGCCCTCCGGGCCGGTCGCAAGGCCGAGGTCCGACGCGTCGCACAGGGTCTCCTCTGACGCAGCCGCTGGTCGCTCCGCCGACGATGCCGACTGCGGAGTCGCCGCCCCCGCGGTGCGCTACGACGTCCGGCGTGTGACCGTGTCGGCGAGGCGCGTGAGCTGAGCGCGCGCCGACGGCGCGAGCCCCGAGCGGTCGAGGGCGTGCGTGGCCCGCTCGACCTGGTCGCTGATCGACTGCTCGACGGCGTCGACCGCGCCGGAGTCGCGCAGGGTCGCCTGGAGCATCGAGATCTGGTCGTCGTCGAGTTCGGGGTCGCCGAGGAGCTCGTCGAGCAGACGGACGGCACCGGCGGGCAGAGAACGCCGGGCCATGGCCACCAGCACGGTGCGCTTGCCCTCTCTGAGGTCGTCACCGGCGGGCTTGCCCGTCACCTCCGGGTCGCCGAAGACGCCGAGGAGGTCGTCTCTCAGCTGGTAAGCGATTCCGAGCGGCAGGCCGAAGTGACGGAGCGACTCGAGGGCCTCGGGGGAGCCCCCGGCCATCGCCGCGCCGATGGTGAGTGGCGCCTCGACGCTGTACTTGGCCGATTTGTAGACGATCACCCGCTGCGCCCGGGGGAGGAGGTCGATGTCGTCGACCGTGCGCCAGGCGTTCTCCTCGAGGATGTCGAGGTACTGCCCGACCGTGACCTCGGTGCGCATGCGGTTGAACTCGGCCCTGGCCGCCCGAGCGGCGTCGCGGGAGGCGAGCCCGTCGAACGCCTCGGACATGAGCTCGTCGCTCCAGGCCAGGAGCAGATCGCCCATCAGGAGAGCCCCGGAGGTGCCGAACGGGGTGGGATCGCCGAGCCACGAGCCCTCGCGGTGCAGTCGTTCGAATCGGCGGTGCGCGGACGGCATGCCCCTCCGGGTGTCGGAGTTGTCCATGATGTCGTCGTGGACGAGCGCCGCGGCGTGGAAGAACTCGAGCCCCGTGGAGGCGCCCATCACGGCGTCGAGGGAGCGTGCGTCGGGCGGCGTGCCCATGGGGTCGAACCCCGTGTCGAGACCGGCGACGGACTGCCAGCCCCAGTAGCAGAAGAGCGCCCGGAACCGCTTGCCGCCGCGCAGCAGATCGTTGGAGAAGACCGCGAACGGATCGAGGTCCGGAGCGATGGCGCGGAGCACCGGCCGCTGCCGCTCGAGGAACTGGTCTATCCGCTCTTGAACGACGTCCACTAACCGCGTACTCTCAGCCACGCTGCCTAGCCTAGCGACAGCACTCAGGCATACACTGCCAGCTACTCATACGCGTCGATCCCGAGGTCGTAGGGCCTGTGCTCGAAGGGAACACCAAGATGCCACTTTCCGAACAGGAGCAGCGGCTCCTCGACGAGATGGAGCGCAGCCTCTACAGCAACGACTCCGACTTCGTGGCGGCCGTCGGCAGTGGCCGCGGTCGACCGAACTACACGATGGTCGTCGTCGGCGTGCTGGGCGGTCTGCTCGGCATCGCCGTCATCGTCGCCGGGGTCATCCTGCGCCAGCCGCTCGTCGGCGTCCTCGGGTTCGTCCTCGTCGTGGCCGGTGCGCTCTTCGCCATCGCCCCGCCGAAGCGGAAGGGCGCGTCCGTCCCGCCGCCGCCGAGCTCGTCCCGGTCGTCGAGCACTCGGACGACCGCGTCCGGCAGGTCGTCGGCCAGCATGATGGACCGCCTCAACGAGCGCTGGGATCGCCGCAATGACGGCGACGGTGGTCGGTAACCGACTTCCTCCACAGCGCTCCACCGATCTCAGGGGTCGGCCTCCGGGCCGGCCCCTTCGGCGTGCACGGGGCTCTGAGACCGGCCGTTTCGGCGATGGGACGTGCTCCAGCTCGTCGACCCGCTCCTCCGGCAGTCCTGCTGCTCCCTCTTCCTCCACCCCCTCGATCCGCTGAACAGCGGCGATCGAGGGGGTTTTTCTGTGCCCAGAACGGGGCTTTTCGTTGTCGAGTGGTGGGTTGTGGAGTAAAGTGGAGGTACATGGCGCCACCGGGTGCGATGCGGGAGGGGGCGAGGCGCATGTTCCTCGGCACCTACTCGCCCAAGCTCGACGAGAAAGGCCGGATCATCCTTCCCGCGAAGTTCCGTGACGAGCTGGCCTCCGGCCTCGTCATGACCCGCGGTCAGGAGCGCTGCGTGTACGTCTTCTCGCAGCGCGAGTTCGAGGACATGCACTCGCGGATCCGACAGGCGCCCATCACGAGCAAAGAGGGGCGCGACTACATGCGCCTGTTCCTGTCGGGTGCCAGCGACGAGATCCCCGACAAGCAGAACCGGGTCACCATCCCGGCTCAGCTGCGCGACTACGCCGGTCTCGGGCGCGAGCTCACCGTCATCGGCGCCGGCAACCGCGCCGAGATCTGGGCCACCGACGCCTGGAACACCTACTACGAGGCCCAAGAGGCCGCATTCGCCAACACCACGGAGGAGGTGATCCCCGGCCTCTTCTAGGTCTTCGGCCCCGACTCCCAGCCGTCCGCCCTGGCGCACCTTCCCCGGTGCCAGGTCGGGACGGATGGGGATCAGGGCCTGAGAACACGAGCCGACATCGCCATGGCAGAACAGATCCACACCCCCGTCCTCCTCGACCGCACGCTCGAGCTGCTCGCCCCGTCGCTCGGTCGACCGGGCGCCGTCGCCGTCGACTGCACGCTCGGCATGGGTGGTCACACCGAGGCCCTGCTCGCGAGATTTCCCGAGCTGACGGTCGTCGGCCTCGACCGCGACACGCAGGCCCTCGAGATCGCCGGCGATCGTCTGCGGCCCTTCGGCGACCGCGCCAGGCTCGTGCACACGACCTACGACGGCATCGGCGACGCGCTCGACGGCCTGGGCATCGGCACGGTCGACGGAGTGCTCTTCGACCTCGGGGTGTCGTCGTTGCAGCTCGACCGGGTCGAGCGCGGCTTCTCGTACTCGAAGGACGCACCGCTCGACATGCGGATGGACCCGACGTCCGAGGTCACGGCCGAGACGATCCTCGCCGAGTACCCCGAGTCCGAGCTCCGACGCATCTTCTACCAGTACGGCGAAGAGAAGCTGGCTCCCCGCTACGCCCGTCGCATCGTCGAAGGTCGCGTCGACTCGCCGCTGACCCGCAGCGGCGAGCTGGTCGACCTCCTCGTCGCCGCCACGCCGATGGCCCTTCAACGCGCCGGTCACCCTGCCAAGCGGGTCTTCCAGGCCCTCCGGATCGAGGTCAACGGCGAGCTCGCCTCCCTCGAGGCGGCGGTACCCGTCGCCCTCGACCGGCTGGGGGAGTCTGGCCGCATGGTCGTGCTCGCCTACCAGTCCCTCGAAGACCGCTTCGTCAAGCGCGAGCTGGCGGCCCGCACGACTTCGACGGCGCCGCAGGGCCTGCCCGTCGAGCTCCCCGAGCACCGCCCCGAGTTCCGACTCCTCGTCCGCGGAGCCGAACTGGCCTCAGCGGAAGAGATCGACCGGAACCCCCGGGCCAAACCCGTGCGCCTCCGCGCAGCCGAACGAATCCGGAGATCAGCATGAGCAGCCAGTTCGCCCTCGTCGACCCGACGCCCCTCGTCGACGCAGCTCCCGGCCCCCGTGCTCGGCCGGTCGAGATCGTCGCCAGCCGCGCGCAACGGCGGGCCCGGCCGAAGATCGCCTACGCACTCGTCGCAACGGCGGCCCTCTTCGTCCTCCTCCTCGCGCAGCTGGCCATCAGCATCGCGTTGAGCGACGGGGCCTACAAGATCTCGGCGCTCCAAGCCTCGCAGACCGAGCTCACGCGTGACCAGCAGAAGTACTCCGAGCGCCTCGACGTGCTGTCGTCTCCGCAGAACCTTGCGAACAACGCCGAGGAGCTGGGGATGGTGCGGAACTCCAACCCCGTCTACCTCGATCCCTCCACCGGGGTGGTGCACGGTCAGCCGTCACCCGCCGACGGTGAGGCCGATGGCACCGACAATCTCATCCCCAACACCCTCCTCGACGGCGTCCCCCTGGCGACCGCTCCCGAGAAGGCGGCACCGACCGAGGCCGCACCGGCCGAGGTCGCGCCGTCCGTCGCGGCCGCAGGCGCGGGTGACTCGGGCACCTCGGCGTCCGACACGACGGTCGCCTCCGCGGGGTCGGCCGCGTCGGCGACCGACTCCGCAGTGGCGGGCGCGCCGAGCGAGGGATCGCCCGAGCAGTCGGTAGCGTCTGACCCGAATCAGCTGGCGGCTCCGCAGACCCGTTAGCGGTATCCCCGTCCGGGCCACCGGACGACGACAGCGGTCGGGGCAGCACGGCCCGCCGCGGTGAGGAATCCTTCGTGAACGCAACACCCCGCAGCCGCCGGCTTCGAGCGACCCTGGCCATGGCCCTCGTGATCGCGCTGATCGGGGTGTTCGTCGTCCGACTTGCCGACATCCAGCTCGTCCAGGCGGCCGAGCTGAACGACCAGTCGCAGAACAAGCGCGAGATCAGCCAGGTCATCTACGGAGATCGCGGCGACATCCTGGCCTCCGACGGCACGGTCCTCGCCGGCAGCGTGACGCGTTACAACATCACCGCGGCACCGGCATTCGCCAAGACGCGGACGATCACGGAGAAGGACGCGGACGGCGAGAAGACGAAGAAGACGCTCACCGTCGAGCAGGTCATGGCCCAGGTGGCCGAGATCACCGGCGGCGACGCCGACGCGATGTACGAGAGCATCACGAAAGACCCCACCGCGAACTTCGCGTACCTCGTCAAGGGGGTCGACGTCGACGCCTTCCGCGCCGTCCGCGATCTGAAGAACAGCGGCATCTCCTACCTCTACTACGAGCGCCAGTCGGCTCGGACGTATCCCAACGGATCGGTGGCCGGCAACCTGACCGGGTTCATCGGCACGGACGGTCCGCAGGCGGGCCTCGAGCTCAGCGCCGACCAGTGCCTGGCCGGCACGGACGGAAGCCAGATCTATGAACGAGGCGCCGACGGGGTCCAGCTGCCCGGCAGCACCGTGACCGACAAGGCAGCCGTCCCCGGCGGTGCGCTCACGCTGTCGATCGACAAGGACCTCCAGTACATGACGCAGCAGTCGCTCGCCGAGCAGGCGCAGGCCATCGGGGCCGAGTCGGCGACGGCGGTCGTCATGAAGGCCGACACCGCCGCGCTCCTCGCCGTGGCCGACTACCCGGCCGTCGACCCGAACGACGTCGACGGTACGGATGCGGATGACCTCGGATCGAAGGCGTTCACCGCTTCCTACGAGCCCGGGTCCACGTTCAAGGCGATGACCGCGGCCATGCTCCTCGACTCCGGCACGGCCACCCCGACGAGCCCGGCCACGGTGCCCTACTCGCGCAGCTTCCCCTGGGGTGGCTCGATCCACGACGCGGTGTTCCACCCGACCGAGAACCTCACGCTCACCGGCATCCTCCGCGACTCGTCGAACGTCGGCATCTCGCTGCTCGGCGAGAACCTGCCGGCGCAGGCCAGGTACGACTACATGCTGAAGTTCGGGCTCAACGAGCCCACGGGCGTGGGGTTCCTCGGCGAGCCCACGCAGGGCGTCCGCAACGTCTCCGACTGGGATCAGCAGACCAGCATCAACTCCATGTTCGGGCAGGGCGTCTCCACCACGGCCGTGCACCTGGCGAGCGTCTTCCAGACCCTCGCCAACCACGGTCAGCGGCTTCCCGTGAACCTGGTGCAGAAGTGCACGGCACCCGACGGCTCGGTGTCTCAGACGCCGAGCGCCGAGGGCACCCAGGTCGTCTCGTCGTACGCGGCGGATACGACGGTGAACATGCTCGAGAAGGTCGTCAGCGACGGCGACCTCAAAGACGTCCTGACCATCCCCGGCTACCGCGTCGCGGCCAAGACCGGAACCGCCGAAGTGGCGAAGTCGGACGGCACGGGCTACGGTTCGGACCGCATCGTGTCGGTCGCCGGCATCGCCCCCGCCGAAGACCCGCAGTTCGTCGTCGTCGTGACCTTCACGAAGCCCAGTACCATCAAGACGTCGGCCGCCGCGGCGCCGACCTTCAACAAGATCATGTCCCAGGCCCTCGAGATGTACCGCGTCCCTCCGTCGACGGAGCCGGCACCGGACATCGCCGAGACCTGGTGAGAGAAGAGGATTCATTGAACGCCCGGATCCCCCCGGTCCTCCGACCGGAACATCCGTCGGCGAGGTCCCTCGCCCAACTGGTCAGCGAGTTCGGACTCGAGCACGAGGGCTCCCTCGACGGCATCGAAGTCACGGGCGTCACGCTGAGCACGGCGGACCTCCACCCCGGCGACCTGTACGTCGGCATGCCCGGCGCGCACCGACACGGTGCCGAGTTCGCCGCCCAGGCCCGTGAGGGCGGTGCGGTGGCTCTACTCACCGACCAGGCCGGTCTCGACATCGCGCGCGAGTCGGGCCTGCCCGTCGTGCTGGTCGACTCGCCGCGCGCCGCCCTCGGCGACGTGTCCGCCTGGATCTACCGCACGGGCGGCGAGGGCTCACCCCTGCTGTTCGCCGTCACCGGCACGAACGGCAAGACCTCGACGTCGTACCTGCTCGAGGGCATCCTCCGCCAGCTCGGGCTCGTCACCGGTCTGAGCAGCACCGCCGAGAGGCACATCGGCGACCTCACGGTCGTCAGCCGACTCACCACGCCCGAGGCGAGCGAGATGCACGCCCTCCTCGCGCGGATGCGCGAAAGCGAGGTCCGTGCGGTCGCCGTCGAGGTGAGCGCCCAGGCTCTCAGCCGCAATCGCGTCGACGGGCTGGTCTTCGACGTGGCCGCATTCACGAACCTCAGTCACGACCACCTCGACGACTACGCCGACATGGAGGAGTACTTCCATGCGAAGCTGCCGCTCTTCCAACCCGATCGGGCGAAGCGCGCCGTCATCTCCCTCGACTCGCCTTACGGTCAGCGCGTCGTCGACAACGCCCGCATCCCGCTGACGACGATCACGGTCCTGCCCGACGTCGAGGCGGACTGGACGGTCGAGATCGTCGACGAGCAGGCGGCCTACACCGAGTTCCGCCTGACCGGCCCCGAGAACCGGTCGCTCGTGACGAGGGTCCCGCTCATCGGCTGGCACATGGTCGCCAACGCGGCGCTCGCGATCGTCATGCTCGTCGAGGCGGGCTTCGAGCTCGGGGCGATCGCCCAGGCGCTCGAGACGGAGGGCGGCATCGTCGCGTACCTGCCCGGTCGCACCGAGCGCGTCTCCGGCGACAGAGGGCCCAGCGTGTACGTCGACTTCGGGCACAGCCCCGACGCCTTCCTGACCACCCTCGCCGCGGTCCGGCGCTTCACCACCGGCAAGGTCGTCATGCTCTTCGGCGCGGACGGCGACCGCGACACCACCAAGCGCGGCGAGATGGCCCGCGTCGCAGCCGCCGGTTCCGACATCCTGGTCGTCACCGATCACCACCCGCGGTTCGAAGACCCCGCAGCCATCCGACGCACGCTCGTCGACGCTGCGCGCGAGGCCTACCCCGAGCACGAGATCCACGAGGTGAGTCCGCCCGAGGCCGCCATCCGTGCCGCAGTGGCACTGGCGGGCGAGGGTGACTCGATCCTCTGGGCAGGCCCCGGTCACCAGGACTACCGCGACATCCGGGGTGAGCGCACGCCCTACTCGGCGCGCGATGAGGCCCGTGCGGCCCTGCGTGAGGCCGGGTGGGCCGAATGATCGCGCTGACCGCTCACGAGATCGCCGAGATCACCGGCGGAGCCCTCGGCGGCGCCGTCGTCGACGGGCTCGTCCTCGACGGCTCCGTCGAGACGGACTCGCGTCTCGTCACCCCGGGGTCGATCTTCTTCGCCCTGCGCGGAGAGGTCACCGACGGTCACCTCTTCGTCGACGCCGCAGTCTCCAACGGGGCCGCGCTCGTCGTCGCCGAGCAGCCGGTCGAGGCCGATGTCCCGACGATCGTCGTCGACGACGGCGTCGTGGCGCTCTCGCGTCTGGCCGCTGCCCTCGTCGAGCGCGTGCGCCGTCACGGCCGACTCAAGGTCGTCGGCATCACCGGCTCGAACGGCAAGACGAGCACGAAGAACATGCTCCGCGCCATCCTGTCGGACATCGCTCCGACGGTCGCTCCCGAGGGGTCCTTCAACAACCACGTCGGCGCACCGATCTCGATGCTGCGCATCGACGACTCGACCGAGTACCTCGTGGTCGAGATGGGCGCGGCCGGCCCGGGTGAGATCGCCCGTCTGGTCGACATCGCCCGCCCCGACACGGGTGTCGTGCTCAAGGTGGGGCTCGCTCACGCGGGCGGCTTCGGCGGGATCGAGGGCACTCGGGCAGCCAAGGCCGAGATGGTGACCGACCTCCCCGAGTCGGGCACCGCCGTGCTGAACGCCGACGACGAACGCGTGGCCGGCATGGCGTCCGTCACGGCGGCACGCGTGGTCACCTTCGGGCAGAGCCCGACGGCCGACTACCGGGCATCCGACGTCGACGTCACGGCCGGGGGCACCACCTTCGTCTTCGAGCACGGCGACCTGCGTCGCCGTGTCGCTCTGCGCATCCTCGGCGAGCATCACGTGATGAACGCCCTGGCCGCGCTCACCGTCGTGGGCGAGTGGGGTGTCGATCTCGATCGGGCGGCCACCGTCCTCGAGGGCGTGGCCCGAGCCGAGCGCTGGCGCATGGAGCTCTTCGAGGCACCGGGCGGGGTCGCCGTCGTGAACGACGCGTACAACGCGAGTCCCGACTCCGTCGCGGCCGCCCTCAAGACCCTCGCCCAGATCACGCCCACCGACGGCCGATCCATCGCCGTCCTCGGCGAGATGGCCGAGCTGGGCGAATTCGCCCGTGACGAGCACGACCGCATCGGCCGCCTCGTCGTGCGTCTCAACATCTCGCAGCTGATCGTGGTCGGTCAGGCCGCGCGGCACATCCACATGGCAGCCGGGCTCGAGGGCTCCTGGGACGGAGAATCACTGCTCGTGGACACCATCGACGAGGCGTACGACCTCCTCCATCCCGGACTCCGCACCGGCGACGTCGTGCTCGTGAAGTCGTCCAAGTCCGCGGGGCTCAGATTCCTCGGAGACCGTCTCGCGGGGGTCGACGCATGATCGCCCTCCTGATCGCGGGAGCCGTCTCCCTCGTCTTCACGCTGCTGATGACGCCTCTGTTCATCAAGCTGTTCCACCGTCTCGGCTGGGGCCAGTTCATCCGCGACGACGGTCCGCAGTCGCACCACACGAAGCGCGGCACCGCCACGATGGGCGGCATCGTCCTCATCCTCGGCACGGTGATCGGCTACTTCGTCGGCCATCTCGTCGCACAGGACGAGCTGACCTCGAGCGGTCTGCTCGTGCTGTTCCTCATGGTGGGTCTCGGGGCCGTGGGCTTCCTCGACGACTTCCTGAAGGTGCGCAACCAGCGCAGTCTCGGTCTCGGCGGCTGGGCGAAGATCATCGGTCAGGTCGTCGTGGGCGCGGTGTTCGCGATCCTCGCCCTCTCGTTCCCGAACGAGAACGGTCTGACGCCCGCGTCGACGAAGATCTCGGGGATCCGCGACATCCCGTGGCTCGACTTCATGTTCTTCGGCAGCATCATCGGCGGTGGGCTCTTCCTGATCTGGGTCGTGCTGATCACCGTCAGCACGTCGAACGGCGTGAACGTCGCCGACGGGCTCGACGGTCTGGCGACCGGATCCTCCATCCTCGCCATCGCGTCGTACATCTTCATCGGCTTCTGGCAGTTCAACCAGTCGTGCTTCAGCACGCGCCTCGACGAGACGACGCGATCCGCCTGCTACACGGTCGCCAACCCGCTCGACCTCGCCGTGGTCGCCGCGGCCATCTGCGGCGGTCTGATCGGCTTCCTGTGGTGGAACACCTCCCCGGCGCAGATCTTCCTCGGCGACACCGGGTCGCTCGGTCTCGGCGGCGCCCTCGCCGCCCTGGCGATCCTCAGCCGCACCGAGCTGCTCCTCGTGCTCATCGGCGGCCTGTTCATCGTCGTCACCGGTTCGGTCATCCTCCAGCGGGCGTACTTCAAGCTCACCAAGGGCAAGCGGATCTTCCTGATGAGTCCGCTGCATCACCACTTCGAGCTGAAGGGCTGGGCCGAGGTCACGGTGGTCGTCCGGTTCTGGATCATCGCCGGGCTCTTCGTCGCCGCCGGCGTCGGCGTGTTCTACCTCGAATGGATCTCCCGCACCTCATGACCGACGCACCTCTCGACGGCGGACCCGCCCAGCGCCTCCTCGGTCTCGACAGCTGGCACGCCGACTGGTCGGGTCTCCGGGTGGCCGTCCTCGGGCTGGGGGTCACCGGCTTCTCGGTGGCCGACACCCTGACCGAGCTCGGCGCACGCGTCGTGGTGCTCGCGCCGGCCGTCGACGACGATCGCGCCGAGCTCCTCGACCTGATCGGGGCGGAGCTGCTGATCGAACCCGAGATGTCGACCGCTCCGGAGGCGCTGGTCGCCTTCGCCCCCGAGGTCGTCGTCGTCTCGCCGGGATTCGCGCCGCACCACCCGCTCGTCCGCTGGGCGAACGAGAGCGGGGCAGCCGTCTGGGGCGACGTCGAGCTGGCGTGGCGCGTCCGCGACAAGACCTCGCGGGTCGCCGAGTGGCTCCTGGTCACCGGCACCAACGGCAAAACGACCACCACGCAGCTCGCGACGGCGATGGCCGTCGCCGACGGCAGGCGGGCCGCTGCGGTCGGGAACATCGGCGTGCCGGTGCTCGACGCGGTGCGCGACCCCGAGGGTCACGATCTGTTCGTCGTCGAGCTCTCGAGTCACCAGCTGCACAGCCTGCCGCTCGACGGCCCCGGCGCGCTGCGGCCGCTCGCGGCCGTCTGCCTGAATCTCGAGGACGACCACCTCGAGTGGCACGGGGGAGCCGACGCCTACCGGGACGCGAAGGCGAAGGTCTACTCGAACGCCGTCCGCGCCTGCGTCTACAACAAGGCCGACGACGCCACACGGCGCATGGTCGAAGACGCCGACGTCGCCGAGGGCTGCCGTGCGATCGGCTTCGGCCTGTCGGCGCCCGGTCCGAGCGACTTCGGCGTGGTGTCCGGCGACGACGGGGGAGTCCTCGTCGACCGTGCGTTCCTGGCGGCCCGCCGGACGAGCGCGCTCGAGCTGACCACGACGACGGCCCTCGACGAGGTCGGCCTCGGCGCCGATCACCTCGTCGCCGACGTGCTCGCGGCCGCCGCACTCGTCCGGGCCGCGGGTGTCGACCCGGTGTCGATCAAGACCGCGCTGGCGGGGTTCCGGGTCGACCACCACCGGATGGAGGTCGTGGGCGAGGCCGACGGCGTCACGTGGGTGGACGACTCGAAGGCGACGAATCCGCATGCGGCGCGCGCCTCCCTTGCTGCCTTCCCGTCGGTCGTGTGGATCGTCGGCGGCGTGTTCAAGGGCGTCGACGTCGAACCGCTCGTCGAGGAGTCCGTCGACCGGGTCCGTGCCGCGGTCGTGATCGGCACCGACCGGCTGGGCATCGTCCAGGCCTTCGCGCGACACGCGCCCGACATGCCCGTCTTCGAGGTCGAGGCGACCGACACTGAGCAGGTGATGCCGACGGCCGTGAGGCTGGCGGCCGAGGCCGCGCAGGCCGGCGATGTCGTCCTGCTGGCCCCGGCGGCGGCATCGTTCGATCAGTTCAGCGACTACACCGCGCGCGGCAGGGCATTCTCCTCCGCCGTCCACGACCACTCGGGAGGCACGGCCGATGGCCCATCCACCGTCCAGCCTCCCGCGTCGCCGCTTGGCTGACCTCACCGGGCGCCGCTCCCGCCCGACGACCGATCCGGGTGCCGACACCGACTCGACCGACCCGTCGGGGCGCCCCGCCGCGGCGGTCGTCGCGGTGAAGCGTCTGTTCGCGGCCGAGACCGGCTCGTTCTTCGTGATACTCGGCACGACCCTGTTCCTCGTCGTCCTGGGTCTCGTCATGGTCCTCTCGTCGTCGTCGGTGGAGTCGTACATCGCCTCCGGTCAGACCTCGTTCTTCGGATCGTTCGTGCGCCAGGGGATCTACGCCGCGGTCGGCATCCCGCTGATGCTGATCGTCTCGCGCGTCCCCATCTGGTTCTGGAAGCGCTGGGCCTGGCAGATCCTCGGCGCGACCCTCGTGCTCCAGCTGCTCGTCTTCACCGGTCTCGGCATCGAGGTCGGCGGCAACCGCAACTGGATCGACCTCGGCTCGTTCACCGCTCAGCCGTCCGAGGCCGTCAAACTCGCCCTCGCCATCTGGCTCGGCATGATCCTCGCCGTCAAGCGCGACCTCCTCGACGACTGGCGCCACCTGGCCATCCCGCTGGTGCCCGTCGTGCTCGTCGCGGTCGGCCTGGTCGTCGCCGGCGGAGACCTCGGTACGACCATGGTCATGCTGCTGCTCGTGTTCGGGGCCGTCTGGTTCGCCGGCATCAAGCTCCGCTACCTGCTCATCCCCATCGCCCTGCTGGCCGTGGTCGTCCCGATGATCGCGTTCGGATCGGTGTCGCGCAACGACCGGATCGCGGCCTGGATGGCCGGCTGCAGCGACGACAGCGCCTATCAGGGCATCTGCTGGCAGTCCCTGCACGGCACCTGGGCGCTCGCCTCGGGCGGGCTCTTCGGGGTCGGGCTCGGCAACTCGAAGGCGAAGTGGTCGTGGCTGCCCGAGGCGGACAACGACTTCATCTTCGCCGTGCTCGGCGAAGAGCTCGGCCTGATCGGCGCGGTCGTCGTCCTGGCCCTCTTCGTCGTGCTGGCCATCGCGTTCATCAAGATCATCCGCAAGACGCGCGACCCGTTCGTGCGCGTCGTCACGGGGGCCATCGCGGCCTGGATCGTCGGACAGGCCCTCATCAACATCGCCGTCGTGCTCGGCCTGCTGCCGGTGCTCGGGGTGCCCCTGCCGTTGATCTCGGCGGGCGGGTCCGCTCTGATCGTCACCCTGGTGGCGATCGGCGTCGTCCTCTCGTTCGCCCGGTATCCGGAGGAGTCGGAGCCGAGCCCGACCGTCGGTCGTCAACGAGTAGGGTCTCTCCGGTGACGACGTACCTTCTCGCCGGCGGAGGAACCGCCGGGCATGTGAACCCGCTCCTGGCCGTGGCCGACCGCATCCGCCTCCGCGAGCCCGATGCCGTCGTGCTCGTGCTCGGAACGGCCGAGGGCCTCGAGGCGCGGCTCGTCCCGCTCCGGGGCTACGAGCTGCTGACCGTCCCCCGTCTGCCGTTCCCGCGTCGACCCTCGGCGGCCGCTCTGCGATTCCCTTCTCGGCTGGTCCAGGCGGTCCAGGGTGTTCGAGAGCTCCTCAGGCGACACCGCGTCGACGTCGTCGTCGGATTCGGCGGGTACGCGTCCGCCCCGGCCTACGTGGCGGCGTGGCGATCGAAGGTCCCCTTCGTCGTGCACGAGGCCAATGCGAAGCCGGGCATCGCGAACGTCCTCGGCTCATACCTGACCTCGCACGTCGGAACGGTCTTCCGCTCGACATCGCTCCGTCACGGCCGCCAGGTGGGCATGCCGCTGCGCCACGAGATCGAGACCCTCGACCGTCGGGCCAGCCGCTCCGAGGCCGTGGCCGAGTTCGGGCTCGACGAGTCGAAGCCCACGCTTCTGGTCACCGGGGGGTCGAGCGGTGCGAAGCGCATCAACGAGACCATGTCGACGGCCGCAGCCTCCGTGCTCGGCGCCGGCTGGCAGATCCTCCACATCACCGGGGCGAAGTCGGATCTGGGGCCGAGCGACCTGCCCGACCACCACCTCCTGCGCTACTGCGACCGCATGGACCTCGCACTGTCCGCCGCCGACTTCGTCGTGTCCCGTTCGGGCTCGGCGACGGTGAGCGAGCTCACCGCCCTCGGTCTGCCCTCCGTGCTCGTGCCCTACCCGGTCGGAAACGGCGAGCAGCGCCACAACGCGACCGACGTCGTCCAGGCCGGAGGCGCGGTGCTGGTCGTCGACGCCGACTTCACACCCGAGTGGGTCGCCTCGACCCTCGTGCCTCTGCTCCTCGACCGTTCGCGGATCGCCGACATGGCGGTGCAGGCGTCGACGGTCGGAGTCCTCGACGGCACCGACCGCACCGTCGACCTCGTGGTCGACGCGGCGCGACCTCGAGACCGATCCACCGCCGACGCACCGGCGAGAACCCCCGCGACGAACGACGAGAACTCATGATCAAGCCCGACCTCAGCCAGCAGATCCCGACCGAACTCGGTCACGTCCACTTCGTCGGCATCGGCGGATCGGGCATGAGCGGCATCGCCCGGGTGTTCCTCGCGGCCGGGCACGAGGTGACCGGCTCGGACATCCGCGACACTCCCGGGGTCCAGGCCCTGCGCGATCTCGGCGCCACCGTGTCGATCGGCCACGACGCCGCCAATCTCGGCGACGCCGACACCCTCGTGGTGACCGGGGCGCTCTGGCAGGACAATCCCGAGTATCGGGCCGCCCTCGCGAAGGGGCTCCCCGTGCTGCACCGCTCGCAGGCGCTCGCCTGGCTGATCGGCGGTCAGCGCCTGGTCTCCGTCGCCGGCGCGCACGGCAAGACGACGTCCACCGGGATGATCGTGACCGCGCTCCTGGCGGCCGGCCGCGACCCCAGCTTCGTCAACGGGGGAGTCATCCAGTCCCTCGGCGTGAGTGCTCGGGGCGGCACGGAGGAGCTCGTGGTCGTCGAGGCCGACGAGTCCGACGGCTCGTTCCTGCTCTACGACACCTCCGTCGCGCTCGTCACCAACGTCGACGCCGACCACCTCGACCACTACGGCTCGCATGAGGCGTTCGACGAGGCCTTCGTGCAGTTCGCCGGTGCGGCTTCCGAACTCGTCGTCATCTCCAGCGACGACCCCGGCGCCCGCCGGGTCCGAGCCGCGCTCGAGCACTCGAACGTCGTCACCTTCGGACTCGACGCCGGGGCCGACGTGCGTCTGAGCGACGTCGCGACGGTCGGACCGGTGTCGTTCACCCTGCATCACGCCGGCACCGAGCGCCCCGTCCAGCTGAGGGTGCCCGGGGTGCACAACGCCGTCAACGCGGCGGGTGCCTTCGCCGTGCTGATCGGCCTCGGCGTCGACCCCGAGGCGGCGGTCGCCGGACTCGAGACCTTCGGTGGCACGGAGCGCCGCTTCGAGCTGCACGGCACCGTCGCCGGGGTCAGCGTCTACGACGACTACGCCCACCACCCGACAGAGGTGGCGGCGGCGCTGCAGGCGGCGCGGTCCGTCGTGGGCGACGGGCGGCTCATCGCCGTGCACCAGCCGCACCTCTACAGCCGCACCCGCATGATGGCCGGAGAGTTCGCCGAGACCTACGAGTCGCTCGCCGACCACACGATCGTCCTCGACGTCTACGGCGCGCGGGAGGACCCCGAGCCGGGAGTCACGGGCGCGCTGGTCTCCGAGCGCTTCGCCGACCCCTCGCGGGTCGACTTCGTCTCCGACTGGCAGGCCGCCGCCGTGCGCACGGCCGAGGTCGCCCGCGACGGCGACTTCGTCATCACGCTCGGCTGCGGCGATGTGTACCGCATCGTGCCGCAGCTGCTCGCCGCGCTCGACGCGGGCGCCGCGCCCGTCGATCCCGTGTCGGAAAAGACCGGAGCGTGACTCGACCGACCAGCCCCGGCGTCAGGGACCGGTCGTGAAGCGGCCCGAGGGATTCGACCCCTCGGCCCGCCCCGCGCCGAGATCCGACGCGCCGAACGGAGGCGAGACCCCGGGGGCTGCATCCGACGGGCGAAGCGAGGGATCCACCCCGGGTCGTCTGCGATCCCGGCTGGGTGCGCTGCGCCTCCCCGGTTCACGGGACGACTCGTCGCGACCGGTCGACCCCGGGGAGGAATCCGGCGCCGACGGGTCGGCATCGGCATCGGCCTCGATGTCCGACCGTCGACCGTCGGGCGGCGACGGTGACAGCGCAGCGGATGGACCGCGGCCGACGAAGAGCGAGCCGTCGGAGCCCGTGAGCCTGCCGACGCGCGACACGTCGCGCGACGAGGCGCGTCGTCGAGCGTCCGACGCCCGGCGGGCGAGTCGGCGTGCGTCCCGGCAGAGGAGGCGCGTGGAGCGTCTCGAGGTCCGCCGCTTCACCCGTCGGTCGAGGCACCGTCGGGCGACCTGGACCTCGGTCGCGGTCGTGGCCGCACTGCTCGGAGCATCCGTCGGCGTCGCCGTCTTCTCGCCCCTCCTCTCGTTGCAGACGATCACGGTCGACGGCACCGACCGGGTCGACGCGGCCGCGGTGCAGGCGGCCGTCGACGACCAGCTGGGTACGCCTCTGGCCCGCATCGACTTCGACCGAATCACGCGCGAGCTGGAGGCGTTCCCGCTGATCGCCAGCTACGTGACCGAGACCGCGCCTCCCCACACCCTGGTGATCCGCATCACCGAGCGTCAACCCATCGCGACGGTGGCGGACGGCGACGCGTTCGAGCTCGTCGACCCGGCGGGCATCGTCGTGCAGCGCCTCGACGCGCGTCAGGAGGGCGTGCCCCTCGTCGACGTCGCCGGGGCCCCGCTCGACGGCACGGCCTTCCGTGCGTCGACGGAGGTGCTGCTGGCCCTGCCCGCCGCCCTCCGATCGACGGTGGACCGGGTGACGGCGTCGACGGCCGACGATGTGACGTTGACCCTCACCACCGGTCAGCGGGTCGTCTGGGGGAGCGACGAGCACTCCGACCGCAAGGCGGAGGTCCTCGCCGGTCTGATGGCCGATCAGGCTTCGAGAGACGCCTCCGCCTCGGTCGAGTACGACGTCTCGGCGCCCGACAACGGCATCATCCGACCCATCTGATCATGCCGTTCGCGACACGCCTGCCACGATGTTGTCGGGTCCCGGTCGCGGCACATACCTTGTGACTGCATAACTTGCATACCATGTACAACCTTAACCTTCAACTTACGAGTTAAGGTTTCAGCGGAGGCCCGGACGTGACAACGAACCATAACTACCTAGCCGTGATCAAGGTCGTCGGTGTCGGCGGCGGTGGCGTCAACGCCGTCAACCGCATGATCGAACTCGGGCTCCGCGGAGTCGAGTTCATCGCGATCAACACCGACGCCCAGGCGCTCCTGCTCAGCGACGCCGACGTGAAGCTCGACGTCGGACGCGAGCTGACCCGCGGTCTCGGTGCGGGCGCCGACCCCGAGGTGGGTCGCCGCGCGGCGGAGGACCACGCGGAAGAGATCGAAGAGGCCCTCGCAGGCGCCGACATGGTCTTCGTCACGGCGGGTGAGGGTGGCGGCACCGGCACGGGCGGCGCCCCGGTCGTCGCGCGCATCGCGAAGTCGATCGGCGCACTCACCATCGGCGTCGTCACGAAGCCCTTCGGCTTCGAGGGCAAGCGCCGCCAGGCGCAGGCCGAGGCCGGGGTCGCCGCGCTGAAGGACGAGGTCGACACCCTCATCGTCGTCCCCAACGACCGTCTGCTCGAGATCAGCGAACGCGGCATCAGCATGGTCGAGGCGTTCGGCACGGCCGACCAGGTGCTGCTCGCCGGCGTCCAGGGCATCACCGACCTCATCACGACCCCCGGTCTCATCAACCTCGACTTCGCCGACGTCAAGTCGGTCATGCAGGGAGCCGGCTCGGCGCTGATGGGCATCGGCTCGTCGCGCGGCGCCGACCGTGCGATCAAGGCGGCTGAGCTGGCCGTCGCGTCCCCGCTGCTCGAGGCGAGCATCGACGGCGCCCACGGCGTGCTGCTCTCCATCCAGGGCGGTTCGAACCTCGGAATCTTCGAGATCAACGACGCGGCCCGCCTGGTCCAGGAGGCCGTGCACGCCGAGGCGAACATCATCTTCGGCGCCGTCATCGACGACACCCTGGGCGACGAGGTCCGGGTCACGGTCATCGCCGCGGGCTTCGACGGCGGAGAGCCCTCCACCAAGACGAAGGAGCGCCGCTCGAGCTTCGTCGAGTCCGAGGCTCCCGCGTCGGCGTCCGTCGCCGGCGTCTCCGCCATCGCCGACAGCGGTGCGTCGCACGACACGCCGTCCTGGAAGCGCCCCGACGACACCGCGTCCACCCAGGCCGCCGACCCCGTCTTCGACGACGGAGACGACGACCTCGACGTGCCCGACTTCCTCAAGTAGAGGTGTCGGTCGAACCCGCCGTCGGCGGTGACCTCGAGGTTCGCCTCGCCCGGGTCGCCGCCGACGTCGGCGATGCCGTCCGGGCCGCCGGTCGTCGGCCCGACGAGGTCACGACGATCGTCGTCACGAAGTTCCATCCGGCGGAGCTCGTCTCGAGGCTCTACGACCTCGGGGTCCGAGACGTCGGTGAGAACCGCCACCAGGAGGCGCAGGTCAAGGCGGCGGACCTCTCCGGTCTCGAGGGTCTCCGCTGGCACTTCGTCGGGCAGCTGCAGTCCAAGAAGGCGCGTCAGGCCCGTCGCTACGCCGCGGCGGTCCACTCGCTCGACCGGGCGAGCGTCGTCGACGCGCTGGCCGCCGACGACGGCGCCCTCGTCGACGGGTTCGTCCAGGTCAACCTCACCGACGATCCGGGTCGCGGCGGTGTCGCACCCGCCGACGTCGAGGCTCTGGCCGAACGCATCGTGTCGACGCCCGGCCTGCGGCTGCGCGGCGTCATGGCCGTGGCCCCGCTCGACGAGCCGGCGCGACCGGCCTTCGCGCGCCTCCGGGTCATCTCCGACCGGGTGCGTTCGATCGCGCCCGAGGCCGGCGACATCTCGGCGGGGATGTCCGGCGACTTCGCCGAGGCCGTCGCGGAAGGCGCGACACACCTACGAATCGGCACGGCAATCACGGGAATGCGGCCGCCTGCTCGTTAATGTCGGGGGAGACGTCCACGATCCGGAGGAAACACATGGCCAACCCGCTGCGCAAGACGATGGTCTACCTGGGCCTCGCCGACGAAGAACTCGAGTACGACGAGCAGACGCCCGCCGCTGCCGCTCCGACGCAGCCCGCCCGCCAGCCCTCCGCCGCGGCGACGTCGCCCGTGGCTCCGGTCGCCCCGGTGGCCGCACCGGCTCCCACCGCACCTCGCGCTCCCGTGACGCCCCTGCGTCGCGCCTCGACCACCACCACGACGAAGAACACGGTGCCTCACGACATGAACGAGATCCTCACGGTCCACCCGCGCGAGTACAAGGACGCCCAGGCGATCGCCGAGAGCTTCCGCGACGGGATCCCCGTCATCATCAACCTCTCGCAGATGACCGAGGCCGACGCCCGTCGTCTCGTCGACTTCGCGAGCGGCCTCTCGCAGGGGCTGTACGGCAAGATCGAGCGCGTCACCAACAAGGTGTTCCTGCTCTCGCCCGCGCACATCGCCGTCAGCGGCGAGCAGGCTGAGGTAGAGTCCGACATCGAGGCGTCCTTCTTCGCCCAGTCCTGACGGGTCGAGGCGCCGCCGCCACGCCGTCCTCTCTGAACGCGGTACGACCGCGCCGACTCGTGTGAGCTGATGACACCCCGATGATCGTTTCTCTGATCGCCACGATCGCCTACTACCTGCTGCTCCTGTTCTTCCTGATGATGTGGGCTCGCTTCGTCCTCGACCTGGCTCAGTCGTTCAGCCGCGGGTGGCGACCTCGCGGCCCGGTCCTCGTGCTCGCCGAGGTGACCTACACCGTGACCGACCCGCCCATCAGGGCGGTGCGGAAGGTGCTGCCGCCGGTGCGACTCGGCTCGGTCGCCCTGGACTTCGGCTGGAGTCTGATCATGCTCGCCGTCATCATCCTCATGAGCGTGACGTCCTACCTCCGCTGACGGCGGCACGCCGCGTCGCTGCACCCGCATCTCTGATGTTCGCTACGGTATACATGAACGTCGGGTGCCCCGACCGGCTCCGAGACTCCGTCCCGGCGTCTCGCGGCACCACAGCAGGACCCATGCGACAGCACGACCCATACGTCGGTCACGCCACACGGCGACCGGTACAGACCACGATCGACTGAGACCACGATCAATCGATCCACGAGATTCACGAGGTGACGGCAATGGCTTTGACGCCTGAAGACGTAGTCAACAAGCGGTTCCAGCCGACGAAGTTCCGCGAGGGCTACGACCAAGACGAGGTCGACGACTTCCTCGACGAGGTGGTCGCAGAACTTCGTCGCCTCAACCAGGAGAACGACGAGCTGCGTCAGCGTCTCGACTCGGGCGAGTCCCGCGACGACGAGGGCCAGGCGCCTGCTCCGGTCTCCGCCGTCGCAGCGCCTGTCGCGCCGACTCCGGCCTCGGTCCCCGCACCCGAGCCCGCACCGGCCCCCGAGCCTGCTGTCGCCGCGGTCGTCGCACCCGCCGCGCCGGCCTACGTCGGTCCGTCGGCCGACGAGACCGAGAGCACCAACAACCTCCTGCAGCTGGCTCGCCGCCTGCACGAAGAGCACGTCCGCGAGGGCGTCGAGAAGCGCGACGCGCTGATCGCCGAGGGTCACTCCACCGCGGCACGCGTCGTCGCCGAGGGCGAGGCCAAGAAGCGCGAGCTCGTCTCCGACGCCGAGACCCGAGCCCGCGACGTCGTCCAGACGGCCGAGGCCGAGAAGCGCGAGACCCTCGAGAAGCTCGCCACCGAGCGCACGGGACTCGAGCGTCGCATCGACGACCTCCGCACGTTCGAGCGCGACTACCGTCAGAAGCTCAAGAGCTACATCGAGGGTCAGCTGCGCGAGCTCGACGGAGAGTCGACCGGCGAGAACCAGCCGGTCGCTCCCGCCAGCGCGCAGGGCTTCGGGTCCAACTAAGGTCTTGGCACCCGACACCCCCTCGACGAAGGTCAGCGTCCGCCTCCTGGCGGCGCTGGCCTTCGTCGCTGTCTGCGTCTACGCGGCAGACCAGCTCACCAAGCACCTCGTGACCACGACGATGACCGAGGGCAGCACAATCGACGTCGTCGGCACCTTCTTCCAGCTCCACTTCGTCAAGAACCCGGGCGCGGCGTTCTCTCTCGCCAGCGGTTCCACCTGGATCTTCTCCCTCGCCGCCGCGGCGGTCGTCGTGGCGATCATCGTCTTCGCCCGTCGCATCCGCTCGAGCGCCTGGGCCGTCATGCTCGGCATGCTCCTCGGCGGCACGCTCGGCAACCTCACCGACCGTCTCTTCCGCGAACCGTCGTTCGGCATGGGGCACGTGATCGACTTCCTGTACTTCCCGGACCTCCTGCCGGCCATCTTCAACGTCGCCGACATCTTCATCGTGTCGAGCATGGGCCTGCTGCTGCTGCTGACCCTCCTCGGGGTCAACCTCGACGGCACCCGTGTGCTCTCGAAGAAGAGACAGCGCGAGCTCGATCGCGAGGCGGAGGACGCCGCGTCGACCGGCACCGCGCCTCCTGTCGACGCCCCGGTGGACCGCTCGTGAGCGAGTACCGTTCGCTGCCCGTGCCCGACGGTCTGGCAGGCGAGAGGGTCGATGCGGCCCTGGCCAAGCTGCTCGGCTTCAGCCGGACGTTCGCCGTCGAGGTCGTGAGCGCCGGAGGCGTGACCGTCGACTCCCGAACGGTCGGCAAGTCCGACCGGCTCGAGGCGGGCTCATGGCTCGAGGTCGAGTGGACCCCGAGAGAGGGCCCCTCGATCGTCGCACTCGACGTGCCCGGCATGGGCATCGTCCACGACGACGACGAGATCGTCGTGGTCGACAAGCCCGTGGGGGTCGCCGCCCATCCGTCCGTCGGCTGGACGGGTCCGACCGTGCTCGGCGGTCTCGCGGCCGCGGGTTTCGCCATCGCGACCTCGGGCGCCGCCGAACGGGCGGGGATCGTCCACCGACTCGACGTGGGCACCAGCGGTCTCATGGTGGTAGCCAAGACGGAGCGCGCCTACACCGTGCTGAAGCAGGCCTTCCGCGAGCGGACGGTCGACAAGATCTACAACGCCGTCGTGCAGGGGCACCCCGATCCCCTGACCGGGACGATCGACGCTCCGATCGGCCGTCATCCGTCGTCGGACTGGAAGTTCGCCGTCGTCGTCGACGGGAAGCCCTCCGTCACGCACTACGAGACCGTCGAGGCCTTCCCCTCGGCCTCCCTGCTCGAGATCCATCTCGAGACCGGGCGGACGCACCAGATCCGCGTGCACATGTCGGCGCAGCGCCACCCCTGCGTGGGCGACACGACGTACGGGGCCGACCCGACGCTGTCCGCCAAGCTCGGGCTGACCCGGCAGTGGCTGCACGCCGTGAGTCTCGGATTCCGGCACCCGGGCACGGGCGAGCAGGTCGTCTACCGGTCCGACCATCCCGCCGATCTTCGACACGCGCTCGATGTCCTCGGTGAGAGTTAGGCTGTTCCTCCAGCAGTCAGATCCACCATCAGACGGGGAGCCTCTTGGCCTCGAGCAACGACTCATTCGTCCACCTGCACGTCCACAGCGAGTACTCGATGCTCGACGGTGCCGCGAGGGTCACACCGCTGGTCACGGAGGCCGCCGCGCAGGGCATGCCCGCCGTGGCGGTCACCGACCACGGCAACGTGTTCGGCGCCTTCGAATTCTGGAAGTCCGCGACCGACGCCGGCGTGAAGCCGATCATCGGCACCGAGGCCTACATCACACCCGGCACGCACCGCAGCGACAAGACGCGGGTGCGCTGGGGCGACGGCGGTCGTGACGACGTCTCGGGCGCCGGCGCGTACACGCACATGACCCTGCTGGCCGAGAACACCGGGGGCATGCACAACCTCTTCCGGTTGTCGTCGAGGGCGTCGCTCGAGGGGTACTACTTCAAGCCCCGCATGGACCGCGAGCTGCTGTCCCAGTACGGCAAGGGGCTGATCGCCACCACGGGCTGCCCGAGCGGCGAGGTGCAGACCCGCCTTCGACTGGGTCAGTACGACGAGGCCGTCAAGGCCGCCTCCGACTTCCGCGACATCTTCGGGCGTGAGAACTACTTCGCCGAGATCATGGACCACGGTCTCGGCATCGAGCGGCGGATCATGGGCGATCTGCTCAGACTGGCGAAAGACCTCGATCTGCCCCTCGTGGCGACGAACGACCTGCACTACACCCACGAGCACGATGCGACGAGTCATGCGGCGCTGCTGTGCGTGCAGTCCGGCTCGACGCTGAACGACCCGAACCGCTTCAAGTTCGACGCCGACGAGTTCTACCTCAAGACCGCCCAGCAGATGCGTCACCTGTTCCGCGACCACCCCGAGGCCTGCGACAACACGCTGCTCATCGCCGAGCGATGCGACGTGCAGTTCAACACCTCCGCGAACTACATGCCGCGCTACCCCGTGCCCGAGGGTGAGACGGAAGAGACCTGGTTCATCAAAGAGGTCGAGAAGGGCCTCGTCTACCGCTACCCGAACGGGATCCCCGACGACGTCCGCAAGCAGGCGGAGTACGAGATCGGCGTCATCGCCGGCATGGGGTTCCCCGGGTACTTCCTCGTCGTCGCCGACTTCATCAACTGGTCGAAGGAGAACGGCATCCGCGTCGGGCCGGGTCGAGGCTCGGGCGCCGGTTCGATGGCGGCCTACGCCATGCGCATCACCGACCTCGACCCGCTGCGGCACGGCCTCATCTTCGAGCGGTTCCTCAACCCCGACCGCGTCTCGATGCCCGACTTCGACGTCGACTTCGACGACCGTCGCCGGGGCGAGGTCATCCAGTACGTCACCGAGAAGTACGGCGACGAGCGGGTGGCGCAGATCGTCACGTACGGCACCATCAAGGCCAAGCAGGCGCTGAAAGACAGCTCGCGGGTGCTGGGATTCCCGTTCGGGATGGGCGAGAAGCTCACGAAGGCCATGCCTCCGGCCATCATGGGCAAGGACATCCCGCTCACCGGCATCTTCGACAAGCAGCACGACCGGTACAAAGAAGCGGGCGACATCCGTGCGGTCGTGGAGTCCGATCCGGAGGCGCGCACGGTCTTCGACACGGCACTCGGACTCGAGGGCCTGAAGCGGCAGTGGGGCGTCCACGCCGCCGGTGTCATCATGTCGAGCGATCCGCTGCTCGACATCATCCCCATCATGAAGCGCGAGCAGGACGGTCAGATCGTCACGCAGTTCGACTACCCCGCCTGCGAGTCGCTCGGTCTGATCAAGATGGACTTCCTGGGGTTGCGGAACCTCACGATCATCAACGACGCCCTCGACAACATCAAGACGAACCGCGACTTCGACCTGGTGCTCGAAGACCTCGAGCTCGACGACGCCGGCGCCTACGAGCTCCTCGCCTCGGGCGACACCCTGGGCGTCTTCCAGCTCGACGGCGGGCCGATGCGCGGTCTGCTCCGCCTGATGAAGCCCGACAACTTCGAGGACATCTCGGCCGTCATCGCGCTGTACCGACCGGGACCCATGGGTGCGAACTCGCACACGAACTACGCCCTTCGCAAGAACGGGCTGCAAGAGATCACGGCCATCCACCCCGAGCTGGAAGAGCCCCTGTCCGAGGTCCTCGGCGGCACCTACGGTCTGATCATCTACCAGGAGCAGGTGATGAGCGTCGCGCAGAAGCTCGCCGGCTTCTCGCTCGGTCAGGCCGACATCCTGCGGCGCGCGATGGGCAAGAAGAAGAAGTCCGAACTGGACAAGCAGTTCGCGGGCTTCTCGCAGGGCATGGCCGACAACGGCTACTCGCCGGAGGCCGTGCAGAAGATCTGGGACATCCTGCTGCCGTTCTCCGACTACGCGTTCAACAAGGCGCACTCGGCGGCCTACGGCGTCGTCTCGTACTGGACGGCCTATCTGAAGGCGCACTACCCCGCCGAGTACATGGCCGCGCTGCTGACGAGCGTCGGCGACTCGCGCGACAAGCTCGGTCTCTATCTGAACGAGTGCCGGCGGATGGGCATCAAGGTGCTACCACCGGACGTCAACGAGTCGATCGGGTTCTTCGCCGCCGTCGGCGATGACATCCGCTTCGGCATGGGCGCCGTGCGCAACGTGGGGTTCAACGTCGTCGATCACATCATCGCCGCCCGCCAGAAGGAGGGCGCGTTCACCACGTTCCACGACTTCCTGCGCAAGGTGCCGCTGCCGGTGACGAACAAGCGCACGGTCGAGTCGCTGGTCAAGGCCGGAGCCTTCGACACCCTGGGCTCGACTCGACGGGCGCTGGTCGAGGTCCACGAGTCGGCGGTCGAGGCGGCGGTCAGCGAGAAGCGCGCCGAGGCGAACGGCCAGGTCGGCTTCGACTTCGACAGCCTGTGGGACGAGCCGGCCGACGTGCAGCAGGTGCCCGAGCGACCGGAGTGGTCGAAGCGCGACAAGCTCGCCTTCGAGCGCGACATGCTGGGTCTCTACGTGTCGGACCACCCGTTGGCCGGGCTCGAGCTGCCCTTGGCGAAGCACGCCCAGACGACGGTCACGGATCTTCTGGCGAGCGACGCCTCGATGGACGGCGAGACCGTCACCATCGCGGGGCTGATCACGAGCGTGCAGCACCGGGTCGCGCGCAACAGCGGCAACCCGTACGGCATCATCACCGTCGAGGACTTCGGCGGTGAGATCACCGCGATGTTCCTGGGCAAGACCTATCAGGAGTTCGGCCCGACGCTCGTCGGCGACTCCATCATCGTCCTCAAAGGCCGGGTCAGCCTCCGCGACGACGGCATGAACCTTCACGCGGTCAGCATGTTCAGCCCCGATCTCGGCGCCGGCGTCAACCACGGGCCCCTCGTGCTGCAGATGCCCGAGTACCGTGCGACCACCGACACGGTGACGGAGCTGGCCGCGGTGCTCGGGCGCCACTCCGGGGGCACGGAGGTGCGCCTCCGTCTGCTCAAGGGCGACAACGCGCGCACCTTCGAGATCCCCATGCCGGTCGACATCACGGCCGACCTGTTCGGCGAGCTGAAGAGCCTGCTCGGCCCGGGCTGCCTGGTCTGAACCGGGCCACCGGTCGGTCGGTCGAACGGTGGCCCGGTCCTACTGGTCGACCGGCCGGCCGGGTGTGAGGTATCGGCGGTCGTGGTAGAGCAGGGCGTCGTCGTCGAGACCCGTTCCGCCGCCTTCGACACGGACCACGACGACGGCGTTGCCCTCGACAGGGAGTCGCTCGACGATGCGACCGCTGAACCAGGCCGTGACGCCCCGCATCAGTGGGAGTCCACCGGGCCCCACGAGCCAGTCGTCGTCGTCCGCGAAGCGCATCGCCGCCGGCCCCGCCATGCGCCGAGCAGCCTGCTCGTTCCGCGCGCCGAGCAGATGCACGATCACATCCTCGACCTCGGACACCGCACGCCAGGAGCTGGCCGTGCGGGCCATGTTGAAGGTCGCCAACGGGGGACTCGCGGCCAGAGAGGCCAGGGAGGTGGCGGTGAAACCCACCGGGCTCCCGTCGGACGCGCGGGTCGTCACGATGGCGACCCCGGCGGCGTGGCGGCGGAAGGCCTCGCGGAAGGCGAGGACGTCCTCGCCCGGCGATTGGGCGGGGCGGGGGTCCGCCTGCTGGGGCTCCGTCATGACAGGGGTGCGCCTCCTCGGCTTCGAGCGTCGTCTCCGGCGGTGCCCTCAGGACCTCGAGGCGGCACCATGACTAGGCTGGGGCGGTCATGATCCAGACCACAGACCTCCGCGGAACACACCCTACCCACGCCGACCTCCTCGACCTCGTACCCCGTGCGCGGGCGGACGTCAGCACCGCCTCGGAGGCCGCGGCGCGCCTCGTCGCCGATGTCCGAGAACGGGGCGCCGACGCGCTGCGCGATCAGGCCGAGCGCTTCGACGGCGTCCGCACCGAGACGTTCCGGGTGTCGGCCGACGAGATCGCCGCCGCCGTCGCGGGGCTCGATCCGCTCGTGCGCGAGGCGCTCGAGGAGTCCATCGCCCGCGTCACCGAGGGCAGTCGGGCGCAGATCCCGGCGGGCACGGTGACCCGGCCCGCCGACGGCGCCGTCATCGAGCAGCGCTGGCAGCCCGTGACCCGCGCCGGCGTGTACGTGCCCGGCGGCAAGGCCGTCTACCCCTCGAGCGTCGTCATGAACGTCGTGCCGGCCCAGGTCGCGGGCGTCGAGTCGATCGCGGTGGTGAGTCCCGCCCAGCGCGAGTTCGGCGGCGGGGTCCACCCGGTCATCCTCGGCGCCGCAGGGCTGCTCGGCGTCGACGAGGTCTACGCCATGGGCGGGGCGGGGTCGATCGGCGCGTTGGCCTACGGCGTTCCCGAGATCGGCCTCGAGCCGGTCCAGGTCATCACCGGGCCGGGCAACAACTTCGTCGCGGCGGCCAAGCAGATCGTCCGCGGCCACGTCGGGATCGACGCCGTCGCCGGCGCCACCGAGATCCTCGTCATCGCCGACGGCTCGGCCGACCCTGTGCTCGTCGCCGTCGACCTCATCAGTCAGGCCGAGCACGACGAGGAGGCCGCCGCCGTCCTCGTCACCGACTCCGCCGACCTCGTCGACGAGGTGCAGCGCGAGCTCGAGCGTCTGGTGCCCCTGACGATGAGCGCCGAGAGGGTCCGGGTGGCACTCGCCGGGCGGCAGTCGGCCCTCGTCATCGTCGACGACATGACGGCCGCCGTCGCCTTCAGCAACGCCTACGGCCCCGAGCACCTCGAGATCCAGACCCGCGACGACGAGTCCGTGCTGCGGTCGATCACGAGCGCGGGCGCCGTCTTCGTCGGGAGCAGCACGCCGGTCAGTCTCGGCGACTACCTCGCGGGCTCGAACCACGTCCTCCCTACCGGCGGGCAGGCGCGATTCTCGTCGGGTCTGGGCGCCTACACGTTCCTGCGTCCGCAGCAGATCGTCCGCTACGACGAGTCGGCCCTGGCCGTCGTCGCCGACCGCCTCGTCGCCCTGTCGCGCGCCGAGCTCCTGCCCGCGCACGGCGAGGCCGTGGCGGCACGCATCCGACGCCCCTGACCCGCGCCGCCGGTTCCTCCCCTCGACAGGGGAGGCCCCTGCTCCCAGTACGCTGAGGGCACCATGTTCTGTCCCTTCTGCCGTCATCCCGATTCCCGCGTCGTCGACTCGCGCACCAGCGACGACGGCACGTCCATCCGGCGACGCCGCCAGTGCCCGCACTGCAGTCGGCGTTTCAGCACGACCGAGACGGCCAGCCTCAACGTCGTGAAGCGCAACGGGGTGCTCGAGCCGTTCAGCCGCGAGAAGATCATCTCCGGCGTGCGCAAGGCCTGCCAGGGTCGACCCGTGACCGACGGTGACCTGGCCGTCCTGGCCCAGCGGGTCGAGGAGGCCGTCCGCGCCAGCGGCACGTCGCAGATCGAAGCCAACGACATCGGCCTGGCGATCCTGCCCCCGCTGCGAGAGCTCGACGAGGTGGCCTACCTGCGGTTCGCCAGCGTCTACCAGGCGTTCGACTCGCTCGACGACTTCGAGGCCTCGATCGCGACGCTGCGCGAAGAGCACGCCGGGCGGCCCCGCTCGACCCGATCGGTCGACGAATGACGACCCCGTACCGGCTCCTGTTCGATCTCGTCCTGTCGAAGCTCGACCCCGAAGACGCGCACCACCTGGCGTTCCGGGTCATCCGCGCCGTCCCCCGGCTCGGACTCGCGCCGCTCGCGAGGCGGTTCACCGCGCCGCACCCGTCGCTGGCCGTCTCGGCGCTGGGTCTCCACTTCGACTCCCCGTTCGGCGTCGCGGCGGGCTTCGACAAAGACGCCCGGGGCATCGCCGGGCTCGGAGCGCTCGGCTTCGGGCACGTCGAGGTCGGCACCATCACCGCCCGGCCGCAACCCGGCAACGAGCGCCCTCGGCTCTTCCGGCTCGTCCCCGACCTGGCGGTCGTCAACCGCATGGGGTTCAACAACGGAGGCGCGCAGCAGGCCGCGACGGAGCTCGCGAAGGCACGGAGCGCCTCCCGCCGTCCGGTCGTCGGGGTGAACATCGGCAAGAGCCGTGTCGTCGACGTGGACGACGCGGTCGACGACTACCTGGTCAGCACGAGGCTCCTCGCGCCGTTGGCGGACTACCTGGCGGTCAACGTCAGCTCGCCCAACACGCCGGGCCTCCGGGGGCTCCAAGAGCTGGATCGACTGGGCCCGCTGCTCAGCGCGGTCGCCGAGGCAGCAGGGTCGACTCCCGTCCTGGTGAAGATCGCGCCCGACCTCGACGACGAGGGCATCCGCACGATCGGCCGACTCGTCGGCGACCTGGGGCTGGCGGGGGTGATCGCCACGAACACGACGCTGTCGCGCGAGGGGCTCGAGACCGACGCGAGCGTGGTCGAGGCGGCCGGTGCCGGGGGGCTCTCCGGTGCGCCCCTGGCGGCACGTTCGCTCGAGGTGCTGCGACTGCTCGTCGACGCCGTGCCCGAGGGCACCTGCATCATCTCCGTCGGGGGAGTCACCTCCGCCGCCGACGTCGACGAACGGCTGCGCGCCGGTGCGACTCTGGTCCAGGGGTACACCGCGTTCCTCTACCGGGGTCCGCTCTGGGCCCGTCAGATCAACCGGGGCCTCCGCAGGCTCCGCTCCCGTCGTTGACGTGGGCGTGATCGGACCGTCGGTCGCCTGATCGGCCGTCACGGCCCCGCACGACGACGCCGCCCCTCCTCTCGATTCTCATCGAGAGGAGGGGCGGCGTCGTGGAGTCGGAGAGGCGTCAGACCGTCGGGTACTGACCGCGCTTGATCTGCGGCTTCGGCATGCGCATGGGCTTCATCTGCATGGCCCGCATGGCGGCGTACCACTTGTTGCCCCGCTGGACGTTGCCGGCACCGTACTTCTCGGTGAGCTTCGACGTGACCAGGCGACCCACCACGAGGCAGTCGATCACGGCGACGATGAAGAAGCCCCAGAGGACGAAGAGGGTGATCATCTGGATGGCGGCCACCTGGATGATGCTCATCACGATGACGAGCACCATGATCGGGATCATCGCCTCGCCGACGCTGTACCGCGCGTCGACGTAGTCGCGGATGAACTTGCGCTGCGGGCCCTTGTCGCGTTCGGGGAGGAACTTCTCCTCGCCGTTGGCCATACCCACACGCTGCCGCTCGCGTACCTCGGCGAGGCGGGCCCGCTGGGCCTTCTGCGCCTCCTTGCCGGTGGCGACCAGAGGACGTCGGTTCGCCTCCTCGCGCTCGCGCCTGGTCGGCGTCGGGCGACCCTTGCCGATCGTCGTCGATTCGGGGTCGACGACCTGCGTCGACGAGTCGGTCTTGTCTTCTGCCTTGGCCACGGATATTCCTCGGGGTTGAACGAGTTCCTAAGATTACCTGCATGACCGACTCGCAGCACCCCGTCCGACCGACCGACCCTCGTACTGTCAGCGAACTCGCGGAGGCCGTGCACGCCGGGCTCCCATCGACGATCGCCGATCTCTCGTCGCTCGTGCGCATCCCCTCCGTCTCGTGGGACGCCTTCGACCCCGCCCACGTCGCGGAGAGCGCCGAGGCCGTCGCCCAGCTGGTCCGCGAGACGGGCCTCTTCGACGAGGTGACGGTCAGCCGGGCTCCGATCGGCGACACCGGCGCGACCGGTCAGCCTGCCGTCCTGGCCCGTCGGGAGGCGCGCGACGGCAAGAAGACCGTCCTGCTGTACGCGCACCACGACGTCCAACCCCAGGGGGACGACGCGCACTGGGACACTCCGCCCTTCGAGCCCACGCTGAAGGGCGACCGCCTCTACGGTCGCGGTGCGTCCGATGACAAGGCCGGCGTCATGACCCACGTCGCCGCGCTCCGTGCCGTCCGCGAGGTCGTCGGCGACGACCTCGGCGTGGGCGTTGCCCTGTTCATCGAGGGCGAGGAGGAGTTCGGCTCGAGGTCGTTCGCGGACTTCCTGGCGCAGCACCGCGACCAGCTGGCCGCAGACGTGATCGTGGTGGCCGACTCCGACAACTGGAGCACCACCGTCCCGGCCATCACCGTGGGGCTCCGGGGCAATGTGACATTCCGACTCACGGTCCGCACCCTCGCCCACGCCTCGCATTCGGGGATGCTCGGCGGTGTCGTCCCGGACGCCATGATGGCGATGGTGCGCCTCCTGGCCTCGCTCCACGACGACGACGGCGGCGTGGCCGTCGCCGGTCTCCGCAGCCGCGACGCGCAGCACCCCGAGCAGTCGGAGGAGACCCTCCGGGAGGAGTCCGGCCTTCTCGAGGGCGTCCGGACGATCGGACACGGCCCCCTCCTGAGCCGGGTGTGGTCGCAGCCGTCGATCACCGTCACGGGGATCGATGCTCCGACCGTCGCGAACGCCTCCAACACGCTCTCGCCCGAGGTGTCCGTCCGCATCAGCGCGCGCGTCGCCCCGGGGCAGCCCGCGGCCGAGGCCTACGAGGCGCTGCGCGAGCACCTGCTGACGGACCCGCCGTTCGGTGCGCATGTCTCGATCGACGACGTCGACACGGGGGACCCGTTCCTCGTCGACACGAGCGGGCCGGCGATCGCCGACGTGACCGTGGCGATGACCGAGGGCTGGGGCGAGGCGCCGGTCCAGACCGGCATCGGAGGCTCGATCCCGTTCATCGCCGACCTCGTGAAGACCTTCCCGCACGCGGAGATCCTGGTGACCGGCGTCGAAGACCCCGACACCCGCGCGCACAGCCCCAATGAGTCGCAGCATCTCGGGGTGCTCCAGAAGGCCATCCTCACGGAGGCCATCCTCATCGCACGACTCGACGCCGAGATCCGCTGACCGGATCATCGACCCGGGGGAACAAATCCCCGGGTCCGCTGCTTACACTGGTCGACGAGGAGTGCAGAGCACTCGCACCCGCTTGAAGGAGGCTCCATGACCGACACCGCGACCCCCGTCGTCGAGACGGCCGTTTCGACCGAGACGCCCGCCCACGGCGTCAAGCTCACCGATACCGCAGCCGGAAAGGTCAAGAGCCTCCTGATGCAGGAGGGGCGAGACGACCTGCGTCTCCGTGTCGCCGTCCAGCCCGGTGGCTGCTCCGGTCTGATCTACCAGCTCTACTTCGACGAGCGCCTGCTCGAGAACGACGCGACCGTCGACTACGACGGTGTCGAGGTCGTCGTCGACAAGATGAGCGTGCCGTACCTCGACGGCGCCGCCATCGACTTCGAGGACACCATCCAGAAGCAGGGCTTCACGATCGACAACCCGAACGCCCAAGGGAGCTGCGCCTGCGGCGACAGCTTCCACTGACGCTCGACCCGTCACCGCTCCTCGTCGGGGGCCGCCCTCCGGGGTGGTCCCCGACAGGCGGTTAATGGTTCGGCGTCGAACATTGCGGCGTGCTGTGTACTGAGGTCGGTGCAACCTGCGAGTAGGCTAGGGAAGTCCCCGTCCAGACTGGGAGCACCCCCCGAAGTCGCGTCATCCGAGAGGTAACAGTGCGTTCTCACCGCCGTAATCGTTGGGCCGCCATTCCCGTGGCAGCCGTCATGGCCCTCGTCCTCGCAGGCTGCACGCAAGACCAGCTGCAGGGTTGGCTGCCGACCGAGCCGGGCACCACGAACCACGTCGACAGCATCATCGGCCTCTGGGTCACGTCGTGGATCGTCCTCCTCATCGTCGGGTTCATCGTGTGGGGTCTCGTCATCTGGGCGTCGATCGCCTACCGCCGACGCAAGGGCCAGACCGGCCTCCCCGTGCAGCTGCGGTACAACCTCCCGGTCGAGATCTTCTACACGGTCGTCCCGCTCATCCTGGTGCTCGGATTCTTCGCCTTCACCGCTCGCGACCAGGCCGCCATCGAGGCGCCGACCGCGAGCCCGGACGTCAAGATCGACGTCTACGCCAAGCGCTGGGCCTGGGACTTCAACTACATCGATCAGCAGAACGAAGACGAGAGCACCTACTACCAGGGCATCCAGGCCCAGGAGGAGGCGGACGGAACGGTCGACGAAGACCAGCTCCCCGTGCTCTACCTGCCCGTCGGCAAGTCCGTCGAGATCGAGCTCAAGTCGCGGGACGTCGCGCACTCCTTCTGGGTCGTCGACTTCCTGTACAAGAAGGACACGATCCCCGGCAAGACCAACTACATGTACTTCACGCCCGAGAAAGAGGGCACCTTCACCGGCAAGTGCGCCGAGCTCTGCGGCGAGTACCACTCCCTGATGCTGTTTAACGTCAAGGTCGTCAGCCAGTCCGAGTACGACGCCTACCTGCAGACGCTCGCGGACGACGGCAACACGGGTCTGCTCGGCGACGAGTACAACACCAACACCAACCAGCCGGACAACGAGGCCCCTGTGGCCGCCGGCACCGAAGACTCCGAGAAGTAAGGCACGGTCGATGAGCTCAGCCACCGCCACCCGCCCCACCGGCGGAACATCCTCCTCCGGCCCGAACTTCGGTGCCTCGAAGGTCGGACGCAAGGGCAATGTCGTCGTGACGTGGATCACGTCCACCGACCACAAGACCATCGGGTACATGTACCTGATCGCGTCCTTCCTGTTCTTCTGCCTCGGCGGAGTCATGGCGCTGATCATCCGGGCGCAGCTGTTCGCCCCGGGTCTCGACGTCATCCAGACCAAAGAGCAGTACAACCAGCTCTTCACCATGCACGGCACGATCATGCTGCTCATGTTCGCGACGCCCCTGTTCTCGGGCTTCGCCAACGTGCTGATGCCGCTGCAGATCGGTGCTCCCGACGTCGCCTTCCCGCGACTCAACGGCTTCGCCTTCTGGCTCTACCTCTTCGGCTCCCTCATCGCCGTCGCCGGGTTCCTCACCCCCCAGGGCGCCGCGTCGTTCGGCTGGTTCGCCTACGCGCCATTGTCGGATACGACGTTCTCGCCAGGCCTAGGTGGAAACCTCTGGGTGTTCGGTCTCGGTATGACCGGTTTCAGCACGATCCTGGGTGCTGTCAACTTCATCACGACCATCGTCACGATGCGCGCGCCCGGCATGACCATGTGGCGCATGCCGATCTTCACCTGGAACACGCTCATCACGGCGATCCTCGTGATCATGGCGTTCCCCGTGCTGGCTGCGGCCCTGTTCGGGCTCGGCTTCGACCGCGTTTTCGACGCGCAGGTGTTCAACCCGGCCAACGGTGGAGCCATCCTCTGGCAGCACCTGTTCTGGTTCTTCGGGCACCCCGAGGTCTACATCATCGCCCTGCCGTTCTTCGGCATCATCAGCGAGGTGCTCCCGGTCTTCAGCCGCAAGCCGATCTTCGGCTACAAGACGCTCGTCTACGCAACGATCTCGATCGCTGCTCTCTCCGTCACCGTGTGGGCTCACCACATGTACGTGACCGGCTCGGTCCTGCTGCCGTTCTTCTCGCTGATGACCATGCTCATCGCGGTCCCGACCGGTGTGAAGATCTTCAACTGGATCGGCACGATGTGGCGCGGTTCGGTCACGTTCGAGACACCCATGCTGTGGGCCATCGGGTTCCTCATCACGTTCACGTTCGGTGGTCTGACGGGGGTCATCCTCGCGTCGCCGCCCCTCGACTTCCACGTCTCGGACACCTACTTCGTCGTGGCCCACTTCCACTACGTCGTCTTCGGGACGGTCGTCTTCGCCATGTTCTCCGGCTTCTACTTCTGGTGGCCGAAGATGACCGGCAAGATGCTCAACGAGCGTCTCGGCAAGATCCACTTCTGGATGCTCTTCGTCGGGTTCCACACGACGTTCCTCATCCAGCACTGGCTCGGCGTGATGGGCATGCCCCGTCGTTACGCGACGTACCAGCCTGAAGACCACTTCACCTGGATGAACCAGCTCTCGACGATCGGAGCCATGCTGCTCGGTGTCTCGATCCTGCCGTTCCTCTACAACGTGTACATCACGGCGCGTCGCGCTCCCAAGGTCGAGGTGAACGACCCCTGGGGTTACTCGCGATCGCTCGAGTGGGCCACGTCCTGCCCGCCGCCGCGTCACAACTTCACCTCCATTCCCCGCATCCGCTCGGAGTCCCCGGCGTTCGACCTGAACCACCCCGAGGCCGGCCTGCCCGTCGGCATCGGCCCGGTGAAGGACGCCCCGGACGCTCCGACGTACGATGCAGCCAGCGACAAGGTGAAGTAGGCCCCGATGAAGACCAACGCAACGCTTTTCTGGATCCTCGCGATCTTTTTCTTCGCGATGGGCGCCGTCTACACGGTCTGGAACCTCATCGACACCGGTCAAGTGGAGTGGGCCGGTACCGTCGCCATCCCTCTGGCAGGCATGCTCAGCGTGTTCCTCGCCTTCTACATGAGCCGGTCGCACAAGGCTCAGGGTGGGGAGCTCGCGGAAGACCGTCTCGATGCCAACATCGACGACGGCGATCCTGAGCTGGGGCACTTCAGCCCGTGGTCGTGGTGGCCGATCATCCTGGCCTTCGCCTGTGGCCTGATCTTCCTGGCCTTCGCGGTCGGCATGTGGATCATCTACATCGGCGGCGCTCTCGTTGCGGTCGCTCTGGTCGGCTGGGTCTACGAGTACTACCGGGGTAACTTCGTCCACTGATCTATCTGCTCCATCTGAACGGCGTCCACAAAGTGGGCGCCGTTCGTGGTTTAACCGTGCGGAGTGACAGAAAAGGACTGGAAGTCGGACCGCCACGTCGCATGCGACGACAGGGCCGCTGCGGCAGTCTGAGGCAACCATCGATCGGCGGGCAGCTTCTGGTGCCTGCCCAAGAGCCGGCACGCGACTGCCAGTTGGCGTCTTCTCGCGTCCTTGAGGGGTTGGTGGCGTGGAAGCCGGCGAACGGGGTGCTCTCGGGCGCAGAACGTCCTCACGCGGGGGAGTGGCTGGTGCGTCGAGTACGGCTCAAATTCGAGATCGACCTGTAGGGCACGCATTCGACCGATATCGGCCAGATCGACGAACGGAACGGGTCGTCGATGCGGACTGGTTGTCGTCATGGACGGCGCACACCGCCTGCCGAGAGACCCCGCGCATCTCATCGTGCTGGTGAACGGCTGGCCCTGCTGCCCCATTCTCGGTGCCTCATCATCAAGGCAGAGCACAGCACAGCCCAGCCCCTCTGCCACCGACTGCTGGTCGACAGTACGACCGAGGCCGGCCGTCAGATCTGGGTCACGCGGAACGGCTGCATCTCCTGGCGGGTTGACCGCGACCATCAGTCATCGCCACGCAGATCCCCTGTCCGCCCTCGAGAGGCCTCGTGACGGCTGCCCAATGCTCGCCAATGACCGGCACCACCGGCCGAAGCACGACATAGGCAGGCGGAAAGGGGCGGCAGCGCGTCAGAGGGTGCTGCCCAAGGCCGACCGGGCTTTTGCGGAAGCTGCGGCGAACCGCACAGCCACCCGGGGGCACGTGAGCTCGTAGCGGTCTCGGTCCTATCAGACGGTGCACTGAACTCATGGGGCGTCGCCTAGTGGCCACGTCGCCGCAACACCGTCCGGTTGTCTCGTCTCGCGTCGTCTCGTCTCGGAGTCGGTGCTCGCCGTCCGAGTCCGGATTCCCAGGATGAACGACTGAGGCCCGACCACCGCGGGGGTGGTCGGGCCTCAGAACGACTCGGGTCAGTGACCGTCGTTGTGCGGTGCCTCGATCTCGGAACGCTTCACCGGGGCGATGCGGTCTTCGAAGAAGAACGACGACATCGATGCCCGCAGACGCTGCACCGGCGTAATCTGACCGTTGGCGTTGGGACGGATCATCAGGGGCTCGTACTCGGTGAAGTTGAGCAGACGCCAGCGCTCGTACTCGTCGAGCTGCTCGTGGACCTCGACGTACTCGCCGCCGGGGAGACGGACGATGCGTCCCGACTCGTAACCGTGCAGCGCGATCTCGCGATCCTTCTTCTGCAGACCCAGGCAGACCCGCTTCGTGATCCAGAAGGCGATGAATGGTCCGAGGATCAGACAGGCCTGCACGGTGTGGATCACGTAGTTCAGGGACAGATGGAAGTGCGTCGCCATCAGGTCCGAGCTGGCCGCGGCCCACAGGCTCGCGTAGACGACGATGCCGGCGGCACCGATCGCTGTACGCGTGGGAGCATTGCGAGGACGGTCGAGGATGTGGTGCTCGCGCTTGTCACCGGTGACCCAGGCCTCGAGGAACGGGTAGAGCAGGACAGCCAGGATGAAGATGACCAGGACGCCGATGGGCGCCAGGATGTTCATCGAGACGGTGTAGCCCCAGGCCACGAACTCCCAGTGCGGGGGCACCAGTCGGAGCGCACCGTCGGCGAATCCGATGTACCAGTCGGGCTGGGTACCGGCGGACACGGGGGAGGGGTCGTACGGACCGTAGTTCCAGATCGGGTTGATCGTGAACAGAGAGGCGATCAAGACGATCACGCCGAAGACGATGAAGAAGAACCCACCGGCCTTGGCGGCGAACACCGGCATGACCGGGACGCCGACGACGTTCTCGTTGGTCTTGCCGGGGCCGGCCCACTGCGTGTGCTTGTTGATGATCAGCAGCAGGAGGTGGACGCCGAGCAGGGCGATGAGGAGCGCGGGCAGGAGCATGATGTGCAGCGAGTAGAAGCGCGCCACCATGTCGGTGCCAGGGAACTCTCCGCCGAACAGCAGGTACGAGATCCACACGCCGATGACGGGGATGCCCTTCACCATGCCGTCGATGATCCGAGCGCCGTTACCGGAGAGCAGGTCGTCGGGGAGCGAGTAGCCGGTGAAGCCCTCGGCCATCGCGAGGACCCAGAGCGTGAAGCCGACGACCCAGTTGATCTCGCGGGGCTTGCGGAACGCACCGGTGAAGTACACGCGGAGCATGTGCAGCATGATCGCCGCGACGAAGAGCAGCGCCGCCCAGTGGTGGATCTGACGGAAGAGGAGCCCACCGCGGATGTCGAACGAGATGTCGAGCGTCGAGGCCATCGCCGCCGACATGTTCAAGCCCTTGAGGGGGACGTACGAGCCGTTGTAGTTGACCTCGGCCATGGACGGCTGGAAGAAGAACGTCAGGAACGTGCCCGAGAGCAGGATCACGACGAACGAGTACAGCGCGACCTCGCCGAGCATGAACGACCAGTGGTCGGGGAAGATCTTGCGACCGACCTCTTTCACGAGGCCGGACATGCTCGTACGCTCGTCGACGTAGTTGGCTGCGGCGCCGAAGAACTTGTTTGTCTTCGTCGGAGCGAACGCGGGGACCGTCGTCGTCGTGTTCGACGTCTTGGTCTCGGTCTCCGGTGCAGGGGTGGTGGTGATCACTTTTCGCGCTCCCAGTAGCTCGGGCCCACGGGCTCGTGGAAATCGCTCTGCGCGACGAGGTAACCATCGGCGTCGACTGCGATGGGCAGCTGCGGGAGAGGCCGTTTGGCCGGTCCGAAGATCACTTCGCAGTTGTTCTTCACGTCGAACGTCGACTGGTGGCAGGGGCAGAGCAGGTGGTGGGTCTGCTGCTCGTAGAGGGCCACAGGGCACCCCACGTGCGTGCAGATCTTCGAGTACGCGACGATGCCGTCGTACTGCCAGCCCTCGCGTCCTTCCGGAATGTTGAGGTCTTCCGGCTTGAGGCGCATCAGAAGGACTGCGGCCTTGGCTTTCTCTTCGAGCAGGTGCTCCGACTCGTTGAGGGTCTCGGGGATGACGTGGAACACGGAACCGAGCGTGATGTCGGAGGCTTTGATGCGGGCCCCCGACGGGTCCATCGCGAGGTGCGTCCCCTCCTCCCAGAGGGTGTGACGCAGGACCTCGTTCGGGTCTTCGGCGGGTGCGAGGTCGCGGAACAGGACGACGGCGGGGAGCGGCGTGGCCACGAGGGCGCCGATCAGGCTGTTGCGGATGAGCGTGCGGCGGCCGAAGCCGGACTCCTGGTTGCCCAGTGCGAAGACCTCGACGGCCTTCTCGCGGGTCTCATCGGTGCCACGCGTCGAGTGACGCATCTCGGTGATCTCGCGAGCCGGCATCAGCGTCTTCGACCAGTGCACTGCACCGATGCCGATCGAGATCAGCCCGAGGGCGATGCCGAGACCGAGGAACAGGTTGTTCAGGCGGACCGAGTTCGAGTCTCCCGAGGTGATCGGGAAGGCGATGTAGGCACCGATTGCGGCGATGCTGCCCACGATGGAGAGGAAGAACCAGACGCTGACCTGACGCTCGGCGCGCTTCTCGGCCTTGGGGTCGATGTCGGTGACACGGTCGCGGTGCGGCGGCTCACCCGGGTTCTCGAAGACGTCGGCAGTGACGACGGCCGTGCCGGCCGACACCTGTCGAGGCTCGTGCCTCTCGACAGCCGAGCCCGCGGTGGGGGCCTCGTCGTCGTGCTGTGCCATGGGTTTTGCCTTTCGGTGAAGTACGGGAGAACGACTAGTTGGATCGGGCAGTGAGCCAGATGGTCACGGCGACGATTCCGCCGAGGCCGAAGATCCAGATGAACAGACCCTCGGCTACGGGGCCGAGGCTTCCGAGTTCGAACCCGCCGGGGGACGGGTTGTTCTCCAGGTACTTGAGGTACGTGATGATGTCGGCCTTGTCTTGGGGCGACAGGTTCATGTCGTTGAAGACGGGCATGTTCTGCGGGCCGGTGAGCATGGCCTCGTAGATGTGGTTGGAGTCGACCCCGTCGAGTGCGGGAGCGAACTTGCCCTCGGTCAACGCGCCTCCGGCGCCTGCGACGTTGTGGCACATGGCGCAGTTGATGCGGAACAGCTCGGCGCCGTTGGTGGTGTCGCCGTCGGCCTGGAGGTACTCCTCGGAGGGGATGCTCGGACCGGGGCCGAGGGAGGCGATGTAGGCGGCCATGTCGGCGACCTGCTCGTCGCTGAACTGCGTGGGCTTCTCTTCGGCCTGCGGCCCGTTGAGCGCCATGGGCATGCGGCCGGTGCCGACCTGGAAGTCGACGGCGGCCGAGCCGACGCCGATCAGGCTGGGGCCGTCGGCCGTGCCGGCGGCGCTGAGGCCGTGGCACGTCGCGCAGTTCGAGGCGAAGAGCTTCTGACCCTCGTCGATGCTCTGCTGCGATGCGACGGGGGCCACATTCTCGTCGGCGGTGGCCGTCGACGAGAAGAGGGCGTACGCGCCACCGGTCGTGAGGAGACCCACGAGGATGAGGGACGCGGTCGCGAGCGGGCTGCGACGACCCGTCTTGATCTTGCGTCGCGAGGACGAGGTTCGAGTGAACATGCTGTGTGAACGATCCAATGCCTATTTGAGGACGTAGACGACCATGAAGAGGCCGATCCACACCACGTCGACGAAGTGCCAGTAGTACGAGACGACGATGGCTGTCGTCGCTTCTTTGTGGCCGAAGTTCTTGACGGCGAACGCCCGGCCGATGGTGAGGAGGAACGCGATGAGACCGCCGATGACGTGCGCGCCGTGGAAGCCGGTCGTCATGTAGAAGGCGGAGCCGTACGCGTTGGAGCTGAGGGTGACGTGCTCGGAGATGAGGTGCGCGTACTCGAACACCTGGAGGCAGATGAACGCCGAGCCCATGGCGTAGGTGAGGAAGAACCACTCGACCATGCCCCACTGGCCGACCTGGAACAGGCGGCCCGTTCGGCGCGACTGCATGCGCTCGGCTGCGAACACGCCGAACTGGCAGGTCACCGACGAGAGCACCAGCATGATGGTGTTCGTGAGGGCGAACGGCACGTCGAGCTTGGCCGTCTCGAACTCCCAGAGACCGGGCGAGGTGCTTCGCAGCGTGAAGTAGATCGCGAACAGACCCGCGAAGAACATGACTTCGCTGCCCAGCCACACGATGGTGCCGACGGCGACGGTGCTCGGTCGGTTGACGACCGGCCCGGAAGGTCTGGAGAGAGAGGTACTTGTCACGAGGTCCATTATGCCTGGAAACCTCCCCTGGGTTTGCGCAGGAAACCCCGGGTCGGGAATTTCTCTTGACGACGAGCTATAAGACGGGCTAGGCGGACGCCGCTAACCTTGCGGCATGACCAACGAGCTCTCCTGGCCCACGATCATCGAGTCCCTCCTGGCCCGTCGGGACCTCTCGATCACCGAGGCGACGTGGTCGATGGAGCGGGTGATGCTCGGCGAGGCGACTCCCGCTCAGCTGGCCGCGTTCCTCGTCGCGCTGCGCTCCAAAGGGGAGACGGTCGACGAGATCGTCGGCTTCCGCGACGCGGTGCTCGCCCACGCCGTCCCTCTGCCCGTCGACTCGCTGGCCGTCGACATCGTCGGCACCGGTGGCGACCGGTTCGGCACGGTCAACGTGTCGACGATGGCCTCCGTGGTCGTCGCGTCGACCGGTGTGCCCGTCATCAAGCACGGGAACCGCGCGGCGAGCTCGTCGTCCGGCTCGTCCGACGTGCTGGCCGCCCTCGGCATCGACCTGACCCTGTCGGCCGAGCGCGTCGCGGACGTCCTCCGGGAGGTCGGCATGACGTTCGCCTTCGCCGCGGCGTTCCACCCGGGGTTCGGCAACGCGGCACAGGTCCGACGTGAGATCGGCGTGCCCACGGTGTTCAACTTCCTCGGGCCGCTGGTCAACCCGGCACGCCCCGAGGCGAGCGCCGTCGGCGTCGCGTCGCTCGACAAGGTGCCGCTCATCGTCGGCGTGTTCCAGACGCGGGGGGCGACCGCGCTGGTGTTCCGCGGCGACGACGGCCTGGACGAGCTGACGACCACCGGTCACAGCCACATCTGGGAGATCTCCTCGGGCTCCGTGACCGAGCACGACTTCGATCCGCTCGAGCTCGGCATCCCGCGGGCCGCCATCGCCGACCTCGTCGGCGGCGACGCTCAGCACAACGCCGACGTCGCCCGCCGGGTGCTCGCCGGCGAGACGGGACCGGTGCGCGACATCGTTCTGCTGAACGCCGCGGCCGGTCTGGTGTCGTACCGGCTCGCCGTCGACCCGTCGGAGCGCGACCGCCCCGTCGTCGTGCGATTCCGTGAGCAGCTCGCGGTGGCGGCCGAGGCGATCGACTCGGGCGCGGCCGCCGCCAAGCTCGACGCGTGGGTGACGGCCACGAAGACGGCATGAGGCCGCCCCGGTCGGCCGACCCGCGCCTCCTCGGCTCGATGGACGGGCTGACGGGGTCGATGGACAGGACGACCGCCTGAGACGCGGAACGGGCCCGCTCCCCGAGGGGAGCGGGCCCGTTCGTCGTCGGGACTCAGTTCACGTCGTCGTCGACCCAGTCGAAGGTCTTCGTGACGGCCTTCTTCCAGAGGCGCAGGGTGCGGTCGCGCTCGTCGGCCTCGATGTTCGGAGTCCAGCGCTTGTCCTCCTGCCAGTTCTGACGCAGGTCGTCGAGGGTCTCCCAGAAGCCGACCGCGAGACCGGCTGCGTAGGCCGCGCCGAGCGCCGTGGTCTCGGCGACCACGGGGCGGACCACCGGGACGTCGAGGATGTCGGCCTGGAACTGCATGAGAGCGTCGTTGGCGGTCATGCCGCCGTCGACCTTCAGCTCGGTCAGGTCGACGCCCGAGTCGGCGTTGACCGCGTCGAGCACCTCGCGGGTCTGGAAGGCCGTGGCCTCGAGCGCCGCGCGGGCGATGTGGCCCTTGTTGACGTAACGGGTCAGACCCACCAGCGCACCGCGGGCGTCCGAACGCCAGTACGGCGCGAAGAGGCCCGAGAACGCCGGCACGAAGTACACGCCGCCGTTGTCGTCGACGGTCTTGGCCAGCTCTTCGACCTCTGCCGCCGAGCCGATGATGCCGAGGTTGTCGCGCAGCCACTGGATGAGCGATCCGGTGACGGCGATCGACCCCTCCAGCGCGTAGTGCGGGGCGGCATCGCCGAGCTTGTAGCCGAGCGTCGTCAGCAGACCGTTCTTCGAGTGGACGATCTCCTCGCCCGTGTTGAAGATGAGGAAGTTGCCGGTGCCGTAGGTGTTCTTCGACTCGCCCTGGTCGAAGGCGGCCTGACCGAACGTGGCGGCCTGCTGGTCGCCGAGGATGCCGGCGATCGGCACCTCGCGCAGCAGGTTCGAGGACTCGACCGTGCCGTAGACCTCGGACGAGCTCTTGATCTCGGGGAGCATCGACTTCGGCACGTCGAACGCCTCGAGGATGTCGTCGCGCCACTGGAGCGTCTCGAGGTCCATGAAGAGGGTCCGCGAGGCGTTCGTCACGTCGGTGACGTGCACGCCGCCGTCGACGCCGCCGGTGAGGTTCCAGATGACCCACGAGTCGGTGGTGCCGAACATGAGGTCGCCCGCCTCGGCCTTCTCGCGTGCACCCTCGACGTTCTCGAGGATCCAGACGATCTTGGTTCCCGAGAAGTAGGTCGCGAGCGGCAGCCCGACGATGGGCTTGAAGCGCTCGACGCCACCGTCGGCGGCGAGCCGGTCGACGATGGACTGCGTGCGGGTGTCCTGCCAGACGATCGCGTTGTAGACCGGCTTGCCCGTGGTCCTGTCCCACACGACGGCGGTCTCGCGCTGGTTGGTGATGCCGACGGCCTTGATGTTGTGACGCGTGATGTCGGCTCGCGAGAGGGCCTGGCCGATGACCTCGCGGGTGTTCGTCCAGATCTCGAGCGGGTCGTGCTCGACCCAGCCTGCACGCGGGAAGATCTGCTCGTGCTCCTTCTGACCGGTGGACACGATGGTGCCCGAGTGGTCGAAGATGATGGCGCGGGTGCTCGTGGTGCCCTGGTCGATGGCGAGAATGTAGTCGTCGCTCACGGGTGTGTCTCCTTCGTCGTTGATGGTGTCGACCGCGGCGGGCCGGGTGCGCCCCGGAGGGGCGTCGGCCCGCCGCGATCAGCGATGAGTCGTGGGTTCGGGTCAGGCGATGGGGAGCAGCGCGCCCGAGACGACGGCGGCGAGTGCGCCACCGATCAGCGGGCCGGCGACGGGGACCCAGGCGTAGGACCAGTCGCTCGAGCCCTTGCCCTTGATGGGGAGGAAGGCGTGCGCGATGCGCGGGCCGAGGTCACGGGCCGGGTTGATGGCGTAGCCGGTCGGCCCACCGAGGGAGGCGCCGATCGCGATCACGAGGAAGGCGACGGGGATGGCGCCGAGCTCGGCCGGGGTGCCGCCGTTGGTGAAGCCGATGACGACCAGCACGAATGCGAAGGTCGCGATGATCTCGGTGACGAGGTTCCAGCCGTAGTTGCGGATGGCGGGCCCGGTCGAGAAGACGCCCAGCTTGGCGGCGGGGTCGGGCTCTTCGTCGAAGTGGTTCTTGTACACGAGCCAGACGAGCACGGCGCCGATGATCGCACCGATCATCTGCGCGGCCAGGTAGACGAGGAACGCGACGAAGTCGATGTTGCCCAGGATCAGCTGCGCGAGGCTGACGGCCGGGTTGAGCGCCGCACCGGACGAGTACGAGACGGTGACACCGGCGAAGACGGCGAGGCCCCAACCGAAGTTGACCATCAGCGTGCCGCCGTTGAAGCCCTTCGACTTCGTGAGTGCCACGTTGGCGACGACGCCGCCACCGAGCAGGATGAGCATCGCCGTGCCCACCACTTCAGAGAGAAAAATCAGTCCCAGGTCCACGTCGACCTTCCTTAGTCGTCGGGCGGGCTGCGACTGTGCAACCCGCGGTGAGCGTGTGAGCACACACTAGTGCGGGGACGGCACACCATGACTGGCCGAATCAGGTGGTTTGCACACATGTGCACGGATGTCCGAGCGGAGTACTTTCGTGGAGGAATGAAGCGAGCCCGGTCGACGGGCTCCCATCACGAGGAGGACCTTCGATGAAGAAGCTCATCAACGATCCGGCGGATGTCGTCGCCGAGGCCGTCGCGGGATTCGGGGCGGCCCATGCCGACCTGGTCGTCGTGTCGCACGATCCGACGTTCGTGAGGCGCGCCGAGGGGCCGACGCCGGGCAGGGTGGCCATCGTGAGCGGCGGCGGCAGCGGACACGAGCCGCTCCATGCCGGGTTCGTGGGCTACGGGATGCTCTCCGCAGCGGTGCCCGGCCCCGTGTTCACCTCGCCCACCCCCGATCCGATCCTGGCGGCGACGTCGGCGGTCGACGGGGGAGCCGGGGTGCTCTACATCGTCAAGAACTACACGGGCGACGTGCTCAACTTCGAGACGGCGGCCGATCTCGCCGAGGCCGACGGCATCACCGTGGAGTCGGTGCTGGTTGACGACGACGTCGCCGTCAAGGACTCTTTGTTCACGGCGGGTCGTCGCGGCGTCGCCGGGACGGTCGTCGTCGAGAAGATCGCCGGTGCCTCCGCCGAGCGGGGCGACGACCTCGCCACCGTGGCGGCCCTCGCCCGTCGTGCCGTGGCCGCGACCCGATCGATGGGCGTCGCACTCGCCGCCGGCACCGTTCCCCACGCCGGCGAGCCCGGCTTCGTGCTCGGCGACGACGAGATCGAGTTCGGCGTCGGCATCCACGGCGAACCGGGCCGCGAGCGCATGCCGCTGGAGCCGGTGGACGCCATCGTCGAGCGCCTGCTCTCGGCGGTGACCGACGACCTGGGCGTCGCAGCGGGCGACCGGGTGCTGCTCTTCGTCAACGGCATGGGCGGGACCCCTTCCATCGAGCTCTACATCGCGTACCGCCGGGCGGCCGAGCTGCTGTCCGAGCAGGGGGTGACCGTGGCGCGCAGCCTCGTCGGCGACTACGTGACCTCGCTCGAGATGCAGGGGCTGTCGATCACCGTCACCCGGCTGGACGACGAGCTGACCGAGCTCTGGGACGCACCCGTCGAGACGGCCGCGCTGCGGCGCGGACGCTGACCGTGACAGCCCTCACCGACCACGAGAGGAACACCGAATGACACTGGACTCCACCTGGGTGCGCGCCTGGATCGAACGGACGGCGGAGGTGCTGACGACCGAGCGGCACACCCTGAGCGAACTCGACCGCCAGATCGGCGACGGCGACCACGGCGAGAACCTCGCCCGCGGATTCGCCGCCGTCCGGGAGCGCATCGGCCAGACGCCCGACGACGCGACGCCGGCGACTCTCGTCAAGCTCGTCGCCACCACCCTCATCTCGACCGTCGGGGGAGCGGCCGGCCCGCTTCTCGGGACGGCCTACCTCAAGGGAGCGGCGGCCCTGGGCGACGCGTCCGAGCTGGACGCCCGAGCGGTCGTCGCCCTGCTGACCGCGGCGCGCGACGGCGTGGTCCTCCGCGGCAAGGCGGAGACGGGCGACAAGACCATGGTCGACGCCTGGACCCCGGCCGTCGACGCGGCCGCCGCGGCAGCCGGGAGCGGCGCCCCTCCGGCGGACGTCCTCCGGGCCGCGGCCGACGCCGCCGCCGAGGGCGCCGCCGCGACCGAGCCGCTCGTCGCCCGCAAGGGACGGGCGAGCTACCTCGGCGACCGCGCCATCGGGCATCGCGACCCGGGAGCCCAGTCGTCGTCCCTCATCATCACCGCGGCCGCCGACACGGCGGCCGGATCGAACAAGGAGTCGTAGAGCATGCCCACCATCGGAATCGTCATCGTCTCGCACAGCGCCAAGATCGCCGAGGGGGTCGTCGAGCTGGCGAGGCAGATGGCCCCGTCGACCACGCTCGTCGCCGCCGGCGGCACCGACGAGGGCGGGATCGGCACGAGCTTCGACCGCATCTCGGCCGCCCTGACGACGGCCTCGGCCGGCGGCGGAGCCGTCCTGCTCTGCGACCTCGGCTCGGCCATCCTCACCTCCGAGACGGTCGTCGACTTCCTCGACGATGCCGAGAAGGAGCGCGTGGTCATCGCCGACGCACCGCTCGTCGAGGGTGCGGTGGCCGCCGCGGTGGCCGCCGAGACCGGGGGAGACCTCGCGCAGGTGGCCGCCGCGGCGTCCGGCGCGACCGGGATCGCCGACGTCCACGCCGACGAACGCGATCTGCGTGGCGGCGACGCCGTCGAGCGGTCGACGACCATCGTCAACACCTCGGGGCTGCACGCCCGCCCCGCGGCCGAGCTGGTCAAGCACGCGTCCGCCTTCCAGGCCGACATCACCGTCAACGGCGTCGACGCCAAGAGCCTGCTCCGCATCATGGGTCTGAACGTCGGTGCGGGGTCGACCGTCGCGATCATGGCCACGGGACCCGACGCGGAGGCGGCGGTCGACGAGCTGATCGCACTCATCGACGACGGGTTCGGCGAGAGGGCCTGACCCGGGGAGGGCGATCGAGGAGGCGCGTCCCGAGAACCGGGGCGCGCCTCCTTCAGGTCGGACGGCGGCGCGAGTACCTGGCCAGCAGCACATCCTCGGAGGCGAGCAGGTGATCGAGGGTCATCCCGCGGACCGCCCCCGCGCCGGAGCCGGAGACGATGCGCGGGCCCTCGCCGGCCACGAGCGCCGGCGACACGGTCACGTTGAGCTCGTCGAGCAGATCGGCATCGACGAGGTCGCCGAGCAGACTCGGGCCGCCCTCGGTGTGGATCTGCGGCAGACCCCTCTCGACGAGCAGGGCCACGAGGAGGCGCGGGTCGACCCGGTCCGCACCGCAGACCACCACGTCGGCCACGCCCTCGAGTCGCGACCTCGCGTCGCGCGGGGAGGACTCCGTCGTGACAACGAGGGGGCGCACCGGGGCCTCGGCGAAGACGGCGCTCGACGGATCGAGGTCGAGGGAACCTGACACGATCGCGAACACCGGGTGATCGGGCAGGTCGTGCGACCGGCGCCAGGCCACGTCGTCGTCGTGCAGACGCATCGCGCCGTACCCCTCGGAGCGCACGGTTCCCGCGCCGACCACCACGACATCGCACACACGACGGAGCAGATCGAAGACGAGCAGATCGGCCGGCCCGCCGAGACCCCCCGACAGGCCGTCGACGCTGGCCGAGCCGTCGATGCTGGACACGGCGTTCGCGCCGACCCGCGGGATGCTCCGGTCGATGGGGGAGAGGAGCGCCACGAGCGCCTCGTGATCGAGCGGCTCGGGAGGGCCGGGGAGCACCCTCGTGAGGATCGGGGAGGTCATGAGCGCGCCTCCTCGGCGTCGGAGACCTCATCGGGTCGAGGAGCGGACTCGGGGCCCAGGTTGTGCACCTCGCGGACGGGCTCGCGCCAGCCCGCGATGGCCTCGACCATGCGGACGGCGTCGACGGCCGCTCTGACGTCGTGCATGCGGACGATGCGGGCGCCGAGCATGATGCTCACCGTCGCCGCGGCCAACGAACCCGGCAGGCGGTCGGGCTTCTCTCGCCCGAGCGATTCGCCGACGAAGTCCTTGTTCGACACGGCGGCGAGCACGGGGTGGCCGAGAGCCGCGACCTCGGCGAGTCGGCGCGTCACCTCGAGGGTGTGCCGTGTCGTCTTGTTCAGATCGTGGCCCGGGTCGACGACGATGCGCTCGAGGGGGACGCCGTGCTCGAGGGCGAGGTCGACCCGCCGGCGGAGGAAGTCGATCACCTCGACGGTCACGTCGTCGTAGTGCGGACTCGGGTGGGGACGGCGCGGTGCGGCCAGACTGTGGGTGATCACGAGCGTCGCGTCGCTGTCGGCGACGACGTCGGCCAGCCGCGGGTCGTGCAGCCCCGTGGTGTCGTTGATCACCCCGGCTCCGGCCGCGATGACCGCCTCGGCGACGTCGGCCCGGAAGGTGTCGACCGAGACGACGACGTCGGAGCGCGCGGCCAGGGCCTCGACCACGGGGAGGACTCGTTCGAGCTCCTCCGCAGCGGGCAGTTCGGGCCCGGGCGCGAACGGCACGCCGCCGATGTCGACCCAGTCGGCGCCGTCGTCGGCGGCCCGGACGGCGGCCGCGACGGCCTGGTCGAGGGCGAAGGTGGCGCCCTGGTCGAAGAACGAGTCGGGGGTGCGGTTCACGATCGCCATCACCGCGACCTGGCGGGAGAAGTCGAACGTGCGCCGGCCGATCCGTCGCACGGGGGAGTGCAGCGGGGGGAGGAAGGGGGCCGTAGAGCCCTCGACCCACCGGTCGCGCGACGTCGTCACGCCGAGCGCCCGTCGTGCGGGGCGCCGATCAGCGCCATCGCCTCCTCCCTCGCCGCGGGGCCGGTCAGCGAGCCCCGGCTCGCCAGGGTCACCGTGCTGCTGTCGCTCTGGCGCGGCCCGCGGGTGGTGACGCAGCCGTGCGCGGCGTCGAGCACGACGAGCACCCCGGTCGGTTCGGCGCCGTCGCTCAACGCCTGCGCGATCTCCTCGCCGAGTCGCTCCTGCAGCTGGGCGCGCGACGCCACGGTGTCGACCAGGCGGGGGAGCGCCCCCAACCCGACGATCTCGCGCCCGGGCACGTAGGCGATGTGGGCGACGCCCACGAAGGGGAGCAGATGGTGCTCGCACATCGAGCGGAAGCGGATGTCGCGGACGATCACGAGCTCGCCCGACTGATCGGCTTCGGCGGGCACCACGCTGTCGCGGACGACCTGCGCGGCATCCACCCCGACACCGGAGAAGAACTCGGCGTACGACTCGGCGACGCGCCGCGGCGTGGCCTCCAGGCCGGGGCGGGCGAGGTCCTCGCCGACGGCGGCCAGCAGCTCGCGGACGGCGGCCTCGATTCGGGGCTGATCGATCGGCGTCATGCCGACATCATCTCAGGCGGGACCGTGGGGTTCCCCGTCGTCGGGGTCGTGGGGGAGCGCTGCATGGTGGCGATGGCCCGGCGTGCGCCGCGCCTCCTTCATCTCCGCCTCGAACAGATGTCTCCTGCCGCCGGCGAGAGAATCACGAGCGTTCTTCTCGCTCTCGCGGAACAGCGCGTAGTAGCCGTCGTCGTAGTCCTCGACGATCTGGAAGGTCCATCGCCCGTCGATCACGTTGCGGCCGATCAGCTCCCGGTCGAGCCGGTCGGCGATCTCGCCGTGCCCGGCCGCCCGCAGCTTCTCGACGGCGTCGCCGAGGGCCAGGTCGGCCTTGCCGGTCAGCCGGTGGAATCCGTAGAGGAATCCTCGGGCCTGCTCGACGACCTCGAGGGCCGCCGAGAGTTCGCCGAGGGCGTCGACGGTCGCGTCGTCGAGGCCCTCCGGTCGGCGGTGCCGACCGTCGGGGCCGTCTCGCTCGTCGTCGTGTGCGTCGCGTGCATGGGGTGCGCTGGTCATGCGTCGAGCCAACACCGAGGAGGCGCGAGAGGGGTGCTCGAGATCGGCAAGCTGACATAATGTGCATTATCAGCGCACTGCTGAGTCGGCCGAGAAGGGGTCTCGGTCGAGGAACGACTCAGAGGATGCGGCGCAGCAGCGGCACGAGCGCCGCCGGTTCGACGGCGTCGTCGGCCGCGTCGAGTCCGTCGAGCTCGTCGAGCTCGTCGATCGTGAACCAGCGCGACTCGAGGATGTCGACGCGTTCGTCGTCCGTCCAGCCGGCGTCGTCGATCTCGAAATGCGGCAGTCTGACGATGAAGAACTCGGCGTGACCGTGCGTGTGATCAGCGTCGTCCCACGGGACGACGAAGTCCTCGACGTACACGACGTCGCCCGGGTCGGTGATGATCTGACCGGTCTCCTCGCGGAGCTCCCGGATGGCCGCTTCGGCCTGGGTCTCACCCGGGTCGACTCCCCCGCCGGGTGTGATCCAGCGGGCGACGCCGCTGGTGTCGGGGGCCTTGGTCAGCATGAGCAGGACCCGGCCGTCGTCGTCGACGACTATCAACCGAGACGTCGCCCGGACGACCCGCTCGGTCATGACAGGGGCGCGAAGTCGCTCGTGTCTCCGACATAACGGGTGTGATCGGTCGGCACCGGGTCGACGGCCGCAGATGCGACCTCCGCCGCGAACTCGGCGACGTTGTACAGCTTGCCGGCGCTCTCCTTGCGCGACGAGATGGCGCCTGGGTTCGAGCGCTCGAGGAGGGTCGCCGTGATGGTGCCCTCGATCATGTCGCCGGAGACCACGACGAACTCGACGCCGGCCGCCTCGAGCTGCGGGATCATCGCGCGCAGGGCGTCTTCGCCGGCCCGCTTGCTGAGGGCGACGGGCAGGTACTCGGGCATCGTCTCGGTCGTCTCGATGAAGTGCGCCTGGTGGCTGGTGACGAAGACGACCCGCGAACCCGGGGCCAGCAGCGGCAGCGCGGCGGTCAGCAGCTCCACCTGGGCGTCGCGGTTGAGCTTGAGGGCGTAGTCCTCGGCCATGCCGCTCTCCATGCCGCCGGAGGCGTTCATCACGAGGATGTCGAGCCCGCCGAAGCGCTCGCCCACCGTGGCGAACATGCCCCGGACGCTCTCGGGATCGGTGAGGTCGGCCCCGATCGCGATGGCCTCTCCGCCGGCGGCCTCGATCTTGTCGACGAGCTGCAGCGCCCGGCGCTCTTTATTGCGGTAGTTGACGACGACCTTGGCACCGGCCTCGGCCAGGTACGCGATCGTGTCGGCGCCGATGCCGCGCGATGAACCGGTGACGAGGGCACGGGCGCCGGACAACGAGCCGGCGGCGAGGGGGTTGGACAAGGCGTACTCCTGACTGAGCGGGCGGAACGGGGTGCGGATGCTGCGGGGCGCCGAGGAGGTGCGACGTCGATCTCGACGGAGCGCGCCTCGCTGAGGACCAGCCCCGAGACTACCAAGCACCTACTCGACGTCGGTGGGAGGTGATACTTTTCCATAACAGGGGAACTGAGGGAGGTTCGGGGATGGAAGTCGTCGCCCAGTACGCATGGATCATCTGGATCGCGCTGATCCTCCTCTTCGTGGTGATCGAGGTCACCACCCTCGAGCTCACGTTCCTCATGCTCGCCATCGGGAGCGGCGGCGGACTCGTCTCCGGTCTGCTCGGCGCACCGTGGTGGCTGCAGATCGTCACCGGCGGCATCGTCGCCGTCCTCCTGCTCTTCACCGTGCGGCCGGCTCTGCTCAAGGCGCTGAAGAAGGGCGGGGATCCGACGCCGAGCAACATCGAGGCCCTGCTCGGGCTGCACGGCACGGTCGTCGTGCCCATCGGGCTCGACGCCGGGCAGGTCAAGCTGACCAACGGCGACACGTGGACCGCCCGACTGCTCACGACTCCCCCGATGCCGGGCGAGTCCATCACACCTCTCGACACCGGCGCGCCGGTCGTCGTGACCGCCATCCAGGGGTCGACCGCTCTCGTCGTCCCCGTGCGAAGGGACTAGCCCATGGATTCCGTCACCCCCGCCACCGTCGCCACGATCGTGGTGGTCGCCATCATCGTCGTGCTCGTCCTGGTCGTGCTCTTCCGGGCCGTGCGGATCATCCCCCAGGCCAGCGCCGGTGTCGTCGAACGACTCGGCCGCTATCACAAGACGCTCAACCCGGGTCTGAATCTGCTCGTGCCGTTCATCGACCGCGTCCGGCCGCTGATCGACATGCGCGAGCAGGTGGTGTCGTTCCCGCCCCAGCCGGTCATCACGGAAGACAACCTGGTGGTGTCGATCGACACCGTCGTGTACTTCCAGGTGACCGACGCCCGCGCGGCCACCTACGAGATCGCCAACTACCTCGGGGCCGTCGAGCAGCTCACCACGACGACCCTCCGGAACGTCGTCGGCGGTCTGAACCTCGAGGAGGCGCTGACCAGTCGCGACAACATCAACGGGCAGCTGAGGGTGGTCCTCGACGAGGCCACCGGCAAATGGGGCATCCGGGTCGGCCGCGTCGAGCTCAAGGCCATCGATCCGCCCCTGTCGATCCAGGACTCGATGGAGCAGCAGATGCGCGCCGAGCGGAACCGACGTGCAGCCATCCTCACGGCCGAGGGGACGAAGCAGTCGCAGATCCTCGAGGCCGAGGGCATGCGTCAGTCGGCGATCCTCCGAGCCGAGGGCGATGCGAAGGCGCAGGTGCTCCGAGCCCAGGGCGAGGCGGAGGCGATCCAGACCGTCTTCAACGCCATCCACGCCGGCGATCCCGACCCCAAGCTGCTGGCCTATCAGTACCTGCAGACCCTCCCGAAGCTGGCCGACGGGTCGGCGAACAAGCTCTGGATCATCCCGAGCGAGCTGACCGAGGCCCTGAAGGGCATCGGCTCGGGCTTCTTCGCTCCCAAGAACCCCGACGCACCGGGCTGGGTGCCCCGACCGGGGCCGTCGGTGGCGGACATGGACGCCACACCCGATCTGGCGAGCACGGTCGACCTCGGATCGGAACCCGACCTCGGATTCCCGACCGTGACCGAGCCCGGCTCCGTCGACCCGGCGAGCGGATCGGCCGACGGCCCGACCGCCGCCCCGAACGGATCGGACGACGGGTCGGCGACTCCCCCGAGCGACCGACCGTGACGACGCACGCGGCTGATCGCCCCACCCGGTGGTTCGACCCCGAGACGCCCCGCCTGCTCGCCCATCGCGGACTGCACACCACGGCGCCCGAGAACACCATGCTCGCGTTCGCGCAGGCGATCGCCATCGGCGCCGACTACCTCGAGACCGACGTGCACGCCACGCGCGACGGGGTCGCGGTCATCAGCCACGACGCCGACCTGCGACGACTCGCAGGTCGCGACCAGCGCCTCCTCGACCTCGACTGGTCGGAGGTCTCCAGCATCCGCCTGCCCGACGACCAGACCATGCCCTCCCTCGTCGAGGCGCTCGACGCGTTCCCCGAGACGCGTTTCAACATCGACGTGAAGTCGGACGACGCCGTCGAGCCGACCATCCAGGCCATCCGCCGGGCCGGTGCCGTCGATCGCGTTCTGGTGACGTCGTTCGACCAGTCGCGCCGCGCCCGCACGGTGGCCGGGCTGCCGGGTGTCGCCACCTCGGCCTCGTCTCGTCTCGTCGTCTCGGCCGTCCTGATCGGGGTGATCCCCCTCCGATCCGTCCGACGCCGTCTGCTCGCCACGGTGCTCGCGGGCTGCGGGGCGATCCAGGTGCCCGAACGGCGAGGGCCGGTCACGATCGTGACCGCCCGGCGGGTCGCGGACCTCGCCTCGGTCGGGGTCGAGACCCATGTCTGGACGGTCGACGACCCCACGGACATGCACCGCCTCGTCGCGCTCGGGGTCGCCGGGATCGTCACCGATCGGGTGGATCTGGCACTCGAAGAACTGCGTTGACCAGGCATCTCCGCACTGTGAAGGCACTGTGAAAGGCCGTCGGGCGAAACAACCGCACCGAATTCCGGGTTACAACGGGAGATTGCACCGCGAGAGGAGACCACACAATGGCAGATCGCAGTTTGCGCGGTATGAGACTGGGTAGTCAGAGCCTGCAGAGCGAAGAGGGCGTCGAATTCTCGCCCCGCAAGAAGGCCGTCTACCAGACGACCGACGGCACGACGTTCGAGATGGTGTTCGCCGCCGATGCGGACATCCCCGACATCTGGCAGTCGCCGAAGAGCGGCCTGGAGGGGCGTCTTCTGACTGCCGACGGGAAGCTCGTCGAGATCGACGAGGCCGACGTGAAGGTTCCGAGGTCGCACTGGGACATGCTGCTCGAGCGTCGCACGCGCGACGAGCTCGAGGAGCTGCTGCAGGAGCGGCTCGACTTCCTCCGGGCCCGCAAGGGTCAGGTGAAGATCGGCGCCTGAGCCGCAGCCCGGTCAGCGCACCAGGACGGCCCCGTCACCGCCACGGATCGTGGTGACGGGGCCGTTCGCGGTGTCACGGGCGGCCCGGCGTCGGCCCCTCCACAGACCGGCCATCAGGAGCGTGGCGAGGCCGAAGAACGACACGAGCAGTTCGATCGCCCGGCTCGCGACGACGGCAGGGGTCGTGCCCGTGCCCAGATCGACCGTGGTGACCATCGTGCCCGGCTCGTAGTCGCGCGTTCCGTCGACGACGTCGCCGTGGGCGTCGATGACCCGGGTGGAGGCGACGGTCGACACGTTGACGACCGATCGGGCCGTCTGGATGGCCCGCATCTTGGCGATGGCGAGCTGCTGCTCGTTCTCGTCGGTCTGCCCGGGTCTCGACCCGAAGTCGGCGTTGTTGGTCTGCGCGACGATGACCTGGGCGCCCTGATCCATCATGTTCGTGATCAGCTGGTCGTCCACGATGTCGAAGCAGATGGAGATGCCCGCCACGAAGTCGCCCACATCGATCGCCTCGTCGCGCGTGCCCGGCGTGTAGTCGCGGCCGATCAGGTCGATCAGCTCGGGTGCGAACGGACGCCAGAAGGCGCGATCGGGCACGTACTCGCCGAACGGCACCGGGTGCTTCTTGTCGTACTGGCCGACGACCTCGCCGTCGTCCCACAGGATCGACGAGTTGTACGTGGTCTCGCCGTCGGGGCTCTCGGTGATGACACCCGACAGGAGCGGTGCGCCGTAGCCCCGGTTGATGGCGTCGAAGACATAGCGGCCGAACTCGTCCCGGGTCGGATCGCGGTCGCTGCCGCCCTCGGGCCAGACGATCAGATCGAGGTCGTTCGCGGCGGGGTCGAGCCCCTGCATCGCCAGCACCTGCGAGTCGGTCAGGTCGCCGTAGGCGCGATCGGCCGAGTCGAAGTAGCCGGCCTTGCCGTTGCCCTGGACACCCGCGATCGTCGCCGTGCCGTCGGTGAAGGTCGGCCATGCCGGGACGGCCAGCGCCGCCGCGATCACGATGGCACCGGCCAGGACCCGCGTCGAACCCCGGATGGTGCTGAGCAGCGCCAGTTCGATCAGGACGGCGACGACGGCGACCATCAGGAAGCTCAGGCCCGAGATGCCGAGATAGGCGACGAGACCCTTGAACGGGCTCTCGGACTGGCTCAGGGCGACCCTGCCCCAGGCGAAGCCGCCGTAGGGCCAGTTGCCGGCGATGAACTCGCGGAGGGTCCACAGCCCGGCCACGACGACGGGCAGCAGCAGCGCGCGCCCGAGGGTGCCGGGCCAGACGACGGGCACCCAGCGGTAGGCCAGGGTGATGAGCACGGCTCCCCCGGCGAAGAACAGCGCCTCGAGACCCGCCAGCGCCGCCCACGGCACCACGCCGAGGAAGAGCGTGGCCCACTGGATGTGGATGAGATAGAACGACAGCCCCGCGACCAGCCCGACGAGGAACGCGCTGCCGGCTCGGCGGCCCCTCAGCGCGACGAGCACCAGGCCGATGCCGACGAAGGTAAGCGGCCAGACGTCGCCGTCGGGGAACCCCGCGTCGAGGACGGGCCCGGCGAACAGGGCCACGACGAGGGCCAACCAGAGGGGCAGACGGAGCTCGGTCACACGGGAGGGCACCTGAGGATTCTAGGTCGACCCGGCTGGGAACCCCTCCGCCGGTCGCCGTCAGACCGCCGAGTAGGCGACGATGCCGCGCCGGACGGCGTCGAGGGCCTGCCGCGCCGTCGGACCGACCGGCAGATCGGCCACCACCGACAGCTGGTCGAGGAGGTCGATCGTCTGCTTCGTCCAGCGGACGAAGTCGCCGGCCGCCAGTTCGGCGTCTTCGAGGACGCTGTCGAGACTGGCGCCCCGTGCCCACCGGTGCATCGCCAGCGCGAGGCCGGGGGCCGGGGGGATGCTGCCCGGGAGCCGGTGCTCCTGCTCGAGGTCGTCGAGCTCGGCCCAGAGCTTCTGCGTCTCGTCGAGTGCCGTGCGGTACTCGCCCCGCGGGAGGAACCGCTCGGCGAGCTGCCCCTCGTCACGCCTCGGCTCGTAGACGAGCGTGGCGGCCATCGCGGCCAGGGAGGGGACGTCGAGCATGTTCCAGAGACCGAGTCGCAGGCTCTCGGCCACCAGGAGGTCGCGATCGCCGTAGATGCGCCGAAGGGTGCGCCCGGCCGGGGCGACGTCCACCTCGACGGTCGCAGGGAGCCGACCCGTGCCTCCTCGGGACGACGCCGGACGGGACTCCGAGGAGGCGCGGGGCACGAGATACCCCCGGTCGAGCAGCACGTCGGTCACCCGGTCGAAGACCTTCGCCACCGCACCCGTGCGGCTGCGGATCTGCGCCGACAGCTGATCGGTCTGCTTCTTGAGCTTGAACCACCGCTCGGACCACCGGGCGTGCTGCTCGCGATCGGGACAGGCGTGGCACGGGTGCTGACGCATCTCACGCCGCAGGTCGCCCAGCCGGCGCTGACGCTTCTCGTGCTCGCTGCGCGACTGGGCGTCGGCCCGCGCCGCGCCCTGCTTCTCGAGGTCGCCCAGCTCGCGACGGATGAGCGTGTACTGGCGGAAGTCGCCGAGGTGGCACTCCATGCTCGCGGCGTAGCCGTCGAGACTCGCCTGCTGCGTGCGCACCTTGCGGGCGAGATCGACGACCGAGCGGTCGGCCTGGAACTGCGCGAACGAGGTCTCGAGCACCTCACGGGTGCGTGAACGGCCGAACTGCTCGATGAGGTTGACCGCCATGTTGTACGTCGGGCGGAAGCTGGAGTTCATCGGGTACGTGCGCCGCGATGCGAGGGAGGCGACCGCCTGCGGGTCGAGCCCCTGCTGCCACTGGATGAGCGAATGGCCCTCGACGTCGATGCCGCGGCGACCGGCACGCCCCGTGAGCTGCGTGTACTCCCCCGGGGTGATCGGGACCCTGGCCTCGCCGTTGAACTTCTCGAGCTTCTCGAGAACGACCGTGCGGGCGGGCATGTTGATGCCGAGGGCGAGGGTCTCCGTCGCGAAGACGACCTTGACCAGCTTCTTCTGGAAGAGCTCTTCGACGACCTCCTTGAACGCCGGGAGCAGACCGGCGTGGTGCGCCGCCACTCCGCGTTCGAGTCCGTCGAGCCACTGCCAGTAGCCGAGCACGGCGAGGTCCTCGTCGCGGAGCGTGCGGCACCGGGCCTCGACGATCTCGCGGATCTCCTGGCGTTGATCGGCGGTCGTCAGTCGGATGCCGGATCGGAGGACCTGCTTGACCGCCTGATCGCAGCCCACCCGGCTGAAGACGAAGAAGATGGCCGGCAGCAGATTCTGGTCGTCGAGCATCTCGACGATCTTCCAGCGGTCGAGTCGGCCCTGAGCCTGCTGGATGGGGGCCATCACATGGCCCCGCGGCCCACGCCTCGAACCGCCGTCGCCTCGACGACCCGACCCGCCCTTGCGCGAGAGGGATGTGGCCCGCAGCAGCTCGGGGTTGACGCGGTTCGTGGCCGCCTGGCCGCTCGAGTCGAAGAGGTCGAGGAACTTGCCGCCGACCAGGACGTGCTGGTCGAGGGGCACGGGGCGGTCTTCCGAGACGATGACGTCGGTGCCTCCCCGCACCGTCTGCAGCCAGTCGCCGAACTCCTCGGCGTTCGAGACCGTCGCGCTCAGGGACACGAGACGGACGTCGAGCGGGAGGTGGATGATGACCTCCTCCCAGACGGCGCCCCGGAACCGGTCGGCCAGGAAGTGCACCTCGTCGAGCACGACGTAGCGGAGGTCGTCGAGCATCTCGGACCCCGCGTAGATCATGTTGCGGAGCACCTCGGTCGTCATCACGACGATGCGCGCACGGGAGTTGACGTTCGTGTCGCCGGTCAGCAGGCCGACCTCGGACGCACCGTACTCGGCCACGAGCTCTTGGAACTTCTGGTTGCTGAGCGCCTTCATCGGCGCCGTGTAGAAGACCTTGTCGCGGGCCTGCTGCATGGCGAGATGGATCGCGAACTCGGCGACGAGGGTCTTGCCGGCCCCGGTCGGGGCGGCCACGAGCACGCTGTTGCCCTGTTCGACCGACTCGCATGCGGCGATCTGGAACGGATCGAGGGCGAAGCCGAGACGGGAGCGGAACGACTGCAGCTGCGGCGTGCGCACCCTGTTCTTCGAGGCGGCGAATCGTTCGGCGGGGCTCGCTTCGGTGCTCATGAGGTCATCCTGTCGCGAGTTCGGCGTCGAGGGCCGCCGCACGTTTCGCGACCCGGCGATCGTGCAGCCAGGCCACGCCGGCGGCGGCGAAGTAGAGGACCACCATCGGGACGGCGAGGAGGAACATGGAGAAGACGTCGGCCGCGGGGGTGGCGATCGCCGTGAACAGGGTGATCAGCAGGATCGCGACCCGCCAGCCCTTGATGATCGACACGGCCGAGATGACGCCCACGAAGTTCAGGAGGACCAGGAACACGGGCAGGACGAAGGCGATGCCCACGGCGAGAACCAGTTTGAGGACGAAGTCGTAGTACTGCTTCGCGTCGATGATGGCGGCGTCCTGCTGAGCGGCGAAACCCGTGAGGACCTCGACGATGTGCGGAAGGACGAAGAGTCCGCTCGTGCACCCGAGGAGGAACAGCGGGATGGCCGTGCCGATGAAGCCGATGGCGTACAGCTTCTCGCGGCGCACGAGCGCGGGGACGATGAAGGCCCAGATCTGGTAGAGCCAGACGGGACTCGAGATGATGACCCCGACCGTCACCGAGATCTGGATCCGCAGGTCGAAGCTGGAGCTGACGCCGGGGTAGTTCAGGGTCGCCTCGCGCGAGCGGGCCTCGGCGATGCGGGTCACGGGCTCACGCAGGAAGTCGAGGACGAACTGCGAGAGGAACCACCCGGCGATGCTCGCCACGATGAGGGCGAGTGCGGCCAGGAACAGCCGCTTGCGGAGCTCGATGAGATGCGCCCCGAGAGACATGCGACCGTCTTTGGCCCTGCTTCTCGGCTGCTGCTCTCCGCCGCTGCGGCCACGAGTCGTCGTCGTGGCCACGGATCAGGACTTCGGCGGGAGGTCGCCCTGCGACGGGCGGACGACCGGACCGTCGGTGGTCGGACGAGCCGTCGCGTCGTCGCGTCGGCTGTACTCGTCGCGGCGGGCGTCGTCGCGACGGGTGTAGTCGTCGGACGGTGCCTTGTCGTCGTCGCGGACCTCATTCTTGAAGATGCGCATCGACTGGGCGATGCTCTTCGCGAGCGCCGGCAGCTTGGGAGCGCCGAACAGCAGGAGGATGATCGCGAGGACGATGATGAGGTGGAATCCGGTGAGGTTTCCGAGCATGAGGTGTTCTCCTTGCGTGGCAGGGGAGGTCTCAGTCTAACCCCGGCTCCACTCCCCCGAGCTGAAGCCCGAGCGGTCGTCAGGAACGCGGGTCGGCGTCGTAGCCGGCCAGCGCCCGTGAGGCCCAGTCGCCGACGGCCGCTCGGGCGGCGATCGGCGAGACGACCTCGGGATCGCCGGGCAGGCCCGCCACGAGTCGCGCGACCGTCCCGAACTGGCCGACGCGCACTCTCAGACGGGAGCGACCGTCGTCGAGGGGCTCGACGTCGTCCGGGGCGTAGTCGGCGAGGAGGGGCGCGGCCGCCGAATCGATGTCGATCGTCACGGTCTCGTCGTCGGGCGACCCCTCGAAGAGGGTGTCCGGCAGGACGACGTCCGACGCGCGGTGCGCGAGCGGCTCGTCGGTCAGGGCCGGTCGGGCGATCCGGTCGAGCCGGAACGTCCGCAAGGCGTGTCGCAGATGGTCGTAGCCGCGCAGGTACCAGTCGGCGTCGACGGACTCGACCCGCAGAGGGTCGACGCGCCTCCGCTCGACGACGTCACGGACCCCCGCGTAGTCGAACTCGAGCTGGCGACCCTGGGCGACGGCCAGCTCGACGAGGGACAGGACGTCGCTGGTCTCGCGCTGGTCGACGGCGACCTGGCTCGGAGCGGACGACGCGCCCCGTGCGAGCTTGGACATCAGGGTGGCGATGGCGGCGCGATCGGCGTTCTCGGGAAGCGACGACAGGTACTGCAGACCCGCGATCAGCGCCGCGGCCTCACGGGCCGAGAAGCGAGGCGACTCGTCGATCGCCACCATGTGCGTGAGGACGATGACGTCGTTCTGCTCGAAGTCGTCCCACGCGATGTCGAAGAGGTCGTCGTGCTGGTACTGGTTCGTCTCGCCGGGCACGCCGGATACGGCGATCAGCTCGACCGCCCGGCGGATCTCCCCGACGGACACGCCGAAGTGCTCGGCGGCCTCGGCGACGGAGACCCGCCCCCGATCGATGAGGTACGGCACCAGGGAGAGCAGGAAGGCCAGCTTGTCGGTGGCGTGCAGGGCGGATCTCTTCTCAGCCATGGTGACTCCCCCCGGCGGCGCGGACCTCGGTGTGGACGGCGACGAGCCGACGCAGCCGCGCGATCACCAGGTCCCTGACCGAGGCGGGCTCGAGCACGGTCACCTCGGGCCCGAAGGACGCCAGCTCGTCGGCGACGATCTGCTCGTCGGAGAAGTGGATCTCGAGGAGGCAGTCGTCGCGGACCACCGTCGAGCGTCGTTTGGTCAGTCTGGTCTCGGCGTCGGAGCCGGCGACCACGCGGATGAGCGCCGTCCTGGTGCGCCAGACCTCGTCGAGCGCCGCGAGGGCCGACTCGGCCGTCGCATCGACGGGGCGCTCGACGGCGATCGCGGTGATGACGACCGGGCCGATGATGCGCGACAGCAGGAAGGTCTTCCGGCGGCCGGTGTCGGGCTCGAGGCACGAGACCATCCAGCGGCCCTGATGCTGGATGAGGGCGAACGGAGCGACCTCGCGCCTCCTCGCCTCGGACTCGCCGGGCTTCAGATAGGGGAACCGCACGAGCACTCCACGGTCGAGCGCGTCGCGCAGCGGTTCGAAGGCGGCGTCTCGCGAGCGGATGCGAGGGGCGTAGTCGAGCCCGGGGACGGTCGCCGTGCCTCCGAGCGAGCGGAGCTTGAGGAGCGCGCGTCTGCTCTCCCCCGAGAGCGTCCCCTCGCGCCAGACCATGGCGGCGAGGGTCAGCAGGGCGGTCTCCTCCGATGAGAAGGCGATGTCGAGGGGAAGCTCGTACGCGCCGCGGGGTATGCGGTAGCGGAGCATCTGGTTGTTGCCCGACGCCGCCGGGTCGTCGAGGGTCTCGAGCGGCACGCCCAGCTCGCGGATGTCGTCTTTGTCGCGCTCGAACTGACGCTCGAGAGCGGTGTTGTCGTCGTTCGGCGAGTACTTCTGCCGATAGCCCTGGACCGTGGCGAGGATGTCGGACTTCGTCAGGCCGGGCTCGGTCGCGAGGAGGGCGAGGACGAGGCTGAAGAGGCGCTCTTCGACGGGTACGCGAGGGGCGCGGGCGGCTGACACGGGTCGAGCCTAGGCCACGGCCGGGGTGGGGCGCCCCGGCCGTCGCGGCGCGTGGATCGACGTGCCGGTCAGAGCGAACCCAGGACGTCGAAGACGTAGACGTAGGTGCTGGGGTTCTCGTCGCTGGCGGGGACGACCGTCATGACCTGCGACCCGACCGTCTGACCGACCAGCGCGTCGCGGAGCGCGGCGGGCAGCGTCGCGTCGTCGAGCGCCACCGTCGTCGCGGTGTCGCCGTTCGTCCACGTCGACCCGGCCACGGTCGACGGCTCCGCCCAGGTCACAGCCGTGAACTGCACGACCGCCGTCGAGTCGGCGGTCAGCCGCGACCCGTCTCCTTCGCGGACGAGGTGCGTCTGCTGCGTGGTCGGCGCCGGGGCGACGGGGACGGTGATGCCGGGGGCGCCGTCGGGTGCCGTCACCACGGCGGGCAGGCCGTCGGCCCCGGGGACGAGGCGTCCGTTCGCCTTGGCCAGGAACGACTGGCGGATGTCGACCACGGCGATGTACGCGGCGTCGGGGTCGTCGCTCGCGGGGGCGGTCGAGCCGGACAGCGACGCCTGGAGCTCGGAGGCCTTCAGGGCGACGACCACGCGCGAACCGACCGTCGAGCACTCCAACGCGTCGGCGAGGGGCGCGAGGGCCGAGCCGCCGACGGTCACGGGGTTGCCGATGGAACCGTCGTAGCCGCTGTTCTCGACCTCCGTGCCCGCGCTGCCGTCGAACAGCGTGTAGTCGATGAGGACGGGCGAGCCGTCGACCAGACGGGCGCCATCGCCCTCGATCACAGTCGAGACCTGGGTCTCGGTCGTGACGATCGGACTCGGCACGGTCGCCTCGGGCTTCTCGCCGAACGCACCCGTCGTGGTCACGACCGAGGCGGCGTCGCCCGTGGGCGGGCAGCCGGCCGACCCGGGGGCGGCGCTGGTCGCGCATGCCGAGAGGGAGGCCACGAGGCCGAGGGTCACGACGAGTGCGGGGATCTTGCGCACGGGTACTCATTTCGTTGCGGCGGCCGGCGGGCCGGGAAGCGGCCGGGGCCGCGGATGCGGGAACAGCCTAGTCGGGGTGGGAGGGCGGGGAGATCGGCGCCGTTCAGGCGGAGGACGACGGGTCGCCGGCCGACCTCGAGGTCGCGTCGGACTCCGTCGCGGCCACGGCGGCGTCGGCGGCCGACCTCGCCTGGCGCGCCGTCTTGCGGAGCTTCTTGTCGCTGGCCGTGCGGTCGCCGAGGGCGCCGGGGGTCCAGAGCTCGACGTCCTCGTCGGAGTAGTCGGACTTCGACGGACGGCGCTTGAGCTGCGGCAGCTCGGCACCCGGCGCGAGCCGTCGTGCCGTGATGAGGAACCCGGTGTGCCCGATCATGCGGTGGTCGGGACGGACGGCCAGCCCCTCGACGTGCCAACCGCGGACGAGCGTCTCGGAGGCGTCGGGCTCGGTGAAGACGCCGGATGCGCGGAGGGCCTCGGCGACGCGCGAGAGCTGGGTCGCCGTGGCGACGTAGCAGACGACCAGTCCGCCGGGGGTGAGGGCGGCGGCGGTCGCGTCGACGCACTCCCAGGGGGCGAGCATGTCGAGCACGACGCGGTCGACCGTGCCGTCGGGCATCGTCTTCGGCAGCTCGTCGACGAGGTCGCCGACCGTGACGCTCCAGTTCGGCTGCTCCGAGCCGAAGAAGCTGACGACGTTGCCCTCGGCGACGTCGGCGAACTCCTGGCGGCGCTCGAACGAGGCCAGTCTGCCCTCGGGGCCGATCGCTCGCAGCAGCCAGAGCGAGAGGGCGCCCGACCCCACCCCGGCCTCGACGACGGTGGCGCCGGGGAAGATGTCGGCGAAGGCGACGATCTGGGCGGCGTCCTTCGGATAGACGATGGCGGCACCGCGCGGCATCGACATGACGAAGTCGCTGAGCAGCGGGCGCAGGGCCAGGTACTCGTCGCCGGTGGTGCTCGCCACGACCGAGCCGTCGGGCAGACCGACGAGCGCGTCGTGGGCGATCATGCCCCGGTGGGTGTGGAACACCGCGCCGGGGGTCAGCACGACCGTGTTCATCTTGCCCTTCGGGCCGGTCAGCTGGACCTTGTCGCCCTCGAGGAAGGGGCCGGACTGGCGACGGGTGGCGGTCATGCGGTGCTGCTTTCGGTCGGAGGGGCGGCTCGGTCGAGGGCCGGGAGCCGAGGAGGCGCGGGTCGGCGCCGATCGGCGCCCCGCGGTCAGAGGGCGGAGGCGGGTGGTCGGCTCGTGTCGCGTGCCGCGGCGTGCAGCCGGCGCAGGTCGGCCACGGTCACACCGCGGAGGGTCGTGGCACGGGTGTACCCGGCGTCGTCGACGAGCGGTGCGGCGTGCTCGACGCCGAGGACTACGGCGCCGGACGCGACGGCCGACGCGGCCCCGGGCGGGGAGTCCTCGATGGCGACGCAGTCGGCGATGTCGACGCCGAGCAGGGCCGCGCCGCGCAGGTACGCCTCGGGGTGGGGCTTGCTGTTCTCGACCTCGTCGCCGGCCACGACGGCGTCGAAGGCCGGGAAGTCGATCGCCTCGATCATGAAGTCGGCCATGCGCCGGATGGACATCGTGACGAGCGCCGTGGGCACGCCCTCGCTCCGCAGCTCGGCGAGGAGCTCTCGGGCGCCGGGGCGCCACGGGACGTCGTCGGCGACGAGCGCCAGGACCCCGGTCGTCAGGCGGTCGATGATCTCGTCGAGCGGGAGATCGACGCCGTGCTGCTGGATGACCCGGGCGGAGTCCCACAGGCCCGTGCCGATCATGGCGTCGCCGTCGGCTCTGGTCCAGGTTCCGCCGAACGACTCGACCAGTTCGACCTGGCATTCGTACCAGTAGGGCTCGGTGTCGACGAGAGTGCCGTCCATGTCCCAGAGGACCGCGGCGGGAAGAGAGGAGGTCACGGGCATCGAGTCTACGGGAGGCGCCCGGCGGTCCGGCCGACCCGGCCGGGGACCCGGCGACGCACGGTCTACTGTGGAGGGTCAAGACGCCGGTGCAGCGGGCCCGGCTCGGTGAGGACACAGGTGACGAACACGTCGAACACGTCGGACTTCGCGAAGGGGCGACTCCTGGTCGTCGCCTTCGAGGGGTGGAACGACGCCGGCGAGGCGGCCAGCGGGGTCGCACGGAGCCTCGTCGAGTCGCTGGGCCTCGAGCCGGTGGCCGAGCTGGACGGCGAGCGGTACATCGACTACCAGTTCAACCGCCCGCAGATCGGGCTCGACGACGACGGCGGGCGGACGCTCGTCTGGCCGCGGATCGAGCTGCTCGCCGCACCCGACTCCTCCGAGGTCATCGCCGCGTCGTCCGACGTCGGGTCCGACACCGAGGTCTTCGTCCTGCTGGGCGCCGAGCCGTCGCGCAGCTGGCGCGGGTTCGCGGCCGAGATCGTCGACCTCGTGGACGTCCACGCGATCACCTCCGTGGTGTTCCTCGGGGCGATGCTCGCCGACGTCCCGCACACCCGGCCGATCTCCGTCTTCGTCAGCAGCGACAACGCCGACGTCCGAGGTCAGCTCGGCCTCGAGCGCAGCACGTACGAGGGCCCGGTGGGCATCCTCTCCGTCCTCGGCGACGCCGTCGAGACGGCCGGCGTGCCCTCGCTGTCGGTCTGGGCGTCCGTCCCGCACTACGTGCACAACGCCCCCTCGCCCAAGGCGACGCTCGCGCTCGTCGAGAAGCTCGACGAGCTGTCCGCCGTGAGCGTGCCCCGCGGCGACCTCGTCGAGGAGGCCGCCGCATGGGAGGCCGGCATCGACGCCCTCGCGGCCGACGACGATGACATGGCGGGCTACATCGAGCAGCTGGAGCAGGCGCGCGACACCGTCGACTCCCCCGAGGCGAGCGGCGAGGCCATCGCGCAGGAGTTCGAGCAGTACCTCCGCCGACGCGACGGCAAGGGCGACGACCCGCGGTACCCGCCGGCCCCCTGAGCGCCGGGCGGAGGGCGCCGCCCATCGACGCGGCTGACCTAGTCGACCCCCGCCGCGCCTCCGTCGCCCAGCTCGCCGGGGACGACGACGCCGTTCTCGTAGGCGAACACGACCGCGGCGGTGCGATCGCGCAGCGCCAGCTTGGCGAGGACGTTCGAGACGTGCGTCTTCACGGTCGCCTCGCCGACGAACAGCCCGCGTGCGATCTCGGCGTTGGAGGCGCCCCGAGCCATGCCGTCGAGCACCTCGCGTTCGCGGCCCGTGAGGAGACTCAGCCGTGCGTTCGGCACGACGGCGTTCTCCGTCGTGTCGACGAGCGCACGGGTGACGACTGCACGGGTCAGCTCGGGGCAGACGAGCGCGTCACCGCGATCCACGACGCCGATCGCCTCGATGAGCTCTTCCGGGCCGGCGGTCTTCAGCAGGAAGCCGCTCGCCCCGGCCTGGAGCGACCGGAACAGGTAGTCGCCCCGGGCGAAGGTCGTGAGGATCAGCACCGACGGGCGGTGCTCGCCCGACGACCCGAGGATGCGCCTGGTGGCCTCGACGCCGTCGATGCCGGGCATCTCGATGTCCATCACGACGACGTCCGGCTCGAGGCTCGCGGCCAGGTCGACGGCCTCGACGCCGTCGCGCGCCTCCCCCACGACCGTCACGCCCCTGGCGGTCTCGAGGATGATCCGGAACCCCGCTCGCACGAGATCCTGGTCGTCGGCCAGGAGCACCCGCACCGGCCGGTCGTTCGTCTTCTCCATGCTCATTCCCCCTCGAAGAGGGTAGCCCCCTTCGGAGGGTGGGCCACGACGGGGAGGTCGACGCGGACGCGGTAGCCGCCTCCCTCGCGGGGGCCCACGGTGAGGCGACCGCCGTGCAGATCCACCCGTTCGCGCATCCCCCGGTGCCCGAGACCCGAACCGGAGGGGGCCGCCGCCGGATCGAGCGCACCGGTCGCGCCTCGGCCGGCGCCCTCGGCGCGTGCAGCGCGCCCGCTCGAGCCGAGTCCGTCGTCGACGACCTCGAGGCCGACCGACCCCTCACCGTGGACGATCCGGACGACGGCGCACCTGGCCGCGCCGTGCTTGAGGGTGTTGGTCAGCGCCTCCTGGGCGATCCGGTACAGCGTGGAGCCGACGCCGTCGGGGACGTCGCGGGTGTCGCCGTCGATCTCGAGTCGGACGTCGAGTCCGAGGGCGCGGGTGTCGGCCACGAGGTCGGGGAGGGCGGCCAGACCGGCCACGGGCTCGGGAGGCAGCCCGTCGCGCGAGCGCATGACGGTCAGGAGGCGGTCGAGCTCGTCGATGGTCGTTCGTGCGGTCTCCTCGACGGCGGCGAGTGCGCCTCGGGCGATCTCGGGGCGGTCGAGCGTGCGTCGCGCGGCACCGGCCTGGATGCCGATGACGGCGACGTGGTGGGCCACCACGTCGTGCAGCTCGCGGGCGATGCGGGCGCGCTCGTCGCCGATCGCCTGCTCGGCGATCCGGTCGTTGGCCGCACGGAGGGCCGCGTCGGACCTCTCGAGCGCGCGCCGGCGTGACCTCGACTCACGCGAGACGCGGCCGAAGTGGATCGCGGCGATGAAGAACAGGGCGTTCAGGACGACCGAGTAGAGGCTGGAGGCCAGGACGACGTCGGCGGAGTCGGAGTCGTCGCTCACCTGCGCTGCGATGTCGATGGCGAGCCAGGCGAACATGGCGACGACGACCGCCAGGCTCCAGACGAGCGCACGGCGCCGCGAGGGCGACCAGACGTTCGCGGAGAACACGACGAGGAACTCTGCGATGGAGGGCAGGAGGTCGTCGGGATGCCCCCTCACCCCGAGCACGATGAACGCCGTCGAGACGATGATCATGACCGACACCGGGAACCTCCGGCGGAACGCGATCGGCAGGCTCACCGCCACCGCGCCCGCCAGGGTCTCGAGGGTCGACGGCATGGCGTGCCCGTCGGAGCTCAGGATCACCGACGCCAGCGCCGAGGTGACGAGCGCCAGCACGAGGAACCCGACGGCCAGCGCGGAGTCGACGAGCCGCTCGCGCCGCATCGAGCCCCGGGACGGGCCGTCGGCGCCGGAGGGCGCGGCGGGACGGGAGCTGCGGGGCGACATGACCACGCCAGTCTGCCAGAGCGGCGACCTAGGTGAGGATCAGTCAGGCGGTGGCCTCGACGGCACGGGACGGCAGCTCGACGCCGAGCAGGTCCACGCCGAGCAGAGCGGTGACGGCGTCGAGGTCGACGGACGTCGCGTCGGCGCCGGAGGCGATCCAGCGGTCCACGGCCTCGATCGCGGACGGCGTGTCGAGGTCGTCGGCGAGGGCGGCGCGGAGGCTCGTCAGCAGACCGGTGGGGACGGACTCGACCGGGGTCGCGCCGAGGGGCGACGTCGTCGCGTGGTCCGCAGCGGCGTCGGGCCGCGGCGGCGCGGTATCGGCCCACGTCGACCAGACGCGCAGGCGGGCCTCGGCGTCGACGAGGTCGCTGTCGAACCACTCCCAGTCGGACCGGTAGTGGTGCGCGGCCACGGCGAGGCGCACGGCCCTGGCGTCGGCCCCGCCGGCGACGAGCTCGCTCACCTTCACGAGGTTGCCGAGCGACTTGCTCATCTTCTCGCCCTGATACGCCACCATGCCCGTGTGGGCGAACAGGTCGGCGTAGCGACCCCCCGTCAGCGCCTGGCCGTGCGCCGCGCTCATCTCGTGATGCGGGAACACCAGGTCGCTGCCACCGCCGTTGACCGTGATCGGCGAGGCGAGGGTCTGCTCGGCGATCACCGTGCACTCGATGTGCCAGCCGGGCCTCCCCTCGCCGACCGGGGACTCCCAGGAGGGCTCGCCCTCCCGGGCGCCCCGCCACAGGAGGGGGTCGAGCGGGTCGCGCTTGCCCGCGCGGCCGGGATCGCCGCCGCGTTCCGCCGAGAAGCGCGCCATGGTCTCGGGGTCGAGTCGGCTCTCGAGTCCGAGGTGCCACGACGTGTCGCGTTCGGCGGCGCGGACGTCGAAGTAGACGTCGTCGACGGCGGAGCCCTCGGTGGGCACGCGGTAGGCGGATCCGGAGTCGAGGAGGCGCGCCACGGCTCGGGCGACGTCCGTCACGACGTCCGTCACGGCGACGTAGTGCGTCGGCGGCACGACGGCGAGGTGCTCCATGTCGGACCGGAAGAGGTCGGTCTGGGAGGCCGCCAGCTCGCGCCAGTCGACGCCCGTCGCGGTCGCCCGCTCGAGGAGCGGATCGTCGACGTCGGTCGTGTTCTGTGCGTACGTGACGTCGACGCCCGCATCCGTCCAGACGCGGACGAGCGTGTCGAAGGCGAGGTAGGTCGACGCGTGCCCGAGGTGGGTGGCGTCGTAGGGGGTGATGCCGCAGACGTACAACGCTGCCGCGCCGTCGACGATCGCGGGGGCGCGGCGCATGCCGGTGGCGGTGTCGTGCAGCATCGGCAGACGCCCGGCGCCCGGGAGCGTGGGGACTCGGGGGCGGGCCCACGACCTCACGCCGTCACCACGCCCGTCGAGAGCAGCACGATGAGCACGACGCCGAGGACGAGCCGGTAGGCGACGAAGGGCATGAAGCTGCGGCGGGAGATGTAGTTCATGAAGAACGCGATGACGAGGAACCCGACGACGAACGCGACGACGGTGGCCGCCAGCGTGAGCCCCAGCGAGTAGGGGCCGGGGTCACTGAAGCTCTGGACGAGCTCGTAGAGACCGCTGCCGAAGACCGCGGGCACGGCGAGCAGGAACGAGAAGCGCGCTGCCGCGGGCCGCGTGTAGCCGAGGGCGAGAGCCGTGGTCGTGGTAGCACCCGAGCGCGAGACGCCGGGGATCAGCGCGAGCACCTGCGCGACGCCGACGGCGATGCCGTGACCGTACGACATGTCTTCGAAACGCGCCGCCTTCTTGCCGAGGTGGTCGGCGAGACCCAGGAGGATGCCGAAGACGATGAGGACGACGGCGACGATCCAGAGCGACCGGAAGACCGAGCGGATGTACTCCTGCGCGACGTATCCGACGACCACGATCGGGATGGTGCCGATGATGACGAGCCAGCCCATCCGCACGTCGGGGTCCGTGCGCGGGATCCGGCCCGTGACGCCCTGGAACCAGCGGACCACGATGCGCTTGATGTCGCGCCAGAAGTAGATGACCACCGCCAGCTCCGTGCCCAGCTGCGTGATGGCCGTGAACGTCGCCCCCGGGTCGAACTCGACCGTGCTGTTCGGATCGGAGAACAGGAGGCCGACGATCCGGAGGTGCGCGCTCGACGAGATGGGCAGGAACTCCGTGAGGCCTTGGACGAGGCCGAGGAGGAGTGCCTGGAGGAGTTGCTCCATGGGGATCCTTCTGGTGCGTGGTGCTCAGTACGTCGCGAGGAGGTCCCGGAGGACGCGACTGCCAAAGGATAGTGCGTCGAGGGGGACGCGCTCGTCGACCCCGTGGAACATCGCGGGGAAGTCCATGCCCTCGTCGAGACGCAGGGGGGCGAAGCCGTAGCCGGCGATCCCGAGGAGGCTCAGCGCCTTGTTGTCCGTGCCGCCCGAGAGAAGGTAGGGCAGCACCGGGGCACCCGGATCGTGACGGTGCAGGGTGGCCTCGATGGCCTCGACGAGGGGCCCGGAGAACGGCGTCTCGAGCCCGATGTCCGTGTGCATGGTCACGATCTCGATGTCGTCGCCGACGAGGTCGCGCACCTCGTCGAGGACGGCCGCCTCCTGACCGGGCATGCAGCGGATGTCGACCAGCGCCTCCGCGGTGTCCGGGACGACGTTGTGCTTGTAGCCCGCCGTCAGCATCGTGGGGTTCGTGGTCGTGCGGAGCGACCCCCGGATGAATCCCCTGGCCGTGCCCGTCTGGAGGACGAGCTCGTCGGGCGACACCTGTTCGACGTCGACGTCGAGGATCCGCGCCACCTGCCGCAGCAGAGCGGAGGTGGTGTCGGTCAGCGTGATCGGCCACTGTCGACGCCCCAGCGCGGCGACCGCCTCGGCGAGCCGGGTGACGGCGTTCGCCTCGATCATCTGGGATCCGTGGCCGGCCGTTCCGCGGGCGATCAGCTTGACCCAGATGAGGGCCTTCTCGCCCGTCTGCAGCAGATACGACCGTCGGCCGTCGATGAACGTCGAGTAGCCGCCCACCTCGCTGATGGCCTCGGTGGCCCCGTCGAAGAGCTCGGGGTGCTCCTTCACGAGGAAGTGCGACCCGAGTACTCCCCCGGCCTCCTCGTCGGCGAGGAATCCGACGACCAGATCGCGCGCCGGTCGTTCGCCCGACCGGAGGATGTCGCCGATGGACGAGAGCATCATCGCGTCCATGTTCTTCATGTCGACGGCACCACGGCCCCAGAGCATGCCGTCGCGCACCACGCCGGCGAACGGATCGACCGACCAGTTGGCCGGATCGGCGGGCACCACGTCGAGGTGACCGTGCACGACGAGGCCCGGCTTGGCCCGGTCGCGACCCTCGATCCTGGCCACGACGCTGACACGCCCGGGCTCGGACTCGAACAGCTGCGGCTCGACGCCGAGCGCCCGCAGCCGGTCGGCGACGTAGTCGGCCGCCTCGGCCTCGCCGTTCGACCGGCCCCCGCCGTAGTTGGAGGTGTCGAAGCGGATGAGGTCGCGGGCGATCGTCGCCGTCTCGTCCAATTCGGGCTCCGGGGCGGAACCGGCGGTGTCGCCGTCGAGGGGCTGCGCAGGTGTCGTCGTCATGGCGACCACGCTACCCGGAGGGTTCCTCGGCCCTGTCGTCGGGCCGCGACGAGCGGCCCACCCGCCCTGTGGTCGAGAGGCCCTCTCGAGCCGTGCTAATGTTTCGTGGTCGGCTTCGGCCGGCACCATCCAGTCCGGGTGGCGGAAATGGCAGACGCGCTAGCTTGAGGTGCTAGTGCCCGTATAGGGCGTGGGGGTTCAAGTCCCCCCTCGGACACCGAAGACAAGCCTTGCAGGCGGACTTCACACGGTCTGTGTTGAGACAGACGAAAGACCCGATCACCACTGGTGATCGGGTCTTTCTGGTTTCCGCGGTCGCAGGTGCCGCCGGGGTAGGGTTCGGGCCAGCACACGACGAGAGGACCCCCATGGAGTACGCACGACTCGGAACCAGCGGACTGACGGTCTCGGCCGTCACCCTCGGCTGCATGAGCTACGGAGTCCCCGAGCGGGGCTCGCACGCCTGGACGCTCGGCGAGGACGACAGCCGGCCGTTCATCCGCCGCGCCCTCGAGCTCGGCGTCACGACCTTCGACACCGCCGACGTGTACTCCGACGGCACCAGCGAGGAGATCGTCGGCCGGGCCCTGCGCGACTTCGCCACGCGTGACGAGGTGGTCCTGGCGACCAAGGTGCACGGTCGGATGCGCCCCGGGCCGAACGGCGCCGGTCTCAGCCGCGGTCACATCATGAGCGCCGTCGACGACAGCCTGCGTCGTCTTGGCACCGATCACATCGACCTGTATCAGATCCACCGCTTCGACCCCGAGGTGCCGGTGGAGGAGACCATGGAGGCGCTCCACGACCTGGTGCGCGCCGGCAAGGTGCGGTACCTGGGCGCGTCGAGCATGTGGGCCTGGCAGTTCGCGTCGATGCAGCACGCCGCCGACCTCGGCGGGTGGACCCGCTTCGTGTCGATGCAGGACCAGTACAGCCTCATCCAACGGGAGGAGGAGCGCGAGATGCACCCCTACTGCGTGGACCAGGGCGTGGGCGTGCTGCCCTGGTCGCCGCTCGCCCGCGGCCGTCTGACGCGCGACTGGGACGCCGCCACCTCGCGCAGCGAGACCGACGAGTTCGGCCGCACCCTCTACCGTCAGCGTGAGGAGGGCGACCGCCGGGTGGCAGCCGCCGTCGCGGAGGTCGCGGAGGCGCGGGGCGTCTCACGCGCGCAGGTCGCGTTGGCCTGGGTGCGGCAGCAGGACGCCGTCACCTCCCCCCTCGTCGGAGCGACGAAGATGCAGCACCTGGACGACGCGGTCGCGTCCGTCGACCTGTGGCTGACGGACGACGAGCTCGACGCGCTCGAATCCCCCTACGTCACGCGCGAGAACGAGGGCTTCTGACCCGCGGGCCCGTGGTCGGGCCTACTGTGAGCGACACGCGCGGCGACCACGTCGTGCGAACCATCCGACGGAGGCAACCATGGGCAGCGAGTCGAACGAGAACGTCGAGCACACCGAGAAGACGGAGAAGACGGGCGGTGCGGGCGACGCGACCGTGACGCGCACCGAAGAGACCACGACCGAGCGGAGCGGCTCGTACGTCGACAGCGACATCCCCGCCGACGGGGACGAGGGGCACGAGGCGCACGGCGCGAAGTCCGACGAGGCCGACGGCGAGTTCACCGACTCGGACATCCCCGCCGACCGCTGACCACCACGTCGACCCGGCGACCGCTGCGCCTCGCGCGGCGGTCGCCGGGTCGACGCATCCCCGACGGACTTCGTGCGCGTCGGACCGCCGGGCATCACGCACGGTACGGTCGACGCGGGAGGAAACATCTATGACAACGCGCATCGTAATTCTCGGCGGCGGTTCCGCCGGGCTCACCACAGCTCTCGAGCTCCAGAAACGCCGACCCCCGCAGAACGCGAGCATCACGCTCGTCGATCAGGCCCCGTACTTCACGTACCAGCCGTTCCTGCCCGAGGTCGCCGGCGGCCACATCGCGCCTCGCGACGTCACCGTGCCGCTCCGCAAGGCGCTCCGTAAGACCAAGGTCGTCGAGGCGGCCGTCTCGGGTCACGACCGCGCGGCGAAGACCGTGTCGGTGACGACCGGCGACGGCGTCACGAGCACCATCGCCTACGACCAGCTGGTCGTGGCCCTCGGCGCCGTCACCCGCACGTTCCCCACCCCCGGGCTCGCCGAGAACGGCGTCGGGTTCAAGAGCGTCGAGGAGGCCCAGTACGTCCGCGACCGCATCCTCGGGAACATCGCCGAGGCGGCCTCGGTCTCAGACCCGGCCACGCGACGCAAGCTCCTGACCGTCGTCTTCGTCGGCGGCGGCTACACCGGCGTCGAGGCGATGGCCGAGCTCGACGACGCGGCGAAGGCCGCGGTCGACTCGTTCCCGAACCTGTCGCGCGACGAGCTCCGCTTCGTCCTCGTCGAGGCCCTCGACCGCGTCGCCCCCGAGGTCGGCCCCGAGCTGTCCAAGTGGACTCTCGGGCACCTGCGCTCGCGCGGCATCGACATCCGCCTCAAGACGACGATGCCCTCGTGCATCGACGGCGACGTCGTCCTGAGCGACGGCGAGACCATCCCCGCGGGCACCATCGTCTGGACGGCCGGCGTCAAGCCGAACCCCGTGCTCGCCGACCTCGGTCTGCCCCTCGGGCCGCGCGGCCACGTCAACGTGTCGGCCACGCTGCAGGTGCAGACCGACGAGGGCGACGTCCTCGACGGCGTCTGGTCGCTCGGCGACGGCGCCCAGGTCCCGAATCTGCTCAGCGAGCAGCAGCCGGCCTACTACCCGCCGAACGCGCAGAACGCCGTCCGACAGGCGGTGACCGTCGCCGACAACATCATCGCGCAGCTCTCGGGTCAGCCGATCGCCGAGTACCGTCACGAGTCCGTCGGAACGGTCGCGAGCTTCGGCATCGGCAAGGGCGCGGCGAACATCAAGGACGTCAAGATGAAGAACGTCCCGGCCTGGCTCGCCCACCGGGGCTACCACCTGTACGCGATGCCGACGCTCAATCGCAAGTGGCGCATCCTCACGGGCTGGATCACCAACTTCTTCGGCGGACGCGATCAGACGCCGCTGGTCGGCATGGCCGACCCGCGCGCGGGCTTCCTCAAGGTAACCCCGTCGGTCCCGGCCGACGGCGGAGCCAAGAAGAAGAAGTAACGCTCGAGCGATCGATCAGGAGGCGCGTCCCGGGGAACCGGGGCGCGCCTCCTCGGTCTGCGCGGTCGGTGCCGCACCCCGGGGCAGGCGCAGCGAGATGATCGCGCTCACGGCCAGCAGGGCCCCGGCCGACCCGAAGGCGACTGCGTACGACGTCGTGTCGACGAGCAGCCCCGCCACCAGCGGGCCCGCGATGGCGCCCAGGTCCGAGCACATCGAGAAGACGGCCACCGGGCGCCCGCCGCGGCCGCCCGCCGCGTCGCCCACCAGAGCCGCCGGGGCCGTGCCCATGAAGGCCGTGGCGACGCCGTAGACCGCGAGCAGCACGCCGAGCATCACGATGTCGGTCGAGAACGCCACCGCCGCGAGGGTCACGGCCGCGACGGCGAACGCCCCGATCATCGCCGGGCGGCGACCGACCGTGTCGACCAGCTTCGCGGCCGGTGCGAGGGCGAGCGTCTGCGCGACGGCGGCCACGGCGAAGACGATGCCCGTCCAGGCGGTCGTGCCCTTGAGCACCTCGACGACGAGGACGGGCACCAGCGCGCTCCGCACGCCGAGCGACGACCACCCCTGGCTGAAGCTCGCGACGCAGGCGGCGCGGAACCGGATGTCGCGGAGCACCACGGCGAACGGCACGGGCGGCTCGGTCGAGGTCGTCGACGTGCGCCCTCTCGCCGGGCGCAGCAGGACGACGCCCACGAGACCGGCGATCAGCAGCGTGGCGGCGTAGAAGAAGAACGGCGCCGTCAGCGAGATCGTCGCCAGCACGCCGCCGAGGGCCGGCCCGGCCATGCCGCCGACCAGGAACCCGCCCTGGTAGAAGCCGATGGCGCGCGCCCGGTGCGAGGGCGCCGTCGTGGCGAGCAGGAGGGTCATGGCGGCGATGCTGAACATGGCCGATCCGATGCCGCCGAGTCCGCGCAGCAGCAGCAGCTGCGGGTACGTCTCGGCCAGCCCGGCCAGACCGCTCGAGACGGCCACGATGCCGATCCCCACCGAGAGCACCAGCCTCTCGCCGGCCCGGTCGAGCAGCTTGCCGACGAAGGGGCTCGCCACGAGGCGCATCAGGGCGAACGCCGAGAGGACGGCGCCGACCAGGGTGTTGTCGACCCCGAAGCTCCGGGCGTAGACGGGCAGCACGGGCACGACGACGCCGAAGCCGACCATCACGAAGAAGGCGATGACGCCGAGCACGACGACGTCGCGTCCGAGACGGACACGGGGGGAGGCGGTGGGGGCGTCGGGCGCCGGGGTCGACATCCCCTCAGGGTACGTGCCCGGCCGCGGTCAGACGCGCGCGCCCGCGAGCGAGAACGGCGCGAGCAGACCCGCGAAGTCCTTGCGCGGCGGTGCGGCGGACTCGCCGCGGGTGCTCGTCCGCAGGCGCAGCCGGACGAGCGACTCCGCGAAGGCGGTCGCGGCTCCGACGCCGTCGACGACCGGGGCACCGAGCTCGCCGCTCAGGTCGTGGCACAGGTCGGCCATCCCCGCGCAGCCGAGGACGACCGCGTCGGCCCCTGCGGCGAACACGGCGCGGCACTCGTCGGCGACGACCCGCCGCGCCTCCGAGGCGGGGTCGTCGAGCTCGAGCACGGCGATCTCGCAGGCCCTGACCTCGACGCAGGCCGGCCCGAAGCCGTAGCGGTCGACCAGCTCGCGGGCGCGGCCGGTCGTGCGACCGAGCGTCGTCACGACCCCGAACCGACGCGCGACGAACGAGGCGGCATGGAACGCGGCCTCGGCGATGCCGATCACCGGGCCCCGGGCGAGCTCGCGGGCGGCGTCGAGACCCGGGTCGCCGAAGCACGCGACGACGTACGCGTCGACCCCGTCGCGCTCGCCCAGTGCGATCTGCTCGAGGAGGCCCGGCACGGCCAGCGCCTCCTCGTAGTGACTCTCGATCGAGGCCGGCCCCATGGTCGGGTTGACGGCCGTGACGCGGGTCGACGGCGAGGCCGCGGCCCGCGCCGCGATGCCGATCGATCGGGTCATGCCGACGCTGGTGTTCGGATTGACGACGCGGACGTGCATGGTGCGGGGCTCCTCAGGCGGTGGCGACGATCGTGCCGTCGTCGACGGTCGTGCCGTCGTCGACGGTCTCGTCGTGGGCGTCGAGCGACGGCATCTGCGGCCGGCGTCGTTCGAGGAACCGGAAGGAGACGAGACCGAGCCCGCAGCCGACGAACCAGCTGTAGTCGCTGATCCAGGTCGCCGACGGCCCGCCGAGGTCGACGACCAGGGCCGGGACGACGGCGATCGCCACGGACATGAGACCCGACCCGACGAGCGCACGGACGGCGTTCGGATTCACTCCCCCGCGATACCAGTACCGCCCGGCCGGGCCCATCGTGTACAGGTCGTCGACCGCGATGCGCTGCCGCCCGACGAGGTAGTAGCCCGCGATGAGGATGCCGAAGAGCGGGCCGATCAGCGCGCCGAGCACCCCGAGGGAGTACTGGATCGCCTGCGCGTCGCCGTACCAGTTCCAGGGGGTGAGGGCGACGCTGCCGACGGCCGCGATCATGCCGCCGGCCCGCCAGCTGATCCGACGCGGGCTGACGTTCGTGAAGTCGAACGCCGGCGAGATGAAGTTCGCGACGATGTTGATGCCGACGGTGGCCGTGATGAACGTCAGCCCGCCGAGCAGGATCGCGAAGGGCGTCCCGATGGCGTCGACGGTCTCGATGGGGTCGGTGATCAGACGGCCGAACACCGGGACGGTCGCGGAGGCGCAGATCACCGTGAGCAGTGAGAAGAAGAGGAAGTTGACGGGCAGACCGAGGAGGTTGCCCCTCTTCACCGCGCGGAAGCTGCGACCGTACCGGGCGAAGTCGCCGAAGTTCAGCATCGGACCGGAGAAGTAGCTGACCACGATCGCCACCGCCGAGAGCATGAGCGGGATCGAGGCTCCGAACTCCAGGGGCGGCCCCGCGGAGAGGTTCAGGCTGATGGCGCCCCAGCCGGCCTGCGAGACGAGGTAGACGGCCAAGACGATCATGACGACGTAGACCGCGGGGCCCGCGAAGTCGATGAACCGGCGGATGGACTCCATCCCCCGCCAGAACAGCGCGGCCTGAGCCACCCAGAGGATGCCGTAGCTGATCCAGCCGAGGGCGTCGAGACCCAGGAACGACGGCCCGAGCAGAGCGGCGCTGGCGGGGAGGAACTTGAGGAACACGATGGTCAGGGCCTGCGACGCCAGATAGGTCTGCACGCCGTACCAGGCCGTCGCGATGAGTCCGCGGATGATCGCCGGGATGTTCGCCCCGCGGACCCCGAAGACCGCTCGGTTGACGACCGGGTAGGGCACGCCGGTCCGCTGGCTGGGCTTGGCGACGAGGTTCGTGAAGACGTTGACGATGAGGATGCCGGCCACGAGGGCGACCAGCACCTGCCAGCTGGCGATGCCGAGGGCGAACAGGCTGCCCGCCGTCACGTAGCCCCCGACGGAGTGCACGTCGGACATCCAGAAGGCGAAGATGTTGTAGCCGCCCCAGGTCTGCCGGGCGAGCGGCGCCAGGTCGTCGTTCGTCAGATCGGGGTGGTAGCCCGCCTTCGCGGCGGTGGCCGAACCCGACGGGTGCTGCGCTGCCGTCTCGACGGGCGGTGCGGTGTTCGATGCCACGATTGCCTCCTGAGGGACGAGGTAGCGTGAGTGGGAGGTGATCCTCGTCGTGCTGTGAATCTATGGCTTCACACGGCGTCGTCGGTTTCCGGCTTGTAACGAGCGTGTGACAGCAGTCGCTTCACACCCGACCGATCGGCGAACCGTGACCGTTCCGCGCCTGCCCCGCCCCTCCGTCGACCCCGTCGAGCTCGACGCGGCCGTGCTCGGGTCGCGCCTCCGAGAGCTCCGCCTCGCCCGCGGCATGTCGTTGCGATCGCTCGCCGCCAGGCTCGAGATCTCGCCGAGCGCCGTGTCGCAGCTCGAACGCGGTGCTCGACGGCCGTCGGTGAGCCGGCTGCTCACCATCGTGCAGGTGCTGGGCGTCCCGCTGGCGGACGTGTTCGAGGCCGAGACGGCGGGGGCGCTCGACGAGACCGACACCGCGCCTCCTCGGGGCCCGGTCGTCGCCCGGGCCGACGAGACCCGGCCGGTCGTGCTCGGCGACGGGGTGGTCTTCCGGCGGTTGTCGCCCGGCCACCTCCGCGGAGTCGACTTCTTCGAGTCGACCTACCCGCCCGGAGCCTCGGCGACCGGGGTCAACGACCTCGTCACGCACGAGGGGTACGAGGTCGGCACCGTCGTCTCGGGCGAGCTCACCATCGACTTCCCCGACGAGCGCGTCGTCGTCGGGGCGGGCGACTCCGTGACGTTCCCGTGCGATCTGCCCCACCGGCTCGGCAACCTCGGCGCGGTCGACGCCGTGGCCACCTGGCTCATCGTCCACCCGGGGGCCTGAGCCGCCCGGCGCCGAGCACTGTGTGACGCCGTGTGTCGCCGCCCGGGAAACGTCGCGCGAGTGCCCGAACAATGGACGCATGACTCGACGAATCCGGTTCAACGCCTTCGACATGAACTGCGTGGGGCACCAGTCCCCCGGGCTGTGGCGCCACCCCGACGACCGTTCGGCGGACTACACGAAGCTGAGCTACTGGACCTCGCTCGCGCGCCTCCTCGAGAAGGGCGTCTTCGACGGGCTCTTCATCGCCGACGTGCTCGGCACCTACGACGTCTACGGCGGGAACCACGACGCCGCGCTGCGGAACGGAACCCAGACCCCCGTCGGCGACCCCATCCTGCTCGTCTCGGCCATGGCGGCCGCGACCGAGCACCTCGGCTTCGGGATCACCGCCGGCACGGCCTACGAGCACCCCGTGCCCTTCGCCCGCCGCATGTCGACGCTCGACCACCTGACGGAGGGGCGCGTCGGCTGGAACGTCGTCACCGGCTACCTGCCGAGCGCGGCCCGCAACATGGGAGCCGACGACCAGCTCGACCACGACACGCGCTACGACCAGGCCGACGAGTACCTCGAGGTGCTCTACAAGCTCTGGGAGGGGTCGTGGGAGGACGACGCCGTCGTCCGCGATCGCGAGAGCGGCGTCTTCACCGACCCGTCGAAGGTGCACTCGATCGATCACGACGGCACGTACTACAAGGTGCCCGGCATCCACATCGCCGAGCCCAGCCCGCAGCGGACGCCGGTCATCTACCAGGCCGGGGCATCCCCCCGCGGCATCCGGTTCGCCGCCGGGAACGCCGAGTCGATCTTCGTCGCCGCGCCCACGAAGGAGCGCCTCGCGGCGACCGTCGCGAAGCTGCGCGACGCCCTCGAGGCGGCGGGGCGCGACCGCTACTCGGCGCGCATCTACACGCTGCTGACGATCATCACCGACGCGACGCCCGAGGCGGCGGCGGCGAAGCACGAGGAGTACCAGCGGTACGCGTCGCACGAGGGCGCCCTCACGCTCATGTCGGGCTGGATGGGCGTCGACCTCTCGACCTACTCGCTCGACGACCCGGTCGGCGACGTCGAGAGCAATGCGATCCAGTCGGCGCTGGCCAACTTCCAGGCGCAGGCGGGCGACACGGGCAGGGAGTGGACCATCCGCGACATCGCCGAGGCGGCGGGCATCGGCGGCCTCGGACCGCGCATCGTGGGCTCGGGCGAGGAGATCGCCGACCAGCTCCAGGAGTGGGTGGACGAGACGGACGTCGACGGCTTCAACCTCGCCTACGCCATCACGCCCGGCACGTTCGAGGACATCGTCGAGCACGTGATCCCGGTGCTCCAGGCCCGCGGCGTCTACCCGACCGGGTACGAGCCGGGCACCCTCCGCCAGAAGCTCTTCGGACGCGGCGACCGGCTGCCCGCCGAGCACCACGGAGCCCGATTCACCGTAGGAGGCGCGGCGACGGCCTCGTAGTGGGGGCCCAGCCCGCGATGACACGGCTCTCGCATCCTGGTTAGGGTGGAACACCTTCGCGTCCTCGTCGGTCGTGGGGTGACGGGCCACGAGGCCCCGTCGAGACGAGGGGCGGGCGACGATGGTGTTCGATTACGTGGCCGCGAGGTGGGACCAGATCTGGTTCGCCTCGTGGCAGCACTTCTCCCTCGTGGTGCAGTGCGTCGTCCTGGCCGTCGTGCTGGCCGTCGTCATCGCGGTGCTGGTGCACCGCAGCGCCTGGTTGAGCGCCGTGGCCAACGGCGTGTCCGCCGTGGGTCTCACCCTCCCGTCGTTCGCGCTCGTCGGCCTCCTGATCCCGTTCCTCGGATTCGGCGTGCCGCCGGCCGTCGCCATCGTCACCTTCTTCGCGACCCTGCCCATCCTGCGCAACGCCGTCGTCGGGCTCAACGAGGTCGACGCGTCGCTGCTCGAGTCGGCGCGCGGCGCGGGGATGGGCTCGATGCGGACGCTGCTGACGGTGCAGCTCCCCCTGGCCTGGCCGATCATCCTCACCGGCGTCCGCGTCAGCGCGCAGATGGTGATGGGCATCGCCGCCGTGGCGGCCTACAGCCTGGGGCCGGGTCTCGGCGGCTTCATCTTCTCGGGTCTGTCCCGAACCGGCGGAGCGAACGCGCTCGCCTCCGTCGTCACCGGGGTCGTGGGCGTCGTCGTCCTCGCCGCCGTGCTCGATCTCCTGCTCGTCGGCCTCGGCCGCCTGACCATCTCGCGAGGTATCCGTGTCCAGAACTGACTCCCCCGCCGTCCCGTCCACCGGAGACGTCTCCGGCAAGGCGATCCGACTCGAGCAGGTGACCAAGCGGTACCCGGGTCAGGCGTCCCCGGCCGTCGACGGCATCACCCTCGAGATCCCGGCCGGCAAGATCGTCATGCTGGTCGGCCCGTCCGGCTGCGGCAAGACCACGACGCTGAAGATGATCAACCGCCTGATCGAGCCCACCGAGGGCCGCATCGTGCTCGGCGACGACGACGTCACCGACATCGACGGCGACGATCTCCGACGTCGCATCGGCTACGTGATCCAGGCCGGCGGGCTCTTCCCGCACATGACGGTGGCGACGAACATCGGGATCGTGCCCAAGATGCTCGGCTGGTCGAAGGAGCGGATCGCGGCCCGCGTCGACGAGCTGCTCGAGCTGGTCTCGCTCGATCCTGCGACGTACCGCGACCGGTTCCCCCGCGAGCTCTCCGGCGGGCAGCAGCAGCGCGTCGGCGTGGCGCGCGCCCTGGCCGCCGACCCGCCCGTGCTCCTCATGGACGAGCCCTTCGGCGCGGTCGACCCGATCACCCGCCAGCGCCTCCAGGACGAGCTGATCAACATCCAGCACGAGCTGCAGAAGACGATCGTCATCGTCACCCACGACTTCGACGAGGCCGTGAAGCTCGGCGACTGGATCGTGGTCTTCTCGGAGGGCGCGCACATCGTCCAGTACGACACCCCCGAGCGCATCCTCGCCGAGCCGGCGAACGAGTTCGTCGAGAACTTCATCGGCTCCGGTGCGGGGCTGAAGCAGCTGACCCTCAGCCGCGTCGGCGACGTGGATCTCGAGGAGGCGGTGGTCGCCTCCCCCGGCGAGTCCGGCGCCGAGGTGCTCGCCCGCGCGAAGGCCGCCGGTCACAATCACGCCGTCGTCGTCGACGAGCGCAACCGGCCCATCGCCTGGCCCTCCACGAGGCAGCTCTCGCGACTCACCACGGTGCCGTCGACCGTCGACGACGATCTGCCCGTCATCGGCAGCGGCGCCACCCTGAACGACGCCCTGGACACCATGCTCGTCTCGAGCGCCGGTGCGGCCCTCGTGACCGGGCGCCGGGACTCCTTCATCGGCGTCATCACGGTCGAGGTCGTGATGGAGGCCATCACGAGGGCGCGGAAGGCCGCCGCCGTCGCAGCCGACTACACGCCCGTGGGCACGAACACGGGCCCCCTCGACGCCCTGCCGACGTCGACGGCGGGCTCACTCCCCACGGCGGGCTCCGAGGCGGCGCCGGGCGGCGACGCGCGTCCTGCCGACGGCGGCCGACCGTGAGCGCCGCGGCCGCCGCCCCCGTCGCCGGCGCGCGCGGGCGACCACGCCGGGCCTGGCTGGCTCTCCTGCCCCAGCCGATCGCGGTCCTCCTCGGATTCGTCGCCTTCGCGGTCTGGCTGTCGGTCGCCGACCTCACCGCCGGCGAACGCACCACGTTGAACACCGACACCCTCCTGTCGCTGATGCGCGAGCACCTCGCGCTGACGTTCGTCTCGGCGCTCATCGTGCTCGTCATCGCCATCCCGCTCGGCATCCTCCTCACACGCAAACCGTTCGTGAAGGTCAGCGGCGGCATCCTCGCGGTCGCGAACTTCGGGCAGGCCGCCCCCGCCATCGGCCTCATCGTCCTCCTGGCGTTCTGGCTCGGCTTCGAGTTCCGGGCGGCGGTGGTGGCCCTCGTGCTCTACGCGGTCCTCCCCGTGCTGCGCAACACGATGATCGGCCTGCAGAGCGTGGACGCCCGCCTCGTCGAGGCGGGCCGGGGCATGGGAATGAGCGCGTTCTCCGTCCTGATGAAGGTCGAGCTGCCCCTGGCCGTGCCGGTGATGCTGTCGGGTATCCGGACGGCTCTTGTGCTGCTCGTCGGCTCGGCCGCTTTGGCCACGTTCATCGGGGCGGGCGGGCTCGGGCTGCTGATCACCACGGGCGTCAACCTCTTCCTCCCGCGCGTGCTCGTCTCGGGTGCGATCCTCATCGCACTGCTCGCACTGCTCATCGACTGGCTGGGGCGACTCGTCGAGCACGTCGCCCGTCCGAAGGGACTCTGACCCATGGCATCGACCCCCACCGGGCGCCCAGCCCTCGTGACACCTCGCCGCCTGCGACGCCTCGGGGTCGTCCGCGGAACGGCCGCCGGCCTCGTCGCGGTCGCGACCGTGGCCGGACTGACCGGATGCGGTCTGCAGCCGGCGACGGCCTTCGTCCCCGCCGTGGCACCCGGCTCGATCGAGGCGATCGAGGGTCTGCCCGACGACGCCGCGCTCACCGTCACGGCGAAGAACTTCACCGAGCAGCTCGTGCTGGGCAAGATCGCCGTCCTCGCGGCGCAGGCGGCGGGCTTCGAGGTCACCGACCTCACGAACGTGCCCGGCAGCGTCGCCGTGCGGCAGCTCATGCTCGACGGCGACGCCGACATGACGTACGAGTACACCGGCACCGCGTGGCTGACGTACCTCGGCGAGGCGGAGGGGATCCCCGACCAGGAGGAGCAGTACGAGGCCGTGCGCGACGCCGACGTCGCCAACGGCCTGACCTGGCTCGAGCCGGCACCGCTGAACAACACGTACGCCATGGCGGTCCGGTCGGAGGCGGTGGCCGAGCTGGGCGACGTCGCCACGCTCTCGGACATCGCGGCCCTCCCGGTCGAGCAGCGGACGTTCTGCGTCGAGGCGGAGTTCAACTCCCGTGCCGACGGGTTCAAGCCCATGCTCGAGCGCTACGGACTCGAGCTGGGCGCCCCCGACGGCGTGCCGACCGACAACGTCAGCATCCTCGACACCGGGACGGTCTACGAGGCGACCGACCGGGGCAACTGCAACTTCGGCGAGATCTTCACGACCGACGGCCGCATCGACGCGCTCGACCTCACCGTGCTGGAGGACGACGAGGGGTTCTTCCCCGCCTACAACGCGGCCCCGGTGCTGTCGACCGCGACGCTGGAGACGTACCCAGGGCTCGCGGACGTCTTCGACCAGATCTCGCCCGAGCTGACCGACGAGGAGCTCCGCCAGCTCAATCTGCGGGTCGACGTCGAAGGCGAGGAGCCTGCGGACGTCGCCTTCGACTGGATGGTCGACAAGGGCTTCGTCACCCGCCCCTGACGTTCCCTCCACACCTCGGTCGGGTGACACCCCCACGTGTCCGGGCTGTGGACGGCGTCCTGACGACGTCCGCGCCTCGGCACGCTGGTGCCATGACCTGTCGAACACCCCCGGATCCTCACCGCCCCGTGCCGGACGAGGCGGCCCTCGCCGCCCGGGCGTCCGAGCTGCTGCCGGTGGCCATCCGGCGTCAGCTGTGGACGCTCTTCTTCGACGCCGACGATGTGCAGTTGCCCATGATGGTCCCCTTCGAGGGGATCTCGGAGTGGCCGTCACCTCGTGCCGTCGACGACTGGGGCGTCGCCCTCGAAGCCGTCGTGGCCGAGTTCCACGTGGCGTGGCTCGCCTTCGTGGTCGAACGACCGGGCGCGTCGACGGCGAGCGAGTCGGATCTCGCGTGGCGCGACGCCCTGCTCGCCTTGGGTGCCACGGGCGGTCTGGTCGTACGGTCCGTGCTGGGCTGTTCGGACGACGGCGTGACATCGTGGTCCGCCCAGGGAGCACGGACGTCCGACCAGAGCGACGAACGGGCCCGGGTGATCAGCAGGGCGGTGGCCCGACAGACCCGTGGTCAGTCTTCGCCGAGGCGCCTGGCCCTCGCGGAGGTGCTCCCCCTGCGCTGACCCCGCTCCCGGTCGAGATGACGCCACCACGCGGTCTCCGCCTGCTCGGCCGAGGTGAAGACACCCAGCGGCCGTTGCTCGGTCTCGACGAGCGACCACAGCGTCAGGCGGTACCCGCCGCCGAACCGCTCGATCAGGGCCTGAGGTGCAGCGTCGGCGTCGCGGCGGACGAACCACCGATCGTGACCGATCTCATCCAGCATCCCCCGATCGTACGCGGCGGGAGCGCCAGCGGCTGCGTCGCAGTTCGGACCCGGCGGGGAGCTGCGCCCTCGGCCGGGTCCGACTCACTTGCGGTTGCCGATGCGGCCGCGCAGCACGTCGATGCGTTTCTGGATCTGCTCGGTGCTGGCCTGCGCCACGGAGGGGCCGCCGCTGATGCGCCGCAGGTCGGCGTGGATGAGACCATGCGGTTCGTTGGAATGACGCGACCAGATGGAGACCAGCCGGCTGAGCTCCTGACGCTGCTCTTTGATCGTCTGATAGAGGGGACGGGCCGTCTCGACGGGGGCGGCGACCGTCGGCAGACCCGTCTTCGACGAACGACGTGCCTGCGTCGCCTGCCGTTGCCGCAGCAGGTCGCGCACCTGGTCGGGTTCGAGCAGGCCGGGGATCCCGATGAAGTCGAGCTCTTCGAGGCTCCCGATCTCGCCGCCGGTGCCGAACTCGCCGCCGTCGTAGAGGACACGGTCGAACGAGGCCTGCGAGTCGAGGGCCTCGAAGGGCTGCTGCTCGAGCAGGCTCGAGGCCTTCTCCTCTCGATTGGCGGCCGCCATCATGTCCTCTTCGGGGGCGAAGATGCCGTCGTCGGCGTTCGTCGGGCGGTCGAGCGCGTGGTCGCGTTCGAGTTCGAGCTGCCCGGCCAGCGCCATCAGACTCGGGACGCTCGGCAGGAAGATCGACGCGGTCTCGCCCCGACGACGGGCACGCACGAAGCGACCGACGACCTGGGCGAAGAACAGCGGCGTGGATGCGGAGGTCGCGTAGACGCCCACCGCCAGCCGCGGCACGTCGACGCCCTCGGAGACCATGCGGACCGCGACCATCCATCGGCTCTCGCTCTCGGAGAACGCCTGGATCCGGTCGCTGGCCGCCTTCTCGTCGGAGAGGACCACGGTCGGGCGTTCGCCGGTGATCTTCTGCAGCACGGCGGCGTACTGACGCGCGACCGTGTGATCGGTGGCGATGACCAGCCCGCCGGCGTCGGGGACGCCGCGACGCACCTCGGTGAGGCGCTTGTCGGCGGCCGAGAGCACGGCCGGGATCCAGTCGCCCTGCGGCGAGAGGGCCGTCCGCCAGGCCTGCGCGGTGATGTCCTTGGTCACGGCCTCGCCCAGGGAGGCGCTCATCTCGTCGCCCATGCGCGTCCGCCACCGCATCTGCCCGGCGTAGGCCATGAACAGCACCGGCCGGACGACCCCGTCGGCGAGGGCGCGGCCGTAGCCGTAGGCGTAGTCGGACCTCGACGTCCGGATGCCGTGCTCGTCGGCCGAGTACGTGACGAAGGGGATGGCCGCGGTGTCCGAGCGGAAGGGGGTGCCGGTGAGGGAGAGCCGCCGCGTCGCCTTGCCGTAAGCCTCGCGGATCCCGTCGCCCCAGCTGAGGGCGTCGCCGCCGTGGTGGACCTCGTCGAGGATCACGAGCGTGCGACCCGCCTCGGTGAGCGCACGGTGGACCTCGGGGTTCATGCCCACCTGCGCGTACGTGACCGCGACCCCGTGGTAGTGCCGACCGAAGGTGACGTCCGCGTTCTTGAACATGGGGTCGAGTCGGAGGTTGACCCGGTCGGCCGCGTCGGCCCACTGGCGCTTGAGGTGCTCCGTCGGCGCGACGACGACCACCCGGTCGACGACCCCGCGCGAGAGCAGCTCGGTGGCGAGACGCAGGGCGAACGTCGTCTTGCCGGCACCGGGGGTGGCTGCGGCGAGGAAGTCGACCGGGTCGGAGGCGAAGTACTGCTCGAGGGCCTCGGCCTGCCAGGCGCGCAGCTTCGCGGCGGTGCCCCAGGCCGCCCTCTCGGGGAACGCCGGCGAGAGGTGCTCGGCGGCCGAGTTGCCGGCCGAGACGCCGACGTCGGTCAGATCGAGAGTGCCGTCGTCGCGGATGTCGTCGGGCCCCGAAGGGTCGTCCACGCTAGCTGTGCTCACTCGACCCCACTGTACCCGGGGTCGACGGACGGCTCGACCGGCGAAGGCCCCGGACGGCCCCGCGGCGGACGACCCGAGCCGGGTCGGCCCGGGCCCGGTCGACCGGTGCCCTGGCGGAGCAGCGACGCCGGCGTCAGCATGGCCGCACCGAATCGGGCCTGCAGGGCGTCCATCGTCGACTCGGCCTCGCGCCAGTCGGCGTCGTCGTCCCACAGGCCGAGCGAGAGCCCGCCGCCCCCGCCGGGTACGAGCTGCTCCACGCGCACCCCGACCAGTCTGATGCGCTCGTGCTGCTTGCCCGTCGCCTCGTAGACGGCGCGCACCTCGTCGTAGATGCGGCGCCCGAGGTCGGTCGGCTCGGCCAGCGTCTTCGACCGGGTGATCGTGGCGAAGTCTGTGGTGCGCAGTTTGAGCACGACGGTGCGGCCGCTCATCCCCGCCGCGCGCAGTCGCACGCCGACCTTGTCGCTGAGGCGGAGGAGCTCGCGCCGGATCTCGACGGGGTCGGTGACGTCGGTCGAGAAGGTGACCTCGTGCCCGACGCTCTTCTCCTCGGCCGTGGTCGTCACGGAGCGGGGGTCGCGGCCCCAGGCCAGCGAGTGCAGCTTGGCGCCGCCGGCCGGCCCGACGGCTCGGACGAGGGTGTCGAGGGGTGCGTTGGCGACGTCGCCGATCGTCCGCAGGCCGAGATTGAGCAGGGTCTCTTCCGTCTTGCCGCCGACCCCCCAGAGCCCGCTGATCGGACGCGGGTGCAGGAACGCGAGTGTGGCCTCGTGCGGCACGATGAGCAGACCGTCGGGCTTGGCGACGCTCGAGGCGAGCTTCGCGACGAACTTCGTCGACGCAGCGCCGATGCTGCAGTGCAGACCCGTCTCGGCGTGCACGCGCCGACGGAGCTCCGTCGCGATGTCGAAGACGGACCCGAGCAGTCGGATCGACCCCGAGACGTCGAGGAAGGCCTCGTCGATGCCCAGCCGTTCGACCATCGGCGTGACGTCGTCGAACATCGACATGACGATCGACGAGTAGTGCCGGTACTTCTCGCCATGCGGTTCGAGGACGATCGCCTGCGGGCATCGCCGGAGGGCGATCGCCATGGGCATGGCCGAGTTGACGCCGTACTTGCGGGCCTCGTACGTCGCCGCCGTGACCACGGACCTGTCCGACCGGTGACCGATGACGACCGGGAGTCCGCGCAGATCGGGGCGGTCGAGCAGCTCGACCGACGCGAAGAAGGCGTCCATGTCGACGTGGAGGATCGGCGCGGTCGCATCGTCGGTGGGCACGGTGGTGACCAGCCGCCCGCTGCCGTCCTGTTTGCTCACCCGTGCATCCTCACACGGGCCTCCGACATCCGCTGCTCAGGAGACGGGCCCGAGCAGCCAGGCCGCCGTCGTGGCGTGCGCCGAGTCGGTGCTCGAGGGGTGGAACCTGCCGGCGAGCACGTCGCGCTGCAGGCGTCCCAGCTCGGACGACCTGCGGTACGAGGCGCCGCCGGCTACCGAGACGGCCTGATCGACGACGGCGCGGGCGGTCTCGGTCGTGCGGGTCTTCAGCCCCACGACACGGGGGAACCACGACGCTCCGTGGTCGACCATCGAGTCGACGTCGCGGGCGATCGAGTCGACCTGCGGCTCGATGCCGTCGAGCGCGATGGCCGCGTCGGCGATCCGCCAGCGGACGATCGCGTCGTCCGAGAGCGGCGCCCCGCCGGCTCGACGCGACCCCCGGGTCGTGGCCGACTCGACGGCCAGTTCGACGGCACGCCGGGCGATCCCCCGGTACACCGCCGACACCAGCGTCTCGAAGACCGCGAACACGGCGAAGACGAACGGGTCGGCGCTCGGTCCGACCGGCAGACGACGGACGATGCGCGACGCCGCGACGGGAGCCTGCTCGAGACGCGTGGTGTGACTCTGGGTGGCCCGCATGCCGATGGTGTCCCAGTCCCCCAGCGACTCGTGTCCGCCGTCCTCGCGTCGCAGGAACCCGTGCACCAGCGCAGGGGCGTCGGGGTCGCCGTCGTCGCGGCCGAACACGCCGAGGCGGGTCCAGACCGGCGAGAGCGAGGTGAAGATCTTGGTGCCGGTGAACCGGTAGCCGCCCTCGCCGTCGGGCTCGGCCCTCGTGACCGAGTCGAAGAGCACCAGGTCGTTGCCCGGCTCGCTGACGCCGAAGGCGAAGATCTCGTCGCGGCCGGCCTCGTCGAGCACGTACCCGAGCGAGTCGTCGCCGCGGGCGTGCAGCAGTGCGGCGCAGCCCGTCCACACCAGGTGCATGCCGACGGCCAGCGCGGTCGCCGGGGCCGCCGTGGCCAGGCGACTCTGCAGGGCCGCGACGGCCTCGAGTCCGAGACCCGCGCCTCCTCGGTCCTCCGGGACGAACAGTCGCAGCCAGCCGCGAGACCTGAGCTCGTCGAGGTCGTCGACCGGGAACGCGTTCTCGTGATCGGACACGGCCGCCCGCTGCCGGAAGCGCTCGAGGAGCTCGTCGGGCAGCGCCTCCTCGGGCGTGGTGCCGCGGGTGATGGGCGAGACGGGGCCTGGTTCGTGCACGGGTCGAGAGTAATCCGCCCGGCGGGTAACGTGGTGGGCATGTCGCAGCAACATCCGTGGTCTCGTTACGTCGCCCTGGGCGACTCGTTCACGGAGGGCATCGGCGATCCCGAAGAACGCTCGCCGGGCGGGCACCGGGGCTGGGCCGACCGGGTGGCCGAGGTCCTCGGGTCGTCGACGGAGGACTTCGCGTACGCCAACCTGGCCGTCCGCGGCCGACTGCTGCAGCAGATCATCGACGAGCAGGCCGACGCCGCGCTCGCGCTGCGCCCCGACCTCGTCACGGTCTCGGCCGGGGGCAATGACATCATCCGCCCGGGCACCGACCCCGACCGGGTCGCCGCCGGCTTCGAGGGGCTCGTCGAGCGTCTCGGCAGCGACGGGGCCACGGTCGTCGTCTTCACCGGGCCCGACATCGGGTCCACCCCCGTGCTCGGCCGACTGCGCGGCAAGGTCGCGATCTACAACGAGCACGTGCACTCGATCGCGGCGCGGCACGACGCCGTGGTGGCCGACATGTGGGCGCTCCGCGAGCTCTCCGGGCCGGGCATGTGGGCACCCGACCGGCTGCACTTCAGCCCGCTGGGTCATCACACCATCGCGCGGATGGTCCTGGCCTCCCTCGCCGTCGAGAACGATCTCGAGCCCTACCGGCCCGAGCCGCTCGCGCGGCGCCCGTGGCGGCAGGCGCGCTCGGAAGACATGGGCTGGGCGCGCGAGTACTTCGTGCCCTGGGTGGTCCGTCGGATCCGGCACCAGTCGTCGGGCGACGGTCGGCAGGCGAAGCGGCCCGACGCCGTCATGGTCGTCCACCGCGACGAGCCCTGAGGTCAGCCCTCCCCCGGCATGCCTCGAGAGGCCGAGGAGGCGCGGTGCGATTCAGGAGGTGCGGCTCAGCCCGGCCGCGATCTCACGCGGGTGCGTCAACCGCCACCACGCCCCCGGCTCGGGGATGTCGCGATCGAGCTCGAGGGGCACGTCGACGACCTGGTCGTCGACCGTGAAGCGCACGGACCCGACCTCGGCCCCCGCCGCGTCGGGCCCGATCGGCTCCGTCGTCACGACGGCGTCGACCGCCTCGTCGCCCCAGACGAGCACCGAGGCGTCGTCGGCGGCGACGGCCTCGCCCTCGGCACCCCACGGCATGTCGTACCGTCCGAACGAGTCGCCCGCCCGCGCGAGGTCGATGGTCTGGAAGCGCGCGACCGAGCTGGCGAGCAGGGCCTGCACGTCGACGTCGAGGGCGTCGTGGTCGACGCCGCCGAGCATGACGCCCACCACCGTGACCGTCTGATCGTCGATCGCGTAGTCGGCGGAGAAGAGCAGACAGGCGCCGGCCTCGTCGAGGGTGCCGGTCTTGATGCCGGTGACGCCGTCGAGTCCGAGCAGCTCGTTCGAGTTCTCGATCTCGCCGACGCCGGGGACGGTCACGGCGTCGGTGCGGACGATCTCGGCGACGACGGGGTCGGCGAGGGCGAGTCGGCCGAGGGCGACGAGGTCGGTCGCGGTGCTCGTGTTCGCCGGCGACATGCCCGTCGGCTCGACGATGGTCGTCGAGGTCAGGCCGTTCTCGTCGAGCCACGCGTCGGTCGCGGCGACGAACGCGTCGGTGCTGCCGAAGGCCCACAGCGCCAGGGCGTCGGCGTAGTTGTTGGCCGACTCGATCAGCGACACCTCGAGGGCCTGACGCTGGGTCAGACGGAGACCGGCTGGCATCGGCGCCACCTTGCCGTTCCGGGCGAGGTACGCGTCGTAGAGCGCGGCATCGTCGGCGTCGAAGGTGATGACCGGCCCGTCGCCGCCGTCGAGGGGTCTCGCGTCGAGCACGACGAGGGCGCTGACGATCTTGCTGATGCTGGCGATCGGTCGGGGTCGGTCGTCGCCGCTCGTCGTCAGGCTGTCGTCGTAGCCGAGCGCCTGGACCGCCGTGGCCCCGTAATCGGGGAACGTCAGCGCCGGGGCGGCTTGACGGGGGGCCTCGAAGACGGAGGCGGTGGCCGACTGCGGCGACGTGGGGCCGGCGAGGGCGAGGGACGTGTACGACCCCGTCAGGACGACGAGCACGGCGACGGCCGCGGCGACCACACGACGGCGCGGTCGCCCGGGGCGCCGGCTCATCGACCCTCGACCGTGGCGGCCGGGACGCGCAGGGCCCAGAGGGCCACGGCCGAGGCCGCGGCGACGTTGAGGCTGTCGACGCCGTGCAGCATGGGGATCGTCACGACCACGTCGGACGATCGGAGGGCCGCGCGGCTGAGTCCGTCGCCCTCTGTGCCGAGGAGGAGCGCCACCCGCTCAGGAGGATCGGCGGCGTAGGCGTCGAGCGGCACCGCGTCGTCGGACAGGGCGAGGGCGGCCACCTCGAACCCCGCGGCGCGCAGCAGCTCTCCGCCTTCCGGCCAGTCGGGGAGGCGCGTCCACGGCACCTGGAGCACGGTGCCCATGCTGACGCGGACGCTCCGGCGGTAGAGCGGGTCGGCGCAGCGGGGGGTGACGAGGACGGCGTCGGCGCCGAGCCCGGCCACGGCCCGGAAGATCGCCCCGACGTTGGTGTGGTCGACGATGTCCTCCAGCACCACGACCCGGCGGGCGCCGGCGAGGACGTCGGCGAGTTCGGGCAGCGCGGGGCGGTGCATGGCCGCGAGGGCGCCGCGGTGCAGGTGGTAGCCGGTCAGCGTCTCGAGCAGGGCGGCGTCGCCGATGAAGATCTCGCCCTCGAGGTCGGCCACGAGCGGTTCGATGTCGGCCAGCCAGCGGTCGGTCATGAGCACCGACCGGGGCACGTGACCCGCCCGGAGGGCCCGCTCGATCACCTTCGACGACTCGGCGATGTAGAGGCCGCCCTCCGGCTCGGTCACCCGGCGGAGCGCGACGTCGGTGAGTCGGCGGTAGTCGGCCAGAGCCGGGTGGTCGAGATCGGTGATGCGGGTGATGCGCACGGTGCTCCGGGGCGGTGAGGTCCGGGGCCGTGGCCGGCCGGCGGAAGGAAAACGGGGGGTGACGACGTTTAGGCTAACGTCCACCGACCCGAAGGAGCCCCGATGGTGCCGGACGCCACGTCCTCGAGCAGCAGCGCCGTCGAGCCCGCCGCCGATGCCGCCTCGCTCGACGCCGCCGTCGAGGTCCTCCGAGGCCGCCGCGTCGCCGTGCTGACGGGCGCCGGTGTCAGCACGGACTCGGGCATCCCCGACTACCGCGGTGCGGGTGCTCCCCCGCGCAACCCGATGACGTTCCAGCAGTTCCTCTCGAGCGAGCGCTACCGGAAGCGCTACTGGGCCGGCAGCCACCTCGGCTGGAAGTCCTTCCGGTCGTCCGAACCGAACACCGGCCACCGCGCGCTGGCCGACCTCGAGCGCGCCGGGGTGATCAACGGCGTGGTGACGCAGAACGTCGACAACCTGCACGTGCGGGCCGGTTCGCGTCGGGTCGTCGATCTGCACGGCACGGTCGACCGGGTGATCTGCCTGACCTGCGGCCAGTCGTTCGCGCGCGACATGGTCGCCGCCCGACTCGCGGCGGCGAACCCCTGGCTCGAGCATCCCGAGAGCGTCCGGCTCGCGCCCGACGGCGACGTCGAGGTCGACGACATCGACTCGTTCGAGGTGCCGGTCTGCACGGTGTGCGGCGGCATGCTGAAACCCGACGTCGTCTTCTTCGGCGAGTTCGTGCCGGTCGAGCGCTTCGCCGAGGCGCGCTCGCTCGTCGTCGCCGCCGACGCGCTGCTCGTGGCGGGCTCGTCGCTGGTCGTCAACTCGGGCATCCGCCTGCTCGACCAGGCGACGCGTCGACGTCTGCCCGTCGTCGTCGTCAACCGCGGCGTCACGAAGGGCGACGGTCGGGCCGCGGTTAAGCTGAACTCCGGCACGTCAGAGACGCTGGCGGCCCTCGCGGAGCGTCTGATCCCCTGACGGGTCGTTCCGCCGATCGGAGGAACGACGGTGACCCTCTTGTACCTGGTGCGACACGGTGAGACCGACTGGAACCGTGCGCGGCGCATCCAGGGCGCGACCGACATCCCCCTGAACGACCTGGGGCGGTCGCAGGCCCGCGAGACCGGCGACCTCCTTTCGCGGAGGCGGGTGACCGCGGTCGTGGCGAGCCCCCTCGTGCGCGCCGTCGAGACGGGCGCGATCATCGCCGACGTCCTGGGGCTCCCCGCTCCCCTGCACGTCCCCGCGATCGCCGAGCGCCGCTACGGCGAGGCGGAGGGCCTGACCGGAACCGAGGTCGAAGCCCGTTTCCCGGCGGGCACCCCTGTGCCAGGACGCGAGAGCCGCACCGACCTGGTGGCCCGGGTGCTGCCCGCCCTGGCCGACATCGCCCGCAGGCACGACGGCGGGCTCGTCGTCGTGGCCACGCACGGAGCGGTCATCCGCGCCGTGGTCAACCACGTCTCCCCCGACACGGAGGCGCATGCGGGCATCCCGATCCGCAACGGATCGATCCACTCGTTCGCCTCCGACGGGGGCGATCTGGTGCTGCGCGAGTTCGACGACCCGATCGAGGTCGAGTCCGAGCGACCCGGCACGTTCGACTTCGACTATCAGAACGCCCTCGAGTCGGAGGCCGGCGGGCGCGACTGAGCCGGCGCCTCCTCGGAGGGGTCAGCTGCGGGTCGTGGTGCCGCGCGCCGCCGAGACCGACTCGAGCACGTCGGCGAGGGCCGACGCCGAAGCGTCCCAGGAGAATCGCGCGGCCTGGGCGATCGAGGCGGTCGACCGGGCGGCCCACTCGCGCTCGAGCCGACGCACCGCCGCGGCGATCGAGGCCGGCGACTCGGGGTCGAAGTAGACCGCGGCCTCGCCGCCGATCTCGCGGAAGATCGGGATGTCGCTGACCACGGCCGGGGTGCCGAGCGCCATCCCCTCGACCAGGGGGATGCCGAAGCCCTCAGCACGCGAGGCCGTCACGACCGCCGTCGCACCGAGCAGCACGTCGCGGTACTCGTCGTCGCTCGCGCCGTCGTGGAACACCAGCGACCCGGCGGGGGCCAGGGCCGACAAGGAGGCGCGCTCGCGTTCCGACACCCGGCTCATCAGATGCAGCCGGTACCCGTCGAGCAGCGGAAGCGCCCTCGCCAGCGCCGACACGTTCTTGTACGGCATGAACGAGCCCATGTAGACGAGGTCGCGGTGACGAGGCGCCGTGCGCGGGGGCGCGGCCTCGACCGGGTCCGCCGCGTTGGTCACGACCGTGACGGGTCGGCGGGTGAGTCGATGGAGGCGCATCTCGTCGAGGGTCGTCCGGCTGACGGTCACGACGGCATCGGCGCGGTTCAGCAGCAGTCGCTGCGGCCACCAGGCGAGGTGGTACAGCCGCCAGAGCAGCCGGATCGGCAGGGCGAACTCGGGGGGCGGCGTGCGGTTGGTGTAGTAGATGAGGTCGTGGAGCGTGAGCACGAGCGGGTAGCGGCGCCCGAACGAACCCATCGTCTGCATGGGCGACCACACGACGTCGGGTCGCAGACGGTTCACCTGCAGCGCCACGAGGGGCTCGAGGGGACTCGTGGGCGCGCTGACGAGCACGTGCGGTCGATCGGGCAGCTTGTCGAGCTGCCGGGGGTCGCTCACGAGCAGGGTCACGTCGTGGGTCGTCGCCAGCGCCCCGACCACCCCCGCGGTGAAGCGGCTGATGCCGTCGTGGCGCCCGACCCTGATGTAGCGGCAGTCGACGACGACCCTCATCGCACGAACGCCTCGACGGCGGCGGCGGCCTCGCGGGGCTTCTCGTAGTGGATGAGGTGACCGACCCCGTCGATGACAGCGAGGGTCGCGTCGGGGAAGAGCGCCCGGAGCTCGTGCTGCGCGGGCAGAGCCGTGATGTCGTCGCGATCGGCCGCGACGAGCAACGTGGGCACGTCGACGCCAGCCGCGTACGTGCTGACATCGCTCGAGACGGAGGCGCGGAAGGCGTCGAGCACGACGCGGCGGTCGGAGAACCGGGAGAAGTACGAGTCGTGCTGATCGTGGATCCACCGCCGCAGACCGCGGTCGTGCGTCTTGACCATGGCGAGACTCGTGAACCGCGTGACGAGCGGGCTCTGCAGGGCGGCGAGCCCGGAGCGCTCGGGCAGCGCGGCCCCGGCCCAGTAGTAGAAGACGGCCAGGCGCGTCACCACGCCCCTCGGGCCCTGCAGCGCCGGCGCCGCGATCGGGTTGACGAGGACGAGTCGGGAGGCGCGGAGCCCGGAGGCGACGGCGGCCGACGTCACGATCGACCCGAAGGAGTGACCCAGCACGACGACGTCGTCGCCGAGACCGATCGCCTCGACGAACGCGGTCAGCCAGGCCGCGTAGGCCTCGACGCTGTGCTCGCCCGTGAGCGGCGACGACTCGCCGAAGCCGGGAAGGTCGGGCATGATCACCCGGATCCCGGTGAGATGCGCCACCACGGGCTCGAGACCGTGGTGATCGCCGCGGAAGCCGTGGACGGCGACGACGGTGACCCGCGCCTCCTCGGGGCCCACGGGCTCGTACGTCCAGTAGCGGGTCGAGCTGCCGGCGACCTCGGCGACCCGCTCCTCGACATCGAACGCCGCGAGGCGCGAACGGTAGGGCGACGGGACGCGGGGCTCTCGGACGATCACCCCGCGAGTCTACGAGCCGCGCCTCGAACCCGACGCGCGAAGGGACGCGAGCCACCGTAGAGTTGCACGCGTGAGCTTCACTGCCCCGATTCAGCAGCCCGGACTGACCCTCGACCCGAACTGGCACCGTCGTGCCGTCTTCTACGAGGTGATGGTCCGCTCGTTCGTCGACAGCAACGGGGATGGGGCGGGCGACCTCCAGGGTCTGCACTCCCGCCTCGACTACCTCCAGTGGCTCGGGGTCGACGCGCTCTGGCTGCCGCCGTTCTTCCAGTCGCCGCTCCGCGACGGCGGGTACGACATCGCCGACTACAAGTCGATCCTGCCCGAGTTCGGCACGCTCGACGAGTTCCGCGACCTCGTCACCAAGGCGCACGAGCGCAACATGCGCATCGTCATCGACATGGTGCTGAACCACACTTCCGACCAGCACGAGTGGTTCCAGCAGAGCCGCGAAGACCCCGAGGGCCCCTACGGCGACTTCTACGTCTGGCGCGACACCGACGACGAGTACGAGAACATCCGCGTCATCTTCGTCGACACGGAGGAGTCGAACTGGACCTTCGACCCGGTGCGACGCCAGTTCTTCTTCCACCGCTTCTTCTCGCACCAGCCCGACCTCAACTTCGAGAACCCCGCCGTCCAGGAGGCCGTCTTCGACGTCGTGCGCCACTGGCTGTCGATGGGCGTCGACGGTCTGCGACTCGACGCCATCCCGTACCTCTTCGAGACCGAGGAGGGCAACGGCGAGGGCGAGCCCGCGACCCACGAGTTCATCAAGCGCCTGCGTGCGATGGTCGACGAGGAGTTCCCGGGGCGGGTGCTCATCGCCGAGGCCAACCAGTGGCCCGCCGAGACCGCCGCGTTCTTCGGCACCGAAGACGAGCCCGAGTGCCACATGGCGTTCGACTTCCCCGTCATGCCCCGCATCTTCTACTCGCTGCGCGCCCAGCACGGCGGCGAGCTGAAGCGGATCCTCGCCGAGACCACCGAGGTGCCCCCGGGCGCCGCCTGGGCGGTGTTCCTCCGCAACCACGACGAGCTCACCCTCGAGATGGTCAGCGAGGAGTACCGGCAGGCGATGTACGGCTGGTACGCCTACGACCCCCGCATGCGCTCGAACATCGGCATCCGTCGTCGCCTCGCGCCGCTGCTCGACAACTCGCGCGCGGAGCTCGAGCTCGTGCACGCCCTCCTGTTCGCGCTGCCGGGCAGCCCGTTCCTGTACTACGGCGACGAGATCGGCATGGGCGACAACATCTGGCTGCCCGACCGCGACTCGTCGCGCACGCCCATGCAGTGGACGCCCGACCGCAACGCCGGCTTCTCGACCGCCGACCCGGGCAAGCTGTTCCTGCCCGTCGTGCAGTCGCTCGTCTTCAACTACAACCTGGTCAACGTCGAGAGCCAGCTGGCGCAGTCGCGCTCGCTGCTCCACTGGATCCGCAACGTGATCCACGTGCGGAAGGCGCACCCCACCTTCGGCATGGGGACCCTGTCGGTGCTCGACACCGACCACGAGTCGGTGCTCTCGTTCGTCCGCTCGTACGAGGGGTCCGAGACGCAGTTCGGCGACTCGGCCGAAGACATCCTGTGCGTCTTCTCGTTCGCTCACAACCCGACGTCGGTCACGATCCACGCCCCGCAGTTCGCGGGTCGGACGCTCTACGACCTCTTCGGCGGAGCCCAGTTCCCCTCGTTCGACGACGAGGGTCGCGTGACGCTCACCCTCGGCACGCAGGCGTTCTTCTGGCTCCACGTCGGTGACGTGCCGAACACCGGTCAGGGCGTCGTCGGTGGTGCCTCGTAAACTCGAGGCGTGACCGACACCGACCTCTCCCCGAACGCACCGTCTGACGAGGCGGTCTCCGGCGACGGATCCGCTGGCGGCGGGTTCGCGGCCGGGCCGGTGCCGTCCGAGTGGTGGAAGGCGCTCGGGGTCTTCGACCTCGAGACGACCGGAATCGACGTCGAGACGGCTCGCATCGTGACGGCTCACGTCGGCCTGATCGACGCCGACGGCACGAGCATCGCGCACGGCGCCTGGCTCGCCGACCCGGGTGTCGAAATCCCCGAGCAGGCGAGCGCGGTGCACGGCATCTCCACCGAGCAGGCCCGTGCCGAGGGGCGCCCCGCGGCCGAGGTCGTCGCCGAGGTCGTCGCCGCGGTCCGTGCGGTGTTCGCCCGTGGTGTCCCGCTCGTCGTCTACAACGCGCCGTACGACCTGACCCTCCTCGACCGTGAGGCGCGTCGGCACGGCATCGAGCCGCTGGGCGACGTCAGCACCATCGGGTGCGTCGTCGACCCGCTCGTCATCGACAAGGCCGTCGACCGGTACCGCAAGGGGAAGCGCACGCTCGAGGCCGCCGCCGGCGTGTACGGCGTCACCCTCGACGACGCTCACGATGCCGGGGCGGATGCCATCGCGGCCGGCCGGGTGGCCCAGGCCATGGCCGAGAAGTTCCCCGACCAGCTGGCGGTCCCGTCGACCCGGCTGCACGATCTCCAGATCGACTGGTGCCAGACCCAGGCCGAGAGCTTCCAGCAGTACATGCGTCGCAGCAAAGACCCGACGTTCGTCGCCTGGGGCGACTGGCCGCAGCGGCCGATCAGCGGCTGAGTCCGCCGCCGACACTCCGACTGCGGGCGCCGCGACCTGCACGAGCGGCCGCATCCGCAGAAGGCCGTCCCCAGGCGCGCGAAACGGGGCGGCCCACCGAAGTGGACCGCCCCGTCAGGCGGAAGAGACCGAGGTCTACTTGCCGAAGTTCTTGTAGCGCGAGTTGAACTTCTCGACGCGACCGGCCGAGTCGAGGATGCGCTGCTTGCCCGTGTAGAACGGGTGCGACTCGGACGAGATCTCGACGTCGATGACCGGGTAGGTCTCACCGTCGAGCTCGATGGTCTTGTCGCTCGTCGTCGTCGAGCGCGTCAGGAACGTGGCGCCCGATGCGAGGTCGCGGAAGACGATCGGCTTGTACTCGGGGTGGGTGTCGGTCTTCATGATTGTCCTAGGTCTAGCGAACGAGTGATGGAGTGGATGTCTGGGGACGTTTCCGTCGGCGGCCACGAGACCTGAGTCTCGGACCAGCTATGAACGATACCAGACGAGAGGCCGGGAACGCAGGAGGCGCGGGTCAACCGGCCGCGCGCGCCGAGTATCGCCCGTCGCGCACCTCGACCTCGAGCGAGACGCCGAACGTCGCACCGAGCGTCTCGGCCGTGAGGACCTCGGCGAGCGGCCCGGCCGCGACGACCGAGCCGTGATCGAGGAGGAGCGCGTGGGTGAAACCGCGGGGCACCTCCTCGACGTGGTGCGTCACCATGACGATGGCAGGCGCGTCGTGCGACTGCGCGTACCCGGAGAGCATCTGGAGAAGCTCCTCACGGGCGCCGAGGTCGAGGCTCGCGGCGGGTTCGTCGAGCAGGAGGAGCTCGGGGTCGGTCATCACGGCCCGGGCGATCTGCACCCGCTTCTGCTCGCCGTCGCTCAGCTCGCCGAAGGTGCGATCCGCCAGGTGATCGAGGTTCCATTCGTCGAGGACGCGATGGGCACGGCGCACGTCGACGTTCTCGTACTCCTCGTTCCACCGGCCGGTCACCGAGTAGGCGGCGGTCAGGACGACGTCGACGACCTTCTCCTTCGGCGGGATCCGACGGGCGATCGTCGTCGACGCGAACCCGATGCGGGGGCGGAGGTCGAAGAGGTCGACGGAGCCGAGGTCTCCGCCGAGCACCTCGGCGGTGCCGGAGGACGGGTGCGACTGCGCCGCGGCGACCTGCAGCAGCGAGCTCTTGCCGGCGCCGTTGGGGCCGAGCACGACCCAGCGTTCGTCGGACTCGACACTCCAGCTGACGGTGTCGACGACGGCTTTGCCGCCCCGGACGATCGAGACATCGGACAGCTTCAGGACGGTAGGCATGACCCCAGCCTATCGACGGAGTCCGGCGTAGACCCCGAGGGTCCGCTCGGCGATCCGCGACCACGAGAACTCCGCCTCGGCGCGCATCCGGCCGGCTCGACCCATCAGCTTCGCGAGGCCCGGGTCTGACACGACGTCGGTGAGGATCCCGGCGAGGTCCCGGACGAAGCGATCGGGGTCGGTGGGCGTCCCCGTGCCGTCCTGCGCCTGGTCGAGGGGGACGACGCGCCCGGTGAGTCCGTCGGCGACGACCTCGGGGATGCCGCCGGTGCCCGAGCCGACGACGGGCACGCCGCAGGCCATGGCCTCGAGGTTCACGATGCCGAGCGGCTCGTAGATCGAGGGGCAGACGAAGGTCGTCGCCGAGGTGAGCACGGCGCTGAGCTCGTGCCGCGGGAGCACGCGATCGATCCAGACGACGCCGGTCCGCGCCTCCTGCAGCTCGTGCACGAGGGCCGTGACCTCGGCCATGATCTCGGGGGTGTCGGGGGCTCCGGCGCAGAGGACGAGCTGGACCTCGGGAGGCAGGAGGCGCGCGGCGCGGAGCAGATACGGCAGACCCTTCTGCCGCGTGATGCGACCGACGAAGACCACGGACGGGCGGTCGGGGTCGATGCCGAGCGACCGGACGACGTCGTCGTCGGTGACGGGGCGCCAGGCGTCGAGGTCGATCCCGTTGTAGACGACGCTGACCTTGCCCTCGTCGATGGTGGGGTACGACCGCAGGATGTCGCGGCGCATGCCCTCGCTCACCGCGATGACCGCATCGGCGGTCTCGTAGGCCTGACGCTCGATCCAGCTCGACACTCGGTAGCCGCCGCCGAGCTGCTCGGCCTTCCAGGGGCGGAGGGGCTCGAGGCTGTGAGCGGTCAGCACGTGCGGCACGTCGTGCAGCATCTGCGCCAGCTGGCCGGCCGCGTTGGCGTACCAGGTGTGGCTGTGCACGACGTCGGCACCGGCGACGTCCTGGGCGGCGAGGAGGTCGCTGCCGAGGGTCCGCAGAGTGGGATTCGCCGACGCGAGGGCGGGGATCTCGGGGTAGCCGGTCGTGCCCGGCTCGTCGTCGACGTCGCCGAGCGCGCGCACACGCACGTCTATCGACTCGCGCAGGGCCTTGACGAGCTCGACGACGTGGACGCCGGCGCCTCCGTAGACGTTCGGCGGATATTCCTTGGTGATGACATCGACTCGCACGAGAGTCACCGTAGTCGTGCCGCGACGAAACGTGCCATTCTGACCTCATGGCATCAAAGAAGATCTTCGGCATCGTCCTCGCCGGCGGCGAAGGCAAGCGACTCATGCCCCTGACGGCCGACCGGGCGAAGCCCGCCGTGCCGTTCGGCGGCAACTACCGTCTGGTGGACTTCGCCCTGTCGAATCTGATCAACTCGGGTCTCCGTCAGATCGTCGTGCTGACGCAGTACAAATCGCACAGCCTCGACCGGCATGTCTCGCAGACCTGGTCCATCGAGGGGCTCCTCGGGGCGTACGTCGCCTCCGTCCCCGCCCAGCAGCGTCTCGGCAAGCGGTGGTTCGCCGGCAGCGCCGACGCCATCCTGCAGAGCCTGAACCTCCTCCGCGACGAGAAGCCCGACATCGTCGTCGTCGTCGGGGCGGATCACGTCTACCGCATGGACTTCTCCCAGATGATCGAGGCGCACATCGCCTCGGGTGCCGGCGTCACGGTGGCGGCGATCCGCCAGCCCATCTCCCTCGCCGACCAGTTCGGCGTCATCGAGGTCGACTCCGACGACCCGACGCGCATCGGGCGCTTCCTCGAGAAGCCGAAGGACGCGGTCGGTCTGCCCGACTCCCCCGACGAGATCCTCGCGTCGATGGGCAACTACGTGTTCGACGCCGACGTCCTGATCGACGCGGTGCTGCGCGACGGCGAGAACGCCGACTCCGACCACGACATGGGCGGCGACATCGTCCCCGACTTCGTCTCGCGGGGCGACGCGGCCGTCTACGACCTGAACCGCAACGAGGTCCCCGGCTCGACGGAGCGCGACCGCTACTACTGGCGCGACGTCGGTACGATCGACTCGTTCTACGACGCGCACCGCGACCTGATCTCGGCGTTGCCGATCTTCAACCTTTACAACACCGACTGGCCCATCTTCAGTCAGCAGCTGAACTCGCCTCCGGCGAAGTTCGTGCGCGACGGGCACGGCAACCTCGGCACGACCATCGACTCCATCGTCTCGCTCGGCTCGCTCCTCTCCGGCGCGCACGTCGAACGCAGCGTGCTCGGGCCGTGGAGCACGCTCGACTCCGGCTCGAAGGTCATCGACTCGGTCGTGTTCGAGAGGGCGCACATCGGGCCGAACGCGACGGTGAACCGCGCGATCCTCGACAAGGACGTCGTCATCGCCGAGGGCGCGTCGGTCGGCGTCGACCACGAGGCCGACCGGGCCCGCGGTTTCACGGTGACCCCGTCCGGCATCACCGTCGTCGGCAAGGGCGTGCGGGTCGACCAGTAGGCGACGAGCACGCTGGCGGCACCCCTAGGCTGAGCGGGTGCCGCGCTTCCTGACCGTCCTCGACGTCGACTCCACGCTGATCCGCGACGAGGTCATCGACCTCCTCGCCGAGGCCGCGGGCTCGCGAGACGAGGTCGCCCGCATCACCGAGAGCGCGATGGCGGGCGAGCTCGACTTCGCCGAGAGCCTCGCCGCCCGCGTCAAGACGCTCGAGGGGCTGCCGGTCTCGGTCGTCGACGACGTCGTCGCCCGTGTGCGTCCGACTCCGGGCGCGGCCGAGCTCGTGGCCGGGTTGCACCGGCACGGCAGTCGTGTGGCCGTGGTGTCCGGCGGGTTCCACGAGACCCTCGACCCGCTGGCCGAGTCGCTCGGTCTCGACCGGTGGCGCGCGAACCGACTCGACGTCGCCTCCGGGCGGCTCACCGGCGAGACGACCGGGCCGATCGTCGACGCCGCGGTCAAGGCGGAGTGCCTGACGGCCTGGGCGACCGAGTTCGGCATCCCCCTCGGTCAGACGATCGCCGTCGGCGACGGGGCCAACGACCTCGAGATGATGCGCGCCGCGGGGCTATCGATCGCGTTCAACGCCAAGCCCCGGGTGCGGGCGCAGGCCGACCTCGTGGTGGCCGACCCGGAGCTCTCGCAGGTGCTCGCGGTCATGGGCCTGTCGGGCCGCTGACCAGCCGAGGAGGCGCGGTGCCGGTATCCGAGCCGCGCCTCCTCGGTCTCCGCTCCGGTCAGTGACCCATGCCGAGACCGCCGTCGACCGGGATGACCGCACCGGAGATGTACGCGGCGTCGTCGCCGGCCAGCCAGGTGATCGTGCGGGCGACCTCGGTCGCCGTCCCGTAACGCCCGGCGGGGATCGACTTCTTGTACTCGGCCTGCTTCTCGGGCGCCAGGACGGCTGTCATGTCGGTCTCGACGAAGCCGGGGGCGACGACGTTGGCCGTGATGCCCCGGGCGCCGACCTCGCGGGTGAGCGAGCGCGCGAAGCCGACGAGCGCGCTCTTCGACGCGGCGTAGTTCGCTTGACCGGCGCCGCCGTAGAGACCGACGACGCTCGAGACGAGCACGATGCGGCCGAAGCGCGCCTTGAGCATGTTCTTCGACGCGCGCTTGACGACGCGGAAGGCCCCGCCGAGGTTCGTGTCGACGACCGACGAGAAGTCCTCTTCCGTCATGCGCATCAACAGGACGTCCCTCGTGATTCCCGCGTTCGCGACGACGACCTCGACCGGGCCGAGCGCGGCCTCGACGGTCGTGAACGCCGCGTCGACCGATTCGGGGTCGGTCACGTCGGCGACGACGGTGAGGGAGCCCTCGGGGCCGGACCCGCTGCGGGCGGTGACGGCCACGCGGTGCCCGGCGGCGACGAACTCCTCGGCGATCGTGTAGCCGATGCCGCGGTTGCCTCCCGTGACGAGGACGGTACGGGGCGTGGTCATGGGAGTCTCCTCGGGGCGAGCTGAAGGGGGTGGTCCGCAGGCCGTTGATGCCCGGACCGCCCACCAGCCTACTGTCGGCTACAGGGCTTAAGATCGCTCGAGGCGCCCGCCCGAGACGCACACAGAGTCCGTGAGTGAATTGAAGACATCGCAACCGATCACCTCGCTACCGCCGTCGCCGGCCGACGATCGCCATGCCCGCATGATCCGCTACCTGGTGGCCATGGGCATCCGCATCGTCTGCATCGCGCTGTGCTTCGTGATCCCCCTCAGCTGGTGGACGCTGCTCCCCGTCGCGGGAGCCGTGCTCATCCCCTACTTCGCCGTGGTGCTCGTGAACGTGGGCCACGACCCCGGTCAGAACGTCGAGCGGCCCGGCGCAATCGAGACGTATCGTCAGCCCGAGCAGCCGTGGGCACCTCCCACCGCGACACCCAGCTGGCACGAGCCGAGCAGCGACGACGGATCCGAGCGGCGGGGCCGCGGAGGCACGGCCTGATGCTCGGTCTCGGTGATGTCGGGCCCGATCGCGTCCAGTGCTCGCGTGCCGGCTGCACCGCGGTGGCGACCCGGTCGGTCAACTGGCGGAACCCCAAGATCCACGGTCTCGAACGCGTCAAGGTCTGGTCGGCCTGCGACGAGCACGTCGACTATCTCAGCGACTTCCTCCTGGCGCGCGACTTCCCCGTCGTCGTCACGGCAGCGGGTGTGACCGTCGACTCTGTCGGAGCCGCGACGTGACCGGTTGGCGCGCGGTCCTCTCGAAGAAGTGGCTCGGATACCTCGGTGTGGTCGTGGCCTTCGCCCTGATCTGCGCCATGCTCGCCAACTGGCAGTGGAACCGGCACGAGGAGAAGATGGCGGTCGTCCATCAGCTCGAGCAGCGCTACGACGCGGCGCCCGTGTCTGTGGCGGAGGCTCTGCCGTCGCTCGACTCGTACGATGCGGCCGACGAGTGGCAGCCCGTCGAGATGACGGGTCGCTACCTGGTCGACGAGACCCTGCTCGTCCGCAACCGGCCGTACAACGGCCAGCCGGGGTTCGCCGTCCTCGTGCCGTTCCGCATCGACGGCGGCGACGTCTTCGTCGTCGACCGCGGCTGGGTGCCCACCGGCAACGACCAGGACGCCCCCGACGAGATCCCCGCGCCGCCGTCGGGCGAGGTGACCGTGACGGCGCGGCTCAAGCCCGGCGAGCCGGCGGTCGGCGATCGCACGGCGGTCGCGGGCACGAACCAGATCGCCACCATCCAGCTCAGCGAGGTGCAGAAGCAGGTCGACGGGGCCATCTACTCGGCCGCGTACGGCCAGCTCATGGCTGAGAGCCCGACGCCGGCGACGGCTCCCGTCAAGTACGCCGAACCCGAGATCGACACCGGTCTCAACCTGTCGTACTTCGTGCAGTGGATCATGTTCGCCGCAGGGGCGTTCCTGTTCCTCTTCTACGTGATCCGCCAGGAGCAGCGGAACACCCGGGCCGACGCCGAGGAGGCGCTGGAGGACGGCGACGACGAGCGAGCCGACGAACGACGCCGACGTCGCGCGGCCCGGCCGCGCCACGACGACGACGTCGAAGACGAGATCCTCGACGCCGTCGGTCGCTGACGCTCGCCCTCCCCCGTCGCGACGCTGCGGATCAGGCCAGGTTGATGAGCTCGCTGTAGTCGGGCGTCCAGTGGTCTTCGGTGCCCTCGGGCATGATGAGCACGCGTTCGGGATTCAGCGCCTCGACGGCGCCCTCGTCGTGACTGACCAGCACCACGGCGCCCTCGTAGTTGGCCAGGGCGTCGAGGATCTCGAGTCGGCTGGCGGGGTCGAGGTTGTTCGTGGGCTCGTCGAGCAGCAGGACGTTGGCGCCGGAGACGACGATCATCGCGAGGGCGAGTCGGGTCTTCTCTCCGCCCGAGAGCACCCCGGCCGGTTTCGCCGAGTCGTCTCCCGTGAAGAGGAACGAACCGAGCACGCGCCGCGCCTCCATCTCGGTGATGTTCGGCGAGGACGAGACCATGTTCTCGAGGACGCTGCGCTTGACGTCGATCGTCTCGTGCTCCTGGGCGTAATAGCCGACACGGAGACCGTGACCCGGCTCCAGCTGCCCGGTGTCGGGTTCGTCGACACCCGCGAGGATGCGCAGCAGCGTGGTCTTGCCCGCACCGTTCAACCCGAGGATGACCACCTTCGAGCCCCGGTCGATCGCGAGATCGACGGCGGTGAAGATCTCGAGCGAGCCGTAGCTCTTCGAGAGGTTCGAGGCCATCAGCGGGGTCTTGCCGCAGGCGACCGGTGTCGGGAACCGCAGCTTCGCCACACGGTCGACCGCGCGGACCTCGTCGAGGCCCGCGAGCAGCTTCTCGGCACGGGCGACCATCTGGTGGGCCGCGGCGGCCTTCGACGCCTTCGCGCCGAATCGAGCCGCCTGCTTCTGCAGCGCGCTCGCCTGCTTCTCGGCGTTCGAGCGCTCCTTCTTGCGGCGCTCCTCGTCGGCGGCGCGCTGGCGCTGGTAGTTGCGCCAACCCATGTTGTAGATGTCGATCGCCTGGCGGTTGGCGTCGAGGTAGAACACGCGGTTGACGACCTCCTCCACGAGCTCGATGTCGTGACTGATCACGATCACGCCGCCCTGGTACGTCTTGAGGTACTCGCGGAGCCAGACGACGGAGTCGGCGTCGAGGTGGTTCGTCGGCTCGTCGAGGATCATCGTGTCGGCCGCGGAGAAGAGGATGCGCGCCAGCTCGATGCGTCGACGCTGACCGCCCGAGAGGGTCGACAACGGCTGCTCGAGGATGCGGTCGGGCAGGCTGAGGTTGCTGGCGATCGATGCGGCCTCCGCCTCGGCCGCGTATCCGCCGAGCGCGTTGAAGCGATCGTCGAGATCGCCGTAGCGCTTCATGGCCCGGGCCGCGACCGCCGGGTCGTCGCTGCCCATCTCCATCGAGGCCTCCTGGATGCCCAGGAGGATCTGGCCGAGGCCGCGGGCGTCGAGGATGCGCGTGCGGGCGAGGTCCTCCGGGTTGCCGCTGCGAGGGTCTTGAGGGAGGTAGCCGATCTCGCCGGTCTTCTCGATGGAGCCCCCGGTCGGCAGGGTCTCGCCGGCCAGCGTCTTGGTCATGGTCGTCTTGCCGGCGCCGTTGCGACCGACCAGGCCGATCTTGTCGCCCTTGTCGACGCGGAACGTCACATCTTCCATCAGCAGGCGCGCGCCGACGCGAATCTCGAGGTCGTGCACGGAAAGCACAGCAGAAGTCCAATCGATTGGGGAGATGTCCACAACGCCGCCCGCCGTTGGGTCGCCCCTAAAATGATCACATCGTGTCGTGAGGGGCCGTGCGCATGGGCGTCGACCCGCCCTCAGGCCGATCAACCTACCCATTCTAGGAGACTGCATGACGAACGCCACCGCATCGACCTCACGACCGGTGCTCGCCGACCGGTTCGTGACCTCCAGCCGAGCGACCGATGCGGCTCTCGTGCTCGGTGGCGTCGCCGTCGTCTCGGTGCTCGCTCAGGTCCAGGTCCCCCTCTGGCCCGTGCCCGTCACCGGTCAGACGCTCGGGGTCATGCTCGTCGGTGCGAGCCTCGGCGCCCGCCGCGGTGCGCTCTCGCTGCTCACCTACCTCGTGCTGGGTGTGGCGGGGCTGCCGATCTTCGCCGAGTTCTCCGGTGGTCCGCTCAGCGTCCTGAAGCCGAGCTTCGGCTTCATCATCGGCTTCGTGCTCGCCGCCGGCCTCATTGGCTGGCTGTCCGAGCGCGACTGGGACAAGAAGTGGTTCCGTTCGGCGGCCGCGTTCTTCGCCGCGAGCCTCGTCCCCTTCGTCGTCGGACTCCCCTACCTGGCCGTCGTGCTCGGTCAGCTCGGATTCCCCGCCGACCTGCAGAGCGTGCTGGCCGCGGGCCTCTACCCGTTCATCGTCGGCGGCGTGGCCAAGTGGCTCATCGCCGCCGCAGCGCTGCCGGTGGCGTGGCGGGTGCTCGGACGACGCGACCGCTAGGAGGCGTCCTGCGGGGCGCGACCCGCGCCTCCTCGGAGGCACGTCGGGTTCTCCCCGGACGACGAAGAACCCCTGACCACCACAGTGGTCAGGGGTTCTTCGTCGTCGTCGTGGATCAGATCGAGAAGCCGATCGAGCGCATCATGTCTCGACCGTCGTCGGTGATCCGGTCGGGGCCCCACGGCGGCATCCACACCCAGTTGATGCGGAACGCGTCCACGACGCCGTCGAGGGCGTTCGCCGTGTCGCCCTCGATGACGTCGGTGAGAGGGCATCCGGCGGAGGTCAGCGTCATGCTGATGATGAGCGCGTTCTCGTGCTCTTCGTCCATGGCGAGGTCGTAGATCAGACCGAGGTCGACGATGTTGACACCCAGCTCGGGGTCCACGACCTCTTTCAGGGCCTCGGCGACCTCGTCGAACTTCTCGGGTGCCAGTGCGACGGCCATGGTCAGTTCACCGCCGCAGCGGCCTCGGCGGCGGCTGCGGTGACGTAACGGTCGTAGCCCTCGTCCTCGAGGCGGTCGGCGAGCTCGGGCCCGCCCTGCTCGGCGACGTGACCGTCGACGAAGACATGCACGAAGTCGGGCTTGATGTAGCGGAGGATGCGCGTGTAGTGCGTGATCATCAGCAGCCCGAGACCCGTGTTGGCCTTGGCCCGGTTGACACCCTCGGAGACGATCTTCAGAGCGTCGACGTCGAGACCGGAGTCGGTCTCGTCGAGTACCGCGAACTTGGGCTTGAGAAGCTCGAGCTGCATGATCTCGTGACGCTTCTTCTCGCCGCCGGAGAACCCCTCGTTGACGTTGCGCTCGGCGAACGACGGGTCCATCTTGAGGTCCGACATGTGCGTCCGCAGGTCCTTGACCCAGCTCCGGATTGCAGGCGCTTCGCCGTCCAGGGCGGTCTTGGCCGTGCGGAGGAAGTTCGCGACCGTGACGCCGGGGATCTCGACGGGGTACTGCATCGCGAGGAACAGACCGGCCTTGGCGCGCTCGTCGACGGTCATGTCGAGGACCTCACGGCCGTCGAGGAGGATGGAGCCGCCGTCGACGTTGTAGCGGGGGTGGCCGGCGATCGTGTAGGCGAGGGTGGACTTGCCGGAGCCGTTGGGCCCCATGACGGCGTGGATCTCGCCCTCGTTGATCGTCAGGTCGACGCCCTTGAGGATGGGCTTGACACCCTGATCGGTGTCGATGCTGACCTTGAGGTCTCGGATCTCGAGTGTGGACATGATGCGTTTTCCTTACTGTGCGACGCCCGCCGGCGAAGGCGTGGCACTGGTGTCGACGTAGACGTCGCCGTCGACGACGGAGACGGCGAAGACCGGGACGGGTTCGTAGGCGGGGAGGGTGAGCGGCTTGCCGGTCGTGAGCTCGAACTTGGAGCCGTGGGCCCAGCACTCGAGGGTGTCGTCCTCGACGAAACCCTCTGCCAGGGAGATGTCTCCGTGGGTGCAGGTGTCGCCGATCGCGTGGATCGTGCCGGCGCTGTCCTTCACGACGGCGATGGCGACCCCGTCGACGACGACGCGGAGCGCCTGTGACGGCGTGACGTCGTCGACTCCGCAGATCTTGACGCTCATCGGGTGACCGCCCGGGTTCCGGGAGCCGAGGTGAGCTCGACCTCGAGAGCCGCGATCAGACGATCCTGGAGCTCGGGCTCGCCGATCTTCTGGACGACCTCGCTGAGGAACCCGAGGACCACGAGGCGACGTGCCTCGTCTTCGGAGATGCCGCGCGACTGCAGGTAGAACAGGTGCTCGTCGTCGAAGCGACCCGTGGCGCTGGCGTGACCCGCGCCCTGGATGTCACCGGTCTCGATCTCGAGGTTGGGGATCGAGTCGGCCCGCGTGCCCTCGCTGAGCACGAGGTTGCGGTTCTGCTCGTAGCTGTCGGTGCCCGGTGCGGTGCGCCCGATCAGGACGTCGCCGATCCAGACCGTCCGGGCGCCCTCGCCCTGGAGCGCGCCCTTGTAGTTGACCCGGCTTCGCGAATTCGGCGCGTCGTGGTTCACGTACACCTGCTGCTCGAGGTGCTGGCCCGAGTCGGCGAAGTACACACCGTAGAGCTCGGTGTCGGCGCCCTGGCCGGCGAGATGCGCCGACGGGTTGACCCGCACGATGGACCCGCCGAGGCTGACGACGAAGTGCTTCAACTGCGCGTCGCGCCCGATCGTGGCAAAGTGACTGGCGAGGTGCTCCGCGTCGTCGTCCCACTCCTGGAGCGTCACCACGGTGAGGTGGGCGCCGTCGTCGACCACGATCTCGACGTTCTCGACGAGTCGCGCCGAGCCCGTGTTCCGCAGAACGACGAGAGAGGTCGTGTGGGCGGCGGCGTGGATGACGGTGTGACCGGCGCGCGGTTCGCGGTCGAGCCCCGAGCGACCGATGGTCACCGTGGAGGGCTCCTCGCCGGTCAGTTCGACCAGGAGGACCTTCTCGACGCTCGCCCAGGCGTTCGCCGAGGCCTTGTCTTCGGGGGTTCCGGCGGTGCCGACCCGTGCATGGGACGCGTCGACCCAGTCGACCGTCGCCCCGCCCGTCTCGCGGGCGAGATAGGCGTAGGGGGAACCGTCGAGAGGACCGTCGATGAGGGGACGGAGGCGCGCGACCGGACTGAGCTTCCAGTCCACCTCGCGACCGGTCACGTCGGGGAAGGCCGCGGGATCGGTCGACGAGAAGCGACCTGACCGGGTCTGGACCGGTACGAGACCCCATCCGCCGTCGGTGTGGGCTCCGGCGCCGTGCTGGACGCGTTCGGAGGTGCTGCTGTCTGTGGTGGTGGGTGCTGCGGCAGACATCTAGCCGACGGATCCTTCCATGCTCATCTCGATGAGCTTGTTGAGTTCGAGCGCGTACTCCATGGGCAGCTCTCGGGCGATGGGCTCGATGAAGCCGCGCACGATCATCGCCATGGCCTCGTCTTCGGCCATGCCGCGCGACATCAGGTAGAAGAGCTGCTCTTCGCTGACCCGCGACACGGTCGCCTCGTGACCGAGCTGGACGTCGTCGACGCGGATGTCGATGGCAGGGTACGTGTCGGATCGGGAGATTGTGTCGACCAGCAGAGCGTCGCAGCGGACGGTGTTCGCCGAGTGGTGCGCGGACGGGTCTACGCGGATCTCGCCGCGGTAGCCGGCGCGGCCGCCTCCACGGGCGATGGACTTCGACACGATGGAGGACGTCGTGTACGGCGCCATGTGGACCATCTTCGCGCCGGCGTCCTGGTGCTGGCCGGGGCCCGCGAAGGCGACGGAGAGGGTCTCGCCCTTGGCGTGCTCGCCCACCAGGTAGATGGACGGGTACTTCATCGTGACCTTGGACCCGATGTTGCCGTCGATCCACTCCATCGTCGCTCCCTCGTGAGCGATGGCGCGCTTGGTGACCAGGTTGTACACGTTGTTCGACCAGTTCTGGATCGTCGTGTAGCGGACGCGGGCGTTCTTCTTGACGACGATCTCGACGACCGCCGAGTGCAGCGAGTCGGACTTGTAGATGGGAGCCGTGCAGCCCTCGATGTAGTGCACGTAGCTGTCCTCGTCGGCGATGATCAGCGTGCGCTCGAACTGACCCATGTTCTCCGTGTTGATACGGAAGTAGGCCTGCAGGGGGATCTCGACGTGGACGCCCTTGGGGACGTAGACGAAGGACCCGCCCGACCAGACGGAGGTGTTGAGCGCCGCGAACTTGTTGTCGCCGGCCGGGATCACGGTCCCGAAGTACTCCTGGAAGAGCTCGGGGTGCTCGCGCAGGGCCGTGTCGGTGTCCATGAAGATGACACCCTGCTGCTCGAGGTCCTCGCGGATCTGGTGGTAGACCACCTCGGACTCGTACTGCGCGGCGACACCGGCCACGAGACGGTTGCGTTCCGCTTCGGGGATCCCGAGCTTCTCGTAGGTGTTCTTGATGTCGTCCGGGAGGTCGTCCCAGGTGGTCGCCTGCTTCTCGGTGGAGCGGACGAAGTACTTGATGTTGTCGAAGTCGATGCCGGAGAGGTCTGCTCCCCAGGTCGGCATCGGCTTCTTCTCGAAGAGGGCGAGCCCCTTGAGGCGGTTCTTGAGCATCCACTCGGGCTCGTTCTTGAGCGCCGAGATGTCCGAGACGACCTCGGGTGACACGCCGCGCCGCGCCGATGCGCCCGCCGCGTCGGAGTCGGCCCAGCCGAACTCGTACTGGCCCAGGCCTGCGAGCTCTGGTCGATCGATCAACACGTCTGACATCTCTAACCTCTTCCTTCTGCCGGAGCGAACACGGGGAGACGGATGACCATTCCCACGCCCTTCCTGCGAGCGGGCCCCGTCGGGATCCGCTCTTGTTGTGGCTCAGCCACTCGCGACGCGAGGCGACCACACCGGCGGCCGTCACCCGCACCTCTACGACCTTATTCACGGTCGGATGACAGGTGCGCGTTGCCTAGACTCGTTCTTCGTAGGGCGGCCAAGCCGCCGTACTCACATCGGTCCGAGCAGACCATGTGCGTCGACGTCGACGCCATACCGGGTTGTGTTCCTGAACCCGTTGATTCTACAGGTCGAAGCGCCGAAAGCGACGAAAGGCAGCAGTTCGTGAGCAACACACAGGTGGGTCCGGTCGGAATGCTGTCGCGCGTCAGGTCGTGGCTGCCGACGACGGTCGACCGACGGGTCCGCATCATCGCCTGGGCGTCGTTCGCCTGCCAGGTCCTCCTGATCGGCACAGGAGGCGCGGTCCGGCTCACCGGGTCGGGTCTCGGCTGCCCCACGTGGCCGCGGTGCACGCCCGAGTCGTTTGTCAGCACCCCCGAGATGGGGATCCACGGCGTCATCGAGTTCGGCAACCGTCTGCTCACCTTCGTGCTCACGATCGTCGTGATACTCGCGTTCCTGGCCGTCATCCGGATGCGCGCCGTCCGACGCGACCTCTTCGTCCTGACGCTCGTCCAGGGTCTCGGCATCCCGTTCCAGGCGGCTCTGGGCGGTGTCACGGTGCTGACGGGTCTCAACCCCTACATCGTGGGTGCGCACTTCGTCGTGTCGATCTTCCTCGTCGCGCTGACGACCGTGCTCCTCTGGCGCGTCTTCAAGGGACCACGCGGGGCGTACGCGGCGACGTCGAGCGGCTACGCCCGACTCGTGCACGTCGCGGCGGCCGTCGTCGGCGTCACGGTGATCGTCGGCATCCTCACCACGGGATCCGGTCCGCATGCCGGCGACGCCGCCACACCTCGCAACGGACTCGACCCGGCCGTCATGGATCACGTCCACAGCTGGCCGGCCTACGCCACGCTCGCCCTGACCATCGCGATCGTGGTGTGGACCATCAGGGCCGGTCTCCCCCGGCGGTTCCCCGTCCTCCTGCTGGGCGTCGAACTCGTCCAGATCGCCGTCGGCATCACCCAGGCCCGCACCGGTCTTCCGCCCGTGCTGGTCGGAAGCCACATGGTGCTGTCGGCGCTGCTCGTGGCCGCCATGACCGCGGTCGTCCTGTCTCTCAAGAACGACCAGGCGCCCGACGAGATCGACGCTCCGATGGAACGGGACGTCGCGCGGATCTGATCTGCTCTCGGACCGTCTCAGAAGGCCAGGAGCGGGTCGATGCCGACCGCCAGGAAGAGCAGCGTGAGGTACGTGATCGAGCTGTGGAAGACCCGCATGGGTCGGACCTCGGCCACCTGCTGGATCGCGCGGCTGTACAGCCGGTGGGACTCCCAGATGAACCAGAGTCCGCTGGCGACGGCCACGACCGTGTAGAGGACGCCCATGCCGGCGACGGGGATGAGCAGCAGCGAGCAGACGACCGTGGCCCAGGCGTAGAGGATGACCTGCAGCCCGACGATCGATCGACCGCGCACCACGGAGAGCATGGGCACCTCGGCGGCCGCGTAGTCGTCGCGGTACTTCATCGACAGCGGCCAGTAGTGGGGCGGCGTCCAGAGGAAGATCACCATGAAGAGGATGACCGGCGCCCAGGTGAGCGAGTTCGTCACCGCCGCCCAGCCGATCAGTACGGGCATGCACCCGGCGATGCCGCCCCAGACGATGTTCTGAGGCGTGCGACGCTTCAGCCAGAGCGTGTAGACGACGACGTAGAAGAGGATGGCGCCGAGCGACAGAGCGGCGGACAGCAGATTGACCGTCAGCGCGAGCCACACGATCGACGCGACACCCACCACGTACGAGAACACGAGCGCCTCGCGATCGGACACCTCGCCGGTCACGAGCGGGCGACCCTGCGTCCGCTTCATGATCCGATCGATGTCGCGATCGATGTAGCAGTTGAAGGCAGAGGCCGAGCCCGCGCTCAAGGCGCCACCGATCAGCGTGGCGGCGACGAGCCACAGATTCGGCACCCCGCCCTGCGCCAGGAACATGGTCGGCGCCGTGGTGACGAGCAGGAGCTCCATCACGCGGGGTTTCGTGAGGGCGACGTAGGCCCGAGCCTTGCGACGGATGCCCCGGGGTTCGGTGTCGGGGCGGGTGTCAACGGCTGCGGTCATGAGTCCTCTAACGAGATGAGCGGATTGCTCGAAAAGTCTAGGCGATGATCGTCGGCGGTGACGGTTCTCTGGGAGTCACATGCGGGCAGGACCGGCATGTTCGTCCCTATACTGACAGGTGCTTGCCAGTCGCACGCCCGTTCGGCGCTGGAATCTCCGACATCGGAACCCATTTCCCCGTCTTGATCCCACCCTGCGGTGTGCGTTCGACCGAAGCCGACGACGTCTCGGCAGGCGCATGTCAGCGCGGGAGCGAATCGACCCCGCGCAATCCGCATCAAGAAGGGTCAACTTCCAGTGGCAGATCTGCAATGGGAATCCATTGACAACAAGGCAGTCGACACCGTCCGCGTTCTCGCGGCCGACTCGGTCGAGAAGGTCGGAAACGGCCACCCCGGCACGGCGATGAGCCTGGCGCCCGCCGCCTACCTCCTCTTCCAGAAGGTCATGCGCCGTGACCCGAGCGACAGCGAGTGGATCGGTCGCGACCGCTTCATCCTCTCGGTCGGTCACAGCTCGCTGACGCAGTACGTCCAGTTCTATCTCGGTGGCTACGGCCTCGAGCTCGACGACCTCAAGGCCCTCCGCACCTGGGGTTCGAAGACGCCGGGTCACCCCGAGTACGGACACACCGACGGCGTCGAGATCACGACCGGACCTCTGGGTCAGGGTCTGGCCTCCGCCGTGGGCATGGCCTACGCCGCCCGGTTCGAGCGTGGGCTCTTCGACCCCGAGGCGGCCGTCGGCACCTCGCCGTTCGATCACCACGTCTACGTGATCGCCGGCGACGGCGACCTGCAGGAGGGCGTCACCAGCGAGGCCTCCTCGCTCGCCGGCCACCAGCAGCTCGGCAACCTCGTCGTCATCTACGACTCCAACCAGATCTCGATCGAAGACGACACGAACATCGCCTTCACCGAAGACGTCCACAAGCGCTACGAGTCCTACGACTGGCACGTCCAGGTCGTCGACTGGAAGAAGACGGGCGAGTACGTCGAAGACGTCCGCGCCCTGAACGACGCCATCGAGGCCGCCAAGGCCGAGACCGGCAAGCCGTCGCTGATCATCCTCAAGACGATCATCGGCTGGCCCTCGCCCAAGAAGCAGAACAGCGGCAAGATCCACGGCTCCGCACTCGGCGCCGAAGAGCTCGCCGGCCTCAAGGAGGTCCTCGGCTTCGACCCGGAGAAGACCTTCGACGTCGACCCCGAGGTGCTCGAGCACACCCGCAAGGCCGTCGAGCGCGGTCAGGCGCAGCACGCCGAGTGGACCACGTCGTTCGACGAGTGGGCCACCGCCAACCCCGACAAGAAGACGCTGCTCGACCGCGTCCTCAAGGGCGAGCTGCCCGAGGGCCTCGACGCGGCTCTGCCCGTCTTCCCGACCGACAAAGAGGTGTCCACCCGTGCCGCCTCGGGCAAGGTCATCAACGCCATCGCCGAGGTCGTCCCCGAGTTCTGGGGTGGCTCCGCCGACCTGGCCGAGTCAAACCTGACCACGATCGCGGGCGGTGGCTCGTTCGTCCCGACCGAGTGGTCGACGCACGAATGGCAGGGCAACCCCTACGGGCGCGTCCTCCACTTCGGCATCCGCGAGCACGCCATGGGCTCGATCATGAACGGCATCGCATTGCACGGCAACACGCGCGTGTTCGGCGGGACCTTCCTGATCTTCAGCGACTACATGCGTCCTGCAGTGCGTCTCGCGGCTCTCATGAAGTCGCCCGTCACCTACGTGTGGACGCACGACTCCGTCGCCCTCGGCGAGGACGGCCCCACCCACCAGCCGGTCGAGCAGCTGGCCGCGCTGCGCGCCATCCCCGACTTCGACGTCGTCCGTCCGGCCGACGCCAACGAGACCGCCTGGGCCTGGAAGACCATCCTCGAGCGACACAGCGGCCCCGCCGGTCTGGCGCTCAGCCGCCAGAACCTCCCCGTCTTCGAACGCGGAGAGGGCGACGCCGACGGCGACACCTTCGCCTCGGCGAAGAACGTCGCGAAGGGCGCCTACGTCCTCGCCGAGGCTCCGGGAGGCACGGCGGACGTCATCCTGATCGCCACCGGCTCCGAAGTGCAGATCGCCGTCGAGGCCCGCGAGGTGCTCAAGAGCGAGGGCATCAACGCCCGGGTCGTCTCGGCTCCCAGCCTCGAGTGGTTCGACGAGCAGAGCGCCGAGTACAAGGAATCCGTCCTGCCCGCCGCCGTCAAGGCGCGCGTGTCCATCGAGGCCGGCATCGCGATGCCGTGGCGTGCGATCGTCGGCGACGCCGGCCGCAGCATCTCGATCGAGCACTTCGGTGCCTCCGCCGACTACAAGACGCTCTACCGCGAGTTCGGCATCACGACCGAAGCCGCCGTCGCAGCCGTCAAGGACTCGCTGGCCGCTCTCTGAGCGCCTGCGAAGAAGAGAGAAGAAGAGAAATGACCGAATCAAACACCGCTCAGCTGTCCGCCGCCGGCGTCAGCATCTGGCTCGACGACCTGTCGCGTGAGCGCATCAACGCGGGCGGGCTCCAGAAGCTCATCGCCGAGCGCAACGTCGTGGGGGTCACCACGAACCCCACGATCTTCGCCTCGGCTCTGGCCAAGGGCGAGGCGTACGACGACCAGGTCGCGCTCCTCGCGAAGAGCGGCGTGAGCGTCACCGACGCCGTCTTCGAGATCACGACGGACGACGTGACGCGTGCCAGCGACATCTTCCGCGAGATCTACGACAGCTCGAAGGGATTCGACGGCCGTGTGTCGATCGAGGTCGAGCCCGGTCTGGCCCACGACGCCCAGGGCACCATCGACCAGGCGATCAAGCTGGCCGCCAAGGTCGGTCGTCCCAACGCGCTCATCAAGATCCCCGCGACGGTCGAGGGCCTCGAGGCCATCACCGCGGTGATCGCCCAGGGCATCAGCGTCAACGTCACGTTGATCTTCAGCCTCGAGCGCTACCGCGCCGTCATCAACGCCTACCTGACCGGTCTCGAGCAGGCCAAGGCCGCCGGCATCGACATCACGACGATCCACTCGGTCGCCTCGTTCTTCGTGTCGCGCGTCGACACCGAGATCGACAAGCGCCTGGACGCGGTCGGAACCGACGAGGCGAAGGCCCTCAAGGGCAAGGCCGGCGTCGCGAACGCCCAGCTCGCCTACGAGGTCTACACGCAGGCCTTCGACACCGAGCGCGCCAAGGGCCTGCTGGCCGCCGGTGCCAACAAGCAGCGTCCGCTCTGGGCCTCCACCGGTGTGAAGGACCCGAACGTGCTCGACACGACGTACGTCGTCGAGCTCGTCGCGGCCGACGTCGTCAACACGATGCCCGAGAAGACGCTCGAGGCGACCTTCGACCACGGTGACATCCGCGGCGACTCGATCAGCTCCTCCTACGCCTCCGCCAACGAGGTCATGGACGCCATCGCCGCCCAGGGCGTCTCGTACGACGAGGTCACCGAGCTGCTCGAGAAGGAGGGCGTGGAGAAGTTCATCGTCTCCTGGAACGAACTGCTCGACACCGTCACCGCCGCGCTCGAGGCGTCGAAGCCCGCCGAGGCCGCCAAGTGACCATCACGATCGCAGCGAGCGGCGCCGCCGCGGAAGCCATCGAGAAGGTCGTCCCGCAGCTGGTCGACGACCTGGTCGCCTCCGGCATCACCGCTCAGAACCCCACTCTCTGGGGTCCTGACGCGGAGGACGAGTCGGCCAAGCGACTCGGCTGGACGGAGGCGGTCGTCGTCTCGACCCCGCTGATCGACCAGATCGCCGAGCTCCGCGAGGAGCTCGCGGGCAAGGGCGTCGACCACGTCGTGCTCGCGGGCATGGGCGGTTCGTCGCTGGCTCCCGAGGTCATCACACGCACCTACGGCGTCGAGCTGACGGTGCTCGACGCCACGGAGCCCGGTCAGGTCCTGACGGCCCTCGCCGACCGCCTCGAGCGCACCGTGCTCGTCGTGTCGTCGAAGTCGGGCTCGACCGTCGAGACCGCCAGCCAGCGCAAGACCTTCGAGAAGGCCTTCCGTGACGCCGGCATCGATCCCGTGGACCGCATCGTGGTCGTGACCGATCCGGGTTCGCCCCTGGACGCCTCCGCCCGTGAAGCCGGTTACCGCGTCTTCAACGCCGACCCCAACATCGGCGGTCGTTACTCGGCGCTGTCCGCCTTCGGTCTCGTGCCGTCCGGTCTGGCCGGTGCCGACATCCGCGAGCTGCTCAGTGAGGCCGACGCCGTCACCGTCGAGCTCGCGCAGGACTCCGTCGACAACCCGGGGCTCGTGCTCGGCGCCGTCATCGCCGGCACTCAGCCGCTGCGCGACAAGATCGCCATCGTCGCCGACGGCACGCACATCATCGGGTTCCCCGACTGGGCGGAGCAGCTGATCGCCGAGTCCACCGGCAAGCAGGGGCGTGGGCTCCTGCCCGTCGTCCTCGGCACCGACGGACCGGAGATCTCGCTCGACCTGCACGACGTGCAGGTGGTGCGCCTCGTCGCCAACGCAGCGGAGACCCGTGAGGTCGCCCCCGGCGAGGTGGAGATCTCCGGCTCGCTCGGCGGTCAGATCATGGTCTGGGAGTACGCGGTCGCCGTCGCCGGTCGACTGCTCGACATCAACCCGTTCGACCAGCCCGACGTCGAGTCCGCGAAGATCGCGACGCGGGCTCTCCTGGACGACCGACCCGCTCCGACTCCCCCGGCCTTCACGGCCGAGGGCGTCGAGGTGCGTCAGGTCGGCGGCCTCGAGGTCGGGGACTCGCTCGACAGCGCTGTGACGGCGCTGCTGTCGCATCTCGACGACGACGGCTACGTGTCGATCCAGGCGTACATCGATCGGGTCGCGAACCCGGAGCTCGAGACGCTGCGCGACGCTCTCGCGGCGCGCACGAAGCGCCCCGTGACGTTCGGCTGGGGACCTCGGTTCCTGCACTCGACGGGTCAGTACCACAAGGGCGGTCCCGCCAACGGCGTGTTCCTCCAGATCACGCAGGTCGCCGAGCGCGACCTCGAGATCCCGGAGAGCCCGTTCACCTTCGGACAGCTGGTCCAGGCGCAGGCCGCCGGCGACGCGAAGGTGCTCGCCGAGCACGGCCGTCCGGTGCTCACCCTGACCGTCACCGACGTGGCCGCGGCGCTCCCCGCGCTGCTCGCCTCGCTCCGTTGACCGAGCGGGTCGGCGTCGTCCGCGACGCCGACCCGCCTCCCGGTCGGGGTGTGCGAGACCCCGCCGGACAATCACGACCCGAAAGAAACCACCACGCATGTCACCGGTCGAGATCACTCCCGAATCGAATCCCCTGCGACTCCCCTCCGACCGTCGTCTCAATCGCATCGCCGGGCCCAGCGGTCTGATCATCTTCGGCGTGACCGGTGACCTGTCGCGCAAGAAGCTCATGCCGGCGGTGTACGACCTCGCGAACCGCGGCCTGCTGCCACCCGGCTTCGCCCTCGTGGGCTTCGCCCGACGCGAATGGGAGGGGCAGGACTTCGAGCAGGTGGTCTACGAGGCGGTGAAGGAGCACGCCCGCACGCCCTTCGACGAGGACGTCTGGCGCCAGCTCAAAGAGGGCTTCCGCTTCGTCCAGGGCGTCTTCGACGACGCCGACGCGTTCACCCGTCTGAAAGACACCATCGAGGAGCTCGACCGCGAGCGGGGGACGATGGGCAACCACGCGTTCTACCTGTCGATCCCGCCGAAGGCGTTCCCGATCGTCACCGAGCAGCTCCGCAACTCCGGACTCGCCGAAGAACGAGACGGCGCCTGGCGTCGTGTCGTCATCGAGAAGCCCTTCGGCAGCGACCTGAAGACCGCGCGTGAACTGAACGCGGTGGTCGAGACCGTCTTCGAACCCGACTCCGTCTTCCGGATCGACCACTACCTCGGCAAGGAGACCGTCCAGAACCTCCTCACGCTCCGGTTCGCGAACCAGATGTACGAGCCCCTCTGGAATTCCAACTACGTCGACCACGTCCAGATCACCATGGCCGAGGACATCGGCGTCGGGGGTCGCGCCGGCTACTACGACGGGATCGGCGCCGCTCGGGACGTCATCCAGAACCACCTCCTCCAGCTCCTCGCCCTCACCGCCATGGAAGAACCGGTGTCGTTCACCGCGAAGGACCTCCGCGCCGAGAAGGAGAAGGTCCTCTCGGCAGTCCGTCTGCCGGAGGACCTCGCGACGGGCACGGCACGCGGTCAGTACTCCGGCGGCTGGCAGGGCGGTGAGAAGGTCCTCGGGTTCCTCGATGAGGAGGGCATGAACCCCGAGAGCGTCACCGAGACCTTCGCCGCGATCAAGCTCGAGATCGCGACGCGCCGGTGGGCCGGAGTCCCGTTCTATCTCCGGGCAGGCAAGCGCCTCGGACGCCGGGTCACCGAGATCGCGATCGTCTTCAAGCAGGTCCCGGAGAACATCTTCGGCTCTCAGACATCACTGGGGCAGAACGCCCTGGTCGTCCGGGTCCAGCCCGACGAGGGCGTGACCCTCCGCTTCGGTTCGAAGGTTCCCGGCATCGGCACCCAGGTGCGTGACGTCACGATGGACTTCGGCTACGGACACGCGTTCACCGAAGCGAGCCCCGAGGCTTACGAGAGGCTCATCCTCGACGTCCTCCTCGGTGATCCGCCGCTCTTCCCCCGACACGAGGAGGTCGAGCTGTCCTGGAAGATCCTCGACCCCATCGAGGAGTTCTGGGCCGGTCGAGGCCAGCCCGAGCAGTACCGCCCAGGCACCTGGGGTCCGAAGTCCGCCGACGAACTCATGGCCCGCGACGGCCGCACCTGGAGGCGACCATGATCGTCGATCTGCCCGACAGCACCATCTCCCGAGTGCAGAAGTCGCTCGTCTCCATCCGAGAGGAAGGAGGCGCGGTCGCTCTCGGTCGGGTGCTCACCCTGATCATCTCCACCTCTCTCGGCGAGGAGGAGGAGGCCATCGAGGCGGCGAACGAGGCCTCGCGCGAGCACCCCATGCGGGTCATCGTGATCTCCACGTCACGCGGCGAGGGCTCCGACGCGGACGCCCGCCTGGACGCGCAGATCCGCGTCGGCGGAGACGCGGGAGCCAGCGAGGTCATCGTGCTCCGTGCCTACGGCGACACCGCCAGCGACGAGGAGGGTCTCGTCACCGGGCTGCTCCTCCCCGACGCCCCGGTCGTCGCCTGGTGGCCGGGCAAGGCGCCGGCCGTCGTGTCGGAGTCCCCACTCGGACGCATCGCCCAACGCCGCATCACCGACGCTGCCAGCCAGGACAACCCGCGACAGACGATCGTCGACCTCGCCGAGACCTACGCCCCGGGTGACACCGACTTCGCCTGGACCCGGCTGACGCTCTGGCGGACTCAGCTCGCGGCTGTTCTCGATCAGCCTCCGTACGAGCCCGTCACCGCGGTCGAGGTCAGCGGCGCGCCGGACTCCCCCTCCACCCTCCTGCTCGCGGCGTGGCTGCGGTTGCAGCTCCAGGTGACGGTGGACAACGAGCTGACGACACGCGCCACCGGCTCGAGCGGCATCCAGGGAGTGCGGCTGCTGCGCGCCTCCGGAGCCATCGAGCTCGAGCGCGAGCAGGACAACGTCGCGACGCTGCGGCAGCCGGGTCAGCCGACGCACGACCTCGCGTTGCCACGCCGTTCGCTCCGCGACTGCCTCGCCGAGGAACTCCGTAGACTCGACCCCGACGACCTCTTCGGTGAGGTCGTCGAACATGGGGTTCGCCAACTGAGCGAACCCGTCCAGGACAGCTAGGGCAGACGATAACCGTGACAAACGAACGCCGGGTGCTCGTGCACTCCACCAAGGAATCGCTGGGGGCGTCCGTCGCCGCCCGGTTCATCACCAAGATCATCGACGTGATCGAGGAGCAGAACTACGCCTCGGTCGTCGTGAGCGGTGGCTCGGTCAGCACACTCGTGCTGGCGGCCATCAACGCCTCGCCGGCACGCGACAGCGTCGACTGGTCGAAGGTCTCGTTCTGGTGGGCCGACGAGCGTTGGGTGGAGGCCGGCCACGCCGACCGCAACGACCACCAGGCCGGAATCGATCTGCTCGACCACATCGGCGTCGATCCGGCGAACGTGCACCGCTTCGGTGCCGTCGGAGACTTCGAGGACGTCGAGGATGCGGCCGCCTCGTATCGGGCCGAGCTCCTCGAGCACGCCCAGGGCGACGACACCTCGCCCCGCTTCGACATCACCCTCCTGGGGGTCGGTCCCGACGGGCACATCGCGTCGTTGTTCCCCGACAAGGAGCAGATCCGCGCGACTGATTCGACGGTGCTGACCATCGACGACTCCCCCAAGCCGCCGCCGGTCCGCCTGACTCTGAGCCTGCCGGCGATCAACAACTCGCAGCGCGTCTGGATGATCCTCGCGGGTGCCGAGAAGGCGTCGTCGCTGGGTCTCGCTCTCGCCGGGGCGGGTGCCGACCAGGTGCCCGTCGCCGGGGTCAAGGGTCGCAAGCGAACCGTCTTCTTCGTCGACGACGCCGCTGCCGCCGAGGTTCCCGAGAAGCTCATCGCCTCCACCTACTGAGTCCGCGCACGACGAAGCCCCGCAGCATCGCTGCGGGGCTTCGTCGTCGTCACCGGTGCATGACCCCGGTGGTGCCGGAGAGGACGACCGGGTCAGGCCTTGCCGCGGCGGACCCGCAGCTGCTGCAGAGCCTCTTCGAGCAACTGCGCGGCCTCTTCTTCGGACCGACGTTCTTTGACGTAGGCCAGATGCGTCTTGTACGGCTCGAGCTTGGCGACGCTCGGCGGGTTCGCCTTGTCACGACCGGCCGGGAGACCGCTCGACGGCGAGTCGACGGTCTCGGGGATCTCGTCTTCAGGGACGTTCGCGGCGAAGTGCCGCACGACCTCGTTGCCCAGGGCGTCCCAGTAGGAGATGGTGATCCGCTCGGCGTGGTAGCCGCGATCCTGCTCGCCCATCGGACCTGCACCGACACGCGAACCCCGGATGGCGCTACCGCCCGATGCCATCAGGCCACCGCCGAGAACTTGGTGATGAGGCCGAGCACGACGATGCAGGTGATCCACACCAGGCCGAGGAAGACCGTGATGCGGTTCAGGTTCCGCTCGGCGACGCCGGACGCGCCGAGGTTGCTCGTGACACCGCCCCCGAACATGTCGGAGAGACCGCCACCCCGACCTCGGTGGAGCAGGATGAGCAAGGTCAGCAGGAGGCTCGTGATGCCGAGCAACACCTGCAGGATGACCTGAAGAATTTCCACGTGGGACCTTTCGATGCGGTGAGACCGCTAACGAGTATAACCGGTGGCTTGATCTCCGGCGTCCTCCCTCGCGGAACCACCCGGCGGTGACACCGTCTGCGAGGACGCCGGACCCTCAGACGCCGACGTGCGAGGGGAACCTGACGATGCTGGCGAACTCATCGACGTCGAGGCTGGCACCGCCGACGAGGGCGCCGTCGACGTTGGGCTCCCGCATGAACGACGCGATGTTGGAGGACTTCACCGACCCGCCGTAGAGGATCCGCGTCGCCGCAGCCGAGTCGGAGCCGAGGACGTCGGCGAGGGCCTCACGCAGGGCTGCGCAGACCTGTTCGGCCTGCTCGGCCGTGGCGGCCTTGCCGGATCCGATCGCCCAGACCGGCTCGTAGGCGACGACTATCTCGGCGTCGGCCGGGAGGTCGGCGACGGCCGCCCGGAGTTGCGCCACCGGGACCGCGCTCGGACCGTGCTCTTCGAGATCGGCTGCGGTCTCCCCCACGCACAGGACCGGGACGAGCCCGTTCCGGTGGGCGGCGACGACCTTGGCGGCGACGACCGCGTCGGTCTCCCCGTGCATCGTGCGCCGCTCCGAATGCCCCACGATGACGTAGCGGATGTCGAGCTTGGACAGGAAGGCACCGGAGATCTCACCGGTGTGTGCGCCGGAGTCATGCGCTGACAGATCTTGCGCCCCGAGGCCGAGGTGCAGCTTGTCTGCATCGAGGAGCGTCTGGACAGATCGGAGGTCGGTGAACGGCGGGAAGACGACGGCCTCGACGGTCGAGTAGTCGTGCTTCGCGTCCTTCAGGCTCCAGGCGAGCTTCTGCACGAAGGCGATGGACTGCAGGTGGTCGAGGTTCATCTTCCAGTTGCCTGCGATGAGGGGCGTGCGTGTGGTCACCATCCGAGGACCTCCAGTCCGGGAAGACGTTTGCCCTCGAGGAACTCGAGGCTGGCTCCACCACCGGTGGAGATGTGGCCGAACTGGTCGTCCGAGAATCCGAGTGCTCGGACGGCTGCGGCGCTGTCGCCGCCGCCGACGACCGCGAGGCCGTCGACGTTCGTCAGAGCCTCGGCCACGGTCTTGGTGCCGTGGGCGAAGGCGTCGAACTCGAAGACGCCCATGGGGCCGTTCCAGAACACGGTCTTCGATCCGAGGACGATCTCGGCGAAGCGAGCCGCGGTCTCCGGGCCGATGTCCAGGCCGATGGCGTCGGAGCCGAACGCCGACGACTCGATGCCGTCGATCTGGACGGTCTCGTGGTCCGCGTCGGCCGAGAACGCCGAGGCCACCTCGACGTCGACGGGCAGGACGATGCGGACGCCCCGCCTCTCGGCGTCGTCGAGATACCCCTGGACGCGTTCGATCTGATCGGACTCGAGCAGGCTCTTGCCGACCGGGTGACCCTGCGCGGCGAGGAACGTGAACAGCATGCCGCCGCCCACGAGGAGGTTGTCGACACGGGGCAGGAGATGCTCGATGACGCCGAGCTTGTCCGAGACCTTCGACCCGCCGAGCACGACCGTGTAGGGGCGCTCGGGCTCGACCGTCAGCTTCTCGAGCACGGCGAGCTCCGCGGCGATGAGCGAGCCGGCGGCGCTCGGCAGCAGCTTGGGCAGCTCGTAGACGCTCGCCTGCTCACGGTGGACGACACCGAAGCCGTCGGAGACGAACACGTCGCCGAGCTCGGCGAGACTGCGCGCGAAGGCTTCGCGCTCTTCGGCGACCTTGGAGGTCTCGGCCGCCGTGAACCGGAGATTCTCCAGCACGGTGATCTGTCCGTCCTGGAGGGCGGCGACCGCGTCGCTGGCTTCGTCGCCCACGGTCTCCGACACGAAACCGACGCTCTTCCCGAGCAGTTCGCTGAGTCGCTGGGCGACGGGACGGAGGCTGTACTCGGGAGCGATCTGGCCATCCGGCCGGCCGAGGTGGCTGATGACGACGACGCGAGCACCCTGGTTGATGAGCGTGTCGAGAGTGGACACGGAGGCGCGGACACGACCGTCGTCCGTGATGCGTCCGTCTTTCAAGGGGACGTTGAGGTCGCAGCGGACGATTACCCGCCGGCCGGAGAGGGAGCCCAAGGACTCGAGGGTTCGCAGGGTCATGACCTTCTCTTCATTCGACGAAGGCGGCCGGGCACGGGGCCCAGCCGCCTTCGGTGGTTCGGATCGATGGATGACGCCGGTGTTACAGGCGGTCGGCCACGTACTTGGTCAGGTCGACGAGACGGTTGGAGTAACCCCACTCGTTGTCGTACCAGGAGGTGATCTTGACCATGTTGCCGATGACCTTCGTGAGGCCCGAGTCGTAGATCGAGGAGTGCGGGTCCGTCGTGATGTCGGACGACACCAGCGGGTCTTCGGAGTAGGCCAGGATGCCCTTGAGCTCACCCTCGGCGGCGGCCTTGTAGGCCGCGTTGATCTGCTCGACGGTGACCGGGGTCGACGTCTCGAGCGTCACGTCGGTGATCGAGCCGGTCGGGACCGGGACGCGCAGGGCGTAGCCGTCGAGCTTGCCGGCCAGCTCGGGGATGACGAGACCGATGGCCTTGGCTGCACCCGTCGAGGTCGGCACGATGTTGACGGCCGCGGCGCGGGCACGGCGCGGGTCCTTGTGCGGGCCGTCCTGGAGGTTCTGGTCGGCCGTGTAGGCGTGCACCGTCGTCATGAGGCCGCGCTCGACGCCGAAGTTGTCGAGGAACACCTTCATGAGGGGGGCGAGGCTGTTCGTGGTGCACGAGGCGTTCGAGATGATGTCGTGCTTGGCGGGGTCGTAGATGCCCTCGTTGACGCCCAGGACGATCGTGGCGTCGTCGCCGGTCGCGGGTGCCGAGATCAGGACCTTCTTGGCACCGGCCGTGATGTGCTTGCGGGCGTCTTCCGCCTTGGTGAAGAAGCCGGTCGACTCGATGACGATGTCGACGCCCAACTCGCCCCAGGGCAGGTTGGCAGGGTCGCGCTCGGCGAGGACCTTGATGGGCTTGCCGTCGACGACGATCGAGTCGCCGTCGAGTTCGACGGTCGCGTCGAGGCGACCCGTGATCGAGTCGAACTTGAGGAGGTGCGCCAGCGCGGCGTTGTCCGTGAGGTCGTTGACGGCGACGATCTCGATGTCGGTGCCCTTGGCCAGCGCGGCGCGGAAGTAGTTGCGGCCGATACGACCGAAGCCGTTGATGCCGATCTTGACGGTCAATGAAACTCCTGTTGCTCAGGCGTCGTGGGGACGCGTGGAGGGGGTGGGCGACCAGACCCGAGAGCGCACCCGACACCGGAGGGGCAGAGGATGCGCAGCCGTACGCGACACTACCAGGCGAGGCCCCGTGTTACCCCAGCCCCGACGATGCCCGGGACACCCCGGTGAGCATCGGGGCGGCGGGTGTCAGCGGAGGTCGAGGTCGGCGGGGAGACCCGAGTCGGTGCCCGGGAGACCGAGGTCGGTGGCCTTCTTGTCGGCCATGGCGAGCAGACGACGGATCCGCCCGGCGACGGCGTCCTTCGTCATCGGCGGGTCGGCATGCTGACCGAGTTCGTCGAGGCTGGCGTCCCGGTGCGCGAGCCGGAGATCGCCGGCGTACTTCAGGTGATCGGGGATGTCGTCGCCGAGCAGCTCCATCGCCCGCTCGACCCGCGCGCAGGCCGCGACCGCCGCCTCTGCGGATCGACGGAGATTCGCATCGTCGAAGTTGACCAGACGGTTCGCCGTGGCACGGACCTCGCGACGCTGTCGCATCTCCTCCCACTCGTCGACGGATCGGAGGGCGCCCATGGTCTTCAGCATCGAGCTGATGGCCTCGCCGTCTCGGATGAGGACCCGGTGAACCCCTCGCACCTCCCGGGCCTTCGCCGGGATGCCGAGCCGACCCGCGGCGCCGACGAGCGCCATGGCCGCCTCGTTGCCGGGGCAGATGACCTCGAGCGACGCTGAACGACCCGGGTCGGTGAGCGTCCCCTGCGCGAGGAACGCGCCGCGCCAGATGGCTGCGAGGTCGTCGCGCGAACCGGTCGTCAACCTGTTGGGGAGCCCGCGGATGGGTCGGCGACGTTGATCCATCAGACCCGTCTGCCGCGCCAGCGTCTCGCCCGCCTCGTGGACGCGCACGAGGTAGTGGTTGGTCCGACGGACACCCGAGGCCGCGATCACCGACACGTCGCTGCGGGCGCCGTAGAGCTCGGCCAGGTCTTTGCGGACACGGCGGGCGATGACCGGACTGTCGAGCTCGGCCTCGACGGCGATCCGCCCCGAGATCACGTGGAGCCCGCCTGCGAAGCGCAGGATCGTCGCGACCTCGGCGGCCCGGACGGTCGTCCGGCTCACCTCGACCTGAGCGAGTTCTTCTTTGACGTCGGCAGTCTGAGCCAAACCTGGGTTCCTTCTCTCGGTTCGATCGGCGCACGCGAATGTCGGCCGATCGGCACGGTCATTCCCTGCCGAGGTCGCGATGCTTCACGCTGACGGCCACACCACGGAGCTCGCGCAGATGCGCTGCCAGTTCACCGACGAGGGTGACCGATCGATGCTTGCCGCCCGTGCAGCCAATGGCGATCGTAGCGTGTCTCTTGTTCTCACGCTGATAGCCCTCGAGCACGGGCTCGATGGCGGCGCCGAACGCCTCGATGAAGCGGCGAGCCCCCTGCTGCGCCATCACGTACGACGTCACGGGCTCGTCGAGGCCGCTCTGAGCCCTCAGCTCGGGGACCCAGAACGGGTTCGGCAGGAACCGCGCATCGCCCACCATGTCGGCGTCCGTGGGAAGTCCGTACTTGAAGCCGAAGCTGAGGACGGTCACCTGGACGCCGGGATCCTCCGACTCCGCGAAGGTCTCGGTGATGGCCGTGGCGAGCTGATGGATGTTCAGCTCGGACGTGTCGATGATCACATCGCTCGTCTCGCGGAGCTCCTCCATCCGGGCCCGCTCCGCGAGGATGCCGTCCAGGAGCGTGCCGTCACCCTGCAGCGGATGAGGCCGACGCACCTGTTCGAAGCGACGGACGAGGACGGCGTCGGTGGCGTCCAGGAACAGCACCCGCACCTTGCTGGGCATGCTCATCCGGAGCGTGCGCACCGCCTCCTGAGCCTCGGAGAACAGCCGTCCGCCTCGGACGTCGATGACCGCCGCGATCTTCGGCAGCGAGTCACCCGCCCGCTCGGCGAGGTCGAGGAGAGGACGGAGCATCTGCGCGGGCAGATTGTCGACGACGTACCAGCCCAGGTCTTCGAGGGCGTTCCCGACGGTTGATCGCCCGGCGCCTGACATCCCCGTGACGATCAGGACCTCTTGCTGTTCGCTTGCGTCGCTCATGTGTGGTGACCTTCGGTCGAGGCTGTCAGGCGGTGGGACGATTCTAGGCGGGTACCGAGGCGTCACCCGGAACGTCGACCCCCTCCCCCTCTCGGTCGTCGGGCTGGTCGACGTCGTCGCCGCCCGCCGCCTCCGGCTCGCCGCCGAGCCGGTCGGCCACGGCCGCGGCCAGGGTCGGACCGATCCCCTTGATCGATGCGATCTCGTCGAGCCCCGCCTCCTTCAGACGCTTCACCGACCCGAAGTGCTTGAGCAGGCGCGCCACCCGCGAGGGGCCGAGCCCCGGGATCTCCGCGAGTTGCGACGCGATGTCGCGGCGCCGGCGCTGCCGCTGGAAGGTGATGGCGAACCGGTGCGCCTCGTCGCGGATGCGCTGGATGAGGAACAGCGCGTCGGAGTTGCGCGGCAGGATGACCGGGAAATCGTCGTCCGGGAGCCAGATCTCCTCCAGCCGCTTCGCGATGCCGCAGAGAGCGATGTCCGTGACGCCCGCGTCGTCCAGGGCGCGCCGGGCGGCCGCGACTTGGGGCTGCCCTCCGTCGACGATCAGGAGGTTGGGGCGATACGCGAAGCGCTTCCGCTGCTCGCCGACCTCCTCGACGGGGGCCAGCTCGTCGTCCAGGCGTGCGAGGCGCCGGCTCAGGGTCTGATAGATCGACTCGGTGTCGTCGGTCGACTGCGGGATGCTGAAACGGCGGTACTGGTCTTTTCGGGGCAGTCCGTCTTCGAAGACGACCATGGACGCCACGATGTTCGTCCCCGAGAGGTGCGAGACGTCGTAGCACTCCATCCGCAGGGGCGCATCGGACATGCCGAGAGCCTCCTGGATGTCCGCGAGAGCCGTCGAGCGCGTCGCGAAGTCGGCACTGCGACGGGTCTTGTAGAGCATCAGGGCCTGCTGCGCGTTCAGAGTGGCCGTCTGCATCAACGCGGCCTTGTCGCCCCGTTGAGCGGTGTGGATCTGCACCTTGCCCCTCCCCCGCAGGCCACCCAGCACGCTCTCGAGCGCGTCGTTGTCGTCCGGTGTGGCGGTCACCACGATCTCCCGCGGCAGCTCCGCCCCGGCGGAGTAGGTGTCTTGCAGGATCTGCTCCACGAGTTCGCCGGTGCTGACGTCGATCTCCTTGTCGACCACCCATCCCCGGGATCCGCGGATGCGTCCGCTACGCACCGTGAAGAGCTGGACCGCGGCGGCGAGTTCGTCTTCCGCCAGTGCGAAGAGGTCGAGATCCACGGAGTCCCGGAGCACCACGGCCGACTTGTCGAGCACGGCCTCGAGGGCCTGCACCTGATCGCGGTAGCGGGCGGCCTCCTCGTAACGCTGCTCGATCGCAGCCGTCTTCATCTCCTTCTGGAGACCCGCGATGACCTTCTTGTCGTAGCTCTTCATGAATCGCACGAACTCGTCGACGATCCGTCTGTGCTCCTCGATCGTCACCTTGCCCGAGCACGGCCCGCCGCACCGGCCGATCTGACCGGGGAAGCAGGGCTTGCCGGTCTGCATGGCCTTCTTGTAGCTGCTGTCCGAGCAGGTGCGGATGGGGAACACCTTGATCATGAGGTCGATGGTGTCGTGGACGGCCCAGATCTTCGGATACGGACCGAAGTACTTCGCCCCCCGGATCTTGGGGTTCCGGGTGACCATAACCCGGGGCGCCTCGTCGCCGAGGGTCACAGCCATGAACGGGTAGGTCTTGTCGTCACGGAACTTGACGTTGAACGGCGGATCGAACTCTTTGATCCAGGTGTACTCGAGCTGCAGCGCCTCGATGTCGCTGCCGACGACCGTCCACGTCACCGAGCTCGCACTGAGCACCATGCGCCTCGTCCGCTCGTGCAGCGTCGGAAGAGGAGCGAAGTAGTTGCTCAGTCGAGCCCGGAGGTTCTTCGCCTTGCCGACGTAAAGGACCCGACCCCGTTCGTCGAGCCACCGGTAGACACCGGGGTCCGTCGGGATCTCACCCGCCTTGGGTCGCCAGGAGACCGTGTTGCTCATCGCGCCTCCATCGCCTCCCGACGGCGTCGCGCAGGAGCCTTCGAGGAGGTGCGTCCGGCTGTCGAGGTGTGCCCCGATTCGAGGATCTCGGCCAGGAAGACCCCCGTGTGGCTGTCGGGCACCTTCGCGAGGAACTCCGGTGTGCCGGCCGCGATCACGGAACCGCCGCCGGCGCCGCCTTCGGGGCCCATGTCGATCAGCCAGTCCGCCGACTTGATGACGTCGAGGTTGTGCTCGATGGTGATGACCGTGTTGCCCTTGTCGACCAGACCGTTGAGGACGATGAGGAGCTTGCGCACGTCTTCGAAGTGCAGACCCGTCGTCGGCTCGTCGAGCACGTAGATGCTGCGCCCGTTGGAGCGCTTCTGCAGCTCGGTGGCCAGCTTGACCCGCTGGGCCTCACCGCCGGAGAGGGTGGTGGCACTCTGACCGAGTCGGACGTAGCCGAGACCGACGTCGACCAGGGTCTTCATGAAGCGGGAGATCGACGAGATGGCCTCGAAGAAGTCGGCCGCCTCGCTGATCGGCATGTCGAGCACCTCGGAGATGTTCTTGCCCTTGTAGAGCACGGCGAGGGTCTCGCGGTTGTACCGCGCGCCGCCGCAGACCTCGCAGGCGACGTACACGTCGGGCAGGAAGTTCATCTCGATCTTGATGGTCCCGTCGCCGGCGCAGTTCTCGCAGCGACCGCCCTTGACGTTGAAGCTGAATCGGCCAGGCAGGTAGCCGCGCGCCTTCGCATCGGTGGTCTCGGCGAAGAGGTTGCGGATCTTGTCGAACACGCCCGTGTACGTGGCGGGGTTCGATCGGGGCGTCCGACCGATGGGGGCCTGGTCGACGTGGACGACCTTGTCGAGGTTGTCCAACCCCGTCACCCGGAGGTGCTTGCCCGGGATCTGACGCGCCCCGTTGAGCTTGTTCGCGAGCACCTTGTAGAGGATGTCGTTGACCAACGAGGACTTGCCCGAGCCGCTGACGCCCGTGACGGCGACGAACGCGCCGAGCGGAAAGTCGACCGTCACGTCTCGGAGGTTGTTGGCTTTGGCGCCGACGACGCTCAGCATCCGCTTCTTGTCGATGGGGCGTCGCTTCTTCGGCGTCTCGATCGATCGGCGACCCGACAGGTAGTCGCCCGTGTACGACTCGGTGTTGGCGACCAGATCCTCGTAGTTGCCGGAGTGGACGACGGTGCCCCCGTTCACCCCCGCACCCGGACCGATGTCGACGATCCAGTCCGCGGTCTTGATGGTGTCCTCGTCGTGCTCGACCACGATGAGGGTGTTGCCGAGGTTCTTGAGCTTCACGAGCGTGTCGATGAGACGGCGGTTGTCTCGCTGGTGCAGGCCGATGCTCGGTTCGTCGAGCACGTAGAGGACACCGGTCAGGCCGGAGCCGATCTGCGTGGCGAGTCGGATGCGCTGCGCCTCGCCACCGGACAGCGAGCCCGCCGAGCGACCCAGCGAAAGGTAGGTCAGACCGACCTCGAGGAGGAACTCGAGTCGGACTCGGATCTCGCGCAGGACCTGCGCCGCGATCCGTGCCTCGCGGGCGGTGAGAGTCAGACCGTTCATGAACTGGAAGGCGTCGGCGAGACTGAGCTCAGCCACGTCGGCGATGTTGCGGTCGGCCACCGTCACGGCCAGGACCTCGGGCTTGAGCCGCTTGCCCCGGCAGACGGAGCAGGGGATCTCGCGCAGGTACTCCGAGTAGCGCTGACGCTGGCTGTCGCTCTCGGCCTCCGCGTACTTCCGCTCGATGTAGGGCATGACCCCCTCGAACCCGGTCGAGTACTTCATCTCGCGACCGAAGCGGTTCTTCCACTTGACGGTGACCTCGAAGTCGTTGCCGTGCAGAACGGCCTGCTGGATGCGCTCGGGAAGCTGGCCCCACGGGGTCTTGAGGCTGAAGTCGAGGTCGACGGCAAGACCCTCGAGGAGCTTCTGGAAGTAGTTGTAGAGGCCCTTGCCCGAGTTCGTCCAGGGGAGGATGACGCCCTCGACGAGACTGAGCTCGGGGTCGCCCAGGACCAGGTCGGTGTCGACGGACATGCGGGTACCGAGCCCGGAGCACTCGGGGCACGCACCGAACGGGGCGTTGAAGGAGAAGGTCCGCGGTTCGATCTCGGTCAGCTGGACGGGGTGGCCGTTGGGGCAGGAGAGCTTCTCGGAGAAGGTCCGGTACTTGCCGGCCGCGCCCGCGTCCGTGTCGACGAAGTCGACGGTCACGAGACCGTCGGTCAGGCGGAGGGCGGTCTCGAGCGAGTCGGTCAGGCGGGTGAGGCCGGACGGGGACGCGACGAGACGGTCGACCACGACGGAGATGTCGTGCTTGATCTGCTTCTTGAGCTTGGGGGGCGCGCTCAGCTGGATGGGCTCCCCGTCGACGATGGCCCGCGAGTAGCCGGAGGACGCCAGCTCGGCGAAGAGATCGACGAACTCGCCCTTCTTCTGAGACACGACCGGGCTGAGCACCTGGTACCGCGTGCCCTCCTCGAGCGTCATCAGCTGATCGGCGATCTGCTGCACGGTCTGCCTGCTGATCTTCTCCCCGCACACCGCGCAGTGCGCGATTCCGATGCGGGCCCAGAGCAGGCGCATGTAGTCGTAGATCTCGGTGATGGTGCCGACGGTGGATCGGGGGTTCCGGTTGGTCGACTTCTGGTCGATCGACACGGCAGGGCTGAGCCCTTCGATGAAGTCGACGTCGGGTCGATCGACCTGACCGAGGAACTGACGCGCATACGCCGAGAGCGACTCGACGTAGCGGCGCTGACCTTCGGCGAAGATCGTGTCGAAGGCCAGCGAGGACTTGCCGGAGCCGGAGAGTCCCGTGAAGACCACGAGGGAGTCGCGAGGGATTTCGAGGTCGACGTTGTGGAGATTGTGGACTCGGGCGCCTCGAACACTGAGTTTCGGGACACCGTCTACGGGAGAGATTGACACTCTTGCCATTCTACGAAGACCGCCGGGGAAGAGACCGGGGTCGCTCGCTCAATCGAGGGTGGGTTGGGTTGAAGTGAGTCGGGCCGACTCCGACCAGAGTCGCTGGGCGGCGTCGGCGTCGTGCGCATGACGGGACGCTCTGACGAGGGCTGGTTCGCCGGTGAGCTGGAACCAGCCGGCCGGGCCCCAGTATTCCCCGCCGTCGACGCCTTCTGCCACGGCGGCGTGGACGAGCGGTTCGGCACCGATCTCCTTGCCCTGCGAGAAGGTGTGCATCATCGAGGTCAGGACGGCCGGCGGGCGCCGGGGCTCGACGACGGGAGGCCGAGGGTCGCTCAGCGACTCCCACGAGAAGCCCGGATGCGCGACGACACTCGACACCGACGAGCCGGACGCTCTGAGGCGTCGGTCGAGATCGAACCCGAACGTCATGACGGCGAGCTTGGACCGGGCGTAGGCGACGTAGCTCGAGTAGCTGGAGAGCATCATCGGATCGTCGAGGTCGAGCCGGACCCACCGGTGGCTGATGCTGCCGAGGTGGATGATGCGACCGGCCGGCGCCGCCTGAAGACCGGGCAGGAGGTGCGAGACGAGGGCGAAATGGCCGAGATGGTTCGTCCCGAACTGAAGCTCGAAGCCGTTCGCGGTCGTCTGTCGCCGGCGCGAGCCGACCACGCCGGCGTTCGCGAGCAGCACGTCGACCGCCCCTCCGGCGGTGATCGCCGAGGCGCCCGTCCGTACGGAGGTCAGGTCGGCGAGATCGAGCTCGACCGTCTCGAGGTCGGCGCTCGCGACGCGGTCTCGGATGGCATCGACTGCCCGGCTGGCCCGCTCGCCGTCGCGAGCGGCCAGCACCACCTTGTGGCCCTGCGCCGCCAACCGCTCCGCCGCGAAGAAACCGAGGCCCGCCGTCGCCCCTGTGACGACGACCCTCTTCGGGTCAGCGGACATGCCCTGCCGCCTCCATCTGTCGCAGATCCTTCTTGAGGTCGGCGACCTCGTCGCGGAGGCGCCCGGCCAACTCGAACTTGAGCTCGGCCGCCGCCTGCAGCATCTGCTCGTTGAGGTCGGCGATGATCGACTCGAGGCCGTTGGCGGCACCGGCCGCCAGACCCTGCCGTTTGAGATTCGGCGTGGGTGCGCGTTTCTTGCCGTCGCGGCCGGCGAGGAGTTCGGCCGTGTCGGCCCCCTCACGAGCGAGCGCCTCGGTGATGTCGGCGATCTTCTTCCGCAGCGGCTGCGGATCGATGCCCCGTTCGAGGTTGTACGCGATCTGCTTGTCCCGACGCCGGTCGGTCTCCTCCAGCGCCTGCTTCATGGAGTCCGTCATCTTGTCGGCGTACATGTGCACCTGACCGGACACGTTGCGGGCCGCACGACCGATGGTCTGGATCAGAGACGTCGACGACCGGAGGAAGCCCTCCTTGTCGGCGTCGAGGATGGCGACGAGCGACACCTCGGGGAGGTCGAGGCCCTCGCGGAGCAGGTTGATGCCGACCAGGACGTCGTAGACGCCTTGACGCAGCTCGGTCAACAGCTCCACACGTCGGAGGGTGTCGACATCGGAGTGGAGGTAACGGACACGGACACCGGCCTCGGTGAGGAAGTCGGTGAGCTCCTCCGCCATCTTCTTCGTCAGCGTCGTGACCAGAACCCGCTCGTCGCGATCCGTACGGAGGCGGATCTCCTCGAGGAGGTCGTCGATCTGCCCCTCGGACGGCTTGACGACGATCTCGGGGTCGATGAGTCCGGTCGGTCGGATGATCTGCTCGACCACGCTGTCCGTGATGCCGAGCTCGTACTTGCCCGGGGTCGCCGACAGGTACACCTTCTGCCCGACGCGGTTCAGGAACTCCTCGAATTTGAGGGGTCGGTTGTCGAGCGCACTGGGCAGTCGGAAACCGTGATCGACCAGGGTGCGCTTGCGGGAGGCGTCGCCCTCGTACATGGCGCCGATCTGCGGCACCGTCACGTGCGACTCGTCGATCACGACCAGCAGGTCGTCGGGGAAGTAGTCGAGGAGGCAGTGAGGCGCTTCGCCCGGCGAACGGCCGTCGATGTGGGAGGAGTAGTTCTCGATGCCGTTGCAGAACCCGATCTGCTCCATCATCTCGAGGTCGAAGGTCGTGCGCATGCGGAGGCGCTGGGACTCGAGCAGCTTGCCCTGCTTGTCGAGCTCTCCGAGTCGATCGGCCAGCTCGTCTTTGATGGTGCCGATGGCGCGATGCATGACGTCCGTGCCGGCCACGTAGTGGGACCCGGGGAACACGGACACGGCGTCGAGGGTCTTGACGACGTCGCCGGTGAGGGGGTGCAGGGCGTACAGAGCCTCGACCTCGTCGCCGAACATCTCGATGCGGATGGCGAGCTCCTCGTACATGGGGATGATCTCGATGGTGTCGCCACGCACGCGGAAGTTGCCGCGGGAGAAGTCGATGTCGTTGCGCTGGTACTGCATCGAGACGAACCGTCTGATCAGCGTCTCGCGGTCGATGCGCTGACCCACCTGCAGCGCGATCATGGCCTCGAGGTAGCCCTCGGGCGTGCCGAGCCCGTAGATGCACGACACCGTCGAGACGACGATGACGTCGCGGCGACTCAGCAGCGAGTTCGTGGTCGAGTGCCTCAGCCGCTCGACCTCGGCGTTGATCGAGCTGTCCTTCTCGATGAACGTGTCGGTCTGGGGCACGTACGCCTCGGGCTGGTAGTAGTCGTAGTACGAGACGAAGTACTCGACGGCGTTGTGCGGGAACATCTCACGGAACTCGTTCGCGAGCTGCGCGGCGAGGGTCTTGTTGTGCGCCAGCACGAGCGTCGGGCGCTGCACCTGTTCGACGAGCCAGGCGGTCGTCGCCGACTTGCCTGTTCCGGTCGCACCCAGGAGGACGACATCGGTCTCGCCCGCGTTGATCCGACCCGCGAGCTCGGCGATGGCGGCCGGCTGGTCGCCGCTCGGTTCGTACTCGCTGACGACTTCGAACGGGCGGACGCTACGGGTTGGTTCCATGCTTCCGAGTTTACGAGGGACCACCGACACTGGGCGCCTCGGGGGCGTCCGCCTTCCGTGCTGACAGCGAACGCAGCCGCTCGTGGAGATCGTCCGCGCGCCTCTTCGTGTCCTCCAGGCTGCCGGTGGCGTCGACGACGATGTCCGCCGCCTCGAGACGCTCCTCGTCCGACGCCTGGGCGTCGAGTCGCCGTTCGGCCTCGGTGCGCGACATGCCCCGCAACTCGATCAGACGACGGAGGCGCTGCTCGCGAGGAGCGTGGACGACGACGATGACGTCGAACTCGCCCGCACCGCGAGACTCGACCAGGAGGGGCACGTCGTAGACCACGACTCGTCTGGGGTCGTCGCGGACGGCCTCGGCCATGCGCTGCGCCGAGAGGGCTCTGACCGCGGGATGGATGATCGACTCGAGGTCGAGCCGAGCGGCCGAGTCACCGAAGACGAGGGCACCCAGTGCCTTGCGGTCGAGCCCGCCGGAAGGTGAGACGACACCGGTGCCGAAGCGCTCGACGACCGCCTCGAATCCCGGAGTCCCGACGTCGACGACCTCGCGGGAGAGCTGATCCGCATCGATGACGGCCGCACCCCTCTCGGCCAGACGCAGTGAGACGGTGCTCTTGCCGGCGGCGATCCCGCCCGTGAGGCCGCAGATGAACATGCCGCGATGATACTCGGCCGGGCCGGGCCGGGCCGGGTCAGGCCGCTGAGCGCAGACTCCCCCGCATCGGGCCGCAGACGCCGACAGGCGGCTCCCCCGAGGGGGAACCGCCTGTCAGTGCGATCGTGAGCGCCGAGGCGCCGTGATCAGTTGCTGCTGGAGAGCTTCTCGCGCAGTGCGGCGAGCGACTCGTCGTCGGCGAGGGTGCCGGCGCCCGAGGGGGTCTCGTTCGAGAACGAGGAGCCGGTGGGCACGTCGAACGTCGTCTCTTCGGCCAGCGAAGCGGCGACCTGCTTCTTGTGGGCCTCCCAGCGCGACTGGGCTGCAGCGTAGTCCTGCTCCCACTTCTCGCGCTGCGAGTCGAAGCCCTCGCGCCACTCGTTGGTCTCCGGGTCGAAGCCCTCGGGGTACTTGTAGTTGCCCTGGTCGTCGTACTCGGTGAGCATGCCGTACAGCGCCGGGTCGAACTCGGTGCCCTCGGGGTCGACGCCCTCGTTGGCCTGCTTGAGGCTCAGCGAGATGCGACGGCGGTCGAGGTCGATGTCGATGACCTTGACGAACACCTCGTCGCCGACGGCGACGACCTGCTCGGCGAGCTCGACGTGCTTGGCCGACAGCTCCGAGATGTGAACGAGGCCCTCGATGCCGTCTGCGACGCGCACGAACGCACCGAACGGGACGAGCTTCGTGACCTTGCCGGGCGCGACCTGACCGATGGCGTGCGTCCGAGCGAACACCTGCCACGGGTCTTCCTGCGTCGCCTTGAGCGAGAGCGAGACGCGCTCACGGTCGAGGTCGACCTCGAGGATCTCGACGGTGACCTCCTGGCCGACCTCCACGACCTCGCTGGCGTGCTCGATGTGCTTCCAGCTCAGTTCGGAGACGTGGACGAGACCGTCGACTCCGCCGAGGTCGACGAACGCACCGAAGTTGACGATCGACGACACGATGCCCTTGCGGACCTGGCCCTTGTGGAGGTTGTTGAGGAAGGTGGTGCGGCTCTCGGACTGAGTCTGCTCGAGGAGCGCGCGACGCGACAGGACCACGTTGTTGCGGTTCTTGTCGAGCTCGAGGATCTTGGCCTCGATCTCCTGGCCGAGGTACGGCGTGAGGTCGCGCACACGGCGGAGCTCGATGAGCGAGGCCGGGAGGAAGCCACGGAGTCCGATGTCGACGATGAGGCCGCCCTTGACGACCTCGATGACGGTACCGGTGACGACGCCGTCGGCGTCCTTGATCTTCTCCACGTCGCCCCAGGCACGCTCGTACTGAGCGCGCTTCTTGGACAGGATCAGACGGCCTTCCTTGTCCTCCTTCTGGAGGACCAGGGCCTCGACCGTGTCGCCGACCTCGACGACCTCGGTGGGGTCGACGTCGTGCTTGATCGAGAGTTCGCGCGAGGGGATGACGCCCTCGGTCTTGTAGCCGACGTCGAGGAGGACCTCGTCGCGGTCGATCTTCACGACGGTGCCTTCGATGAGGTCGCCGTCGTTGAAGAACTTCAGAGTCTTTTCGACCGCGGCCAGGAAGTCATCAGCGGATCCGATGTCGTTGATGGCGACCTGCTTGGGTGCCTTGGTCGTTACGGTTGTCATGTAGTTAGTGCTCCAGTGAAAGCATGAATCGGGCCGTGGTCGTCCGTGAACGTGTTCTCGGGGTGATCGACCGCAGCGTGCGGGCAGAGTGACGCGGATAGCGCATGGACATCATAGCCTCGTGTCCCGGCCGCGGCAACGGACTCCGACTCCGTGTCGACACTCGTCGATCGGGCCCCGTCAGCGGAGGAGCTCGCGCCTCAGCGTGTCGAGGCCGACCCCGCCGAGTCGGAGCGCGTCACGATGGAAGCGGCGCACGTCGAAGGCCGCGCCGTCTCGTCGGGTGCGTTCCGCGCGAAGGTCCTCCCAGATGCGCTGGCCCACCTTGTACGAGGGGGCCTGACCCGGCCAGCCGAGGTAACGGTCGACCTCGAAGACGACGAACTCGTCGTCCATGTTCACGTTCCGGCGCATGAAGTCCAGGGCGTTCTCGGCATCCCAGCGTCGTCCGCCGTCGCCCGGGAAGGGCTTCCCGAGATGCACTCCGATGTCGAGGACGACACGGGCCGCGCGCATCCGCTGGCCGTCGAGCATGCCGAGCCGGTCACCTGGATCGTCGAGGTAGCCGAGTTCGTCCATCAGGCGCTCCGCGTACAGGGCCCAGCCCTCGGCGTGACCCGAGGTACCCGCCAGCTGCCGCCTCCAGGTGTTCAGATTCGTGCGGTTGTGGACGGCCTGGCCGAGCTGCAGGTGGTGACCCGGGACGCCTTCGTGGTAGACGGTCGTCGTCTCGCGCCAGGTGTCGAAGCGGGTGACCCCCTCGGGCACCGACCACCACATCCGGCCGGGCCGCGAGAAGTCGTCGCTCGGACCCGTGTAGTAGATGCCGCCGTCACGGGTCGGGGCGATGCGGCATTCGAGGCGACGCAGCTCGTCGGGGATGTCGAAGTGGGTCCGACCGAGCTCGTCGACGGCCCGGTCGCTCAGCTCCTGCATCCAGTGCTGCAGGGCTTCCGTCCCGTCGAGACGCCGTGAGGGGTCTGCGTCGAGCACCTCGACCGCGCGTTGCACGCTCGCGCCCTCTTCGATCCGGCCGGCCACCCCCTCCTGCTCGGCGGTCATCCGCGCGAGCTCGTCGAGGCCCCACTCGTAGGTCTCGTCGAGGTCGATCGCCGCTCCGAGGAATCGACGGGAGTGCAGCGCGTACGCCTCGCGCCCCACTCCGTCGTGGGCGCCCCCGGACGGGAGCATCTCGTCGACCAGGAATCTCTCGAACCGGAGGTAGGCCGACGCGGCCGCCTCGGCTCCCCGTGCGAGATCGCGATCGAGGGAGGCAGGAGGCGCGGTGCCGTCTTCAGGACGGGCCCCGCCGACGAGATCGGCGAAGAATCCGTCTCGTCGTCCGATCCGTGCGCACTGGACGGCGACCTTCTCGATCTGCCGGCGAGCCGGGACGACGCCCTCGGCGGCACCGGCGCGGAGGGACGCCTCGTAGCCCTCGAGAGCGGACGGGACGGCCGCCAGACGGGAGGCGATGTCGGACCAGTCCGACAGCGAGCCCGTCGGCATCAGATCGAACACCTCGCGGATCCCCTGCGCGGGCGAAGCGATGACGTTCAGGTCGCGGAGATGCAGCCGCGCCTCGTGGAACTCGACGTCGAGCGCCAGCTCACCGCGCAGATCCGTCTGCGTCACGCGGTCGACGTCATCGACGACGGGGGCCGCGTCGAGAGCGGCGATGACGGCCCGCGCTTCGCCGATGCGCCGGTCGTGCCCCTCGGGCGAGTAGTCGCCGTACTCGCCTGTGCGCCCTTCACGCCCGATCCACGTCGCGACCGAGGGATCGAGATCGACGAGCGTGTCGACCCAGCGTTCGGCGATCGCGTCGATGGCTGTGGGGACGCGGCTGGAGGTGCTGGTCGAGTCGTCTGACATGCCCCGAGCCTAGACGCGACCTCCGACACGGCGGGCTGGTCATTCTCGGTGGCTGACAGAGAAGGGCACCGGGTCGACGTGTCGTCGACCCGGTGCCCTCGAGGACCGCAGGAGGCGCTCAGTCCTTGTCGAGGTCCGTCTCGAGCAGGGCGGCGAGCTCGTCGAGGGCGGCCTCGGCGTTGTCCCCGTCGGTGGCGATGACGACCTCGTCGCCGTGGTTGATGCCGAGCGACAGCACGCCCAGGATGCTCGCAGCGTTGACGCTCTTGCCGGCCGAGGTCGTGAGCGTCACCTTTGCACCGGTCTTGCCGGCCGCCTGGCTGAACAGCGAGGCGGGACGGGCGTGCAGACCGACGCTCGAGGCGATGGTGACGGTGCGTTCGGGCATTTCTACTCCTTGGTCGAGACCGGTGCGGTCTGGTGCCGTCGTCGTCGGACGGCGGTGCGGATCCGATCGGCCGGGAGGCCGGACGGAGGGGGCGTGGAGGTCAGTCGTCGTCTTCGTCGGACTGCAGCAGGTCGTAGACCTCCGAAGTCGTGGTCGCACCCCGGAGGGCTGCGGCCTTGTCGGGGTCCATCAGGATGCTCGCCAGCTGACTGAGGATGGCGATATGCCCATTGCCTTTCGCGGCGATGCCCACGGTGACCGAGACCTCGTTGCCGTCCCAGTCGATCGGCTGCGGGAACCGGAGGACGACGAGGGCGTCGTTCTTCACCGAGTCCTTGCCCGCCAGGGTGCCGTGAGGGATGGCGACACCTTCGCCGACGTACGTCGAGACGGAGTTCTCACGCTCGAACATCGCGTCGATGTACGCCTCATCGATGGCGCCGGCCTCGACGAGGGCCCGACCGGTCGCCCGGATGGCCTCGTCGCGCGTGCCGGCGGACTCGTCGAGCCGGATGGAGGATTCGGCGAGCAGCGCCGTCAGTTCAGGAGCCTGGTCGGTCATCGTCAGACCTCGACCGTCGAGCCGTCCTGGATGGCCTTGACGACCTTGGCCACGTTGGGGTCGCCCATGAACAGCTGGAAGGGCACGACGGGGATGTCGGGGACGACCCCGCGCGCACGCTCGGCGAGGTTGTTCTGGGTGACGACGACGTCGGCGTCGGCCGGGATCTCGGACACCGGCGAGTGCTCGACGGTGACCCCGCTCTTCTTGAGCTGCTTCTTGAGCGTGGAGGCGAGCATGACGCTGCTGCCCATGCCCGCGTCGCAGGCGACGATGAGCTTCTTGATGGACGATCCGTCGAGGGTTGCCATGGTGTTCTCCTTGTTTCGAGGTGGAACGGGGGGCGGCCGGAGCCGCCCCCCGATTCAATCACTAGGACGCTGTGGGAGCAGCGGTTCCCTTGCTGGTGGCCTTGTTGGCGGCGGTCGCCGCCTGGGCGTCGGCCAGCGCCTGCTGCTGGGCCTCGGCGTCCTCCGCCGCAGCCTCGCGGTTCTCCTTGCGGCCGAAGCCCATCAGGAGCGAGGAGACGACGAACGACACGAGAGCGGACAGCAGGATGCCGACCAGGATGAGCGGGAAGTCTCCCCGCGCGGCGACGCCGAAGTAGGCGATGATGCTGCCCGGCGAAGCCGGCCCGACGAGCCCGAGCCCGAAGGCCGAGAACCAGGCGATCCCCGTGGCGCCACCGGCGACGGCGGCGATGAGCAGGATGGGCTTCATGAGGATGTAGGGGAAGTAGATCTCGTGGATGCCGCCGAAGAAGTGCACGATGATCGCGGCGGGGGCCGACGGGCGGATGGCACGCGGGCCGAAGAAGAGGAACGCGAGGAGGATGCCGAGCCCGGGGCCGGGGTTCGACTCGAGCATGAACAGGATGGACTTGCCGGCGTCTGCGGACTGGATGGCGCCGAGCGGGGTCAGGAAGCCCTGGTTGATGGCGTTGTTGAGGAACAGCACCTTCGCAGGCTCGATGATGATCGAGGCCAGCGGCAGGAGACCGAGGTTGACCAGGAACTCGACGGCCTCACCGAACCGGTCGGTGAGCCACGTCGTGATCGGGGCGAGGCCGAAGAAGGCCGCGATGGCCATGGCCGCACCGATGATGCCGAGCGAGAAGTTGTTGACCAGCATCTCGAACCCGGACTTGATGCGACCCTCGACGAGCTTGTCGAACTGCTTCAGCACCCAGGCGGCCAGCGGGCCGACGATCATGGCGCCGAGGAACTGCGGAACGTCCGTCGCGGAGATGACACCGAGGACGGCGACGGCGGCGATGACCGCTCCACGCTGACCGTGGATCATGCGACCACCGGTGTAGGCGATCAGGATCGGCAGCAGGTACGTGATGATCGGACCGACGATGCCGCCGTAGGGCTCGCCGGCGGAGTCCGTTCCGAAACCGCCGAGCTGCGGGACGGGCGTCCACCCGGTCTCGATGAACAGAGCCGTGATGAGACCCCAGGCGATGAACGCGCCGATGTTCGGCATGATCATGCCGGAGAGGAAGCCTCCGAACCGCTGTACGCGAGCGCGCACACCGGTCCCGGTGACCGTGGGGGTGAATTCGGACATGAGGGCGGTACTCCTTCGTACTCAGTGACGAGCGTGGGGGTGCGGGAGGGGGATGGTGCTTCGGGTGGGGCTGTGGGGGGAGGTCGCTATCAGACGATCACGACCCTGGGGCCGGCACGCTCGACGTCGTCGGCGAGCTCGCCGTCGACCCCGGAGTCGGTGACGATCGTGTCGACGTCGGAGAGCGGGGAGACCTTCGCGAAGTCCTCGCGGCCGAACTTCGTGTGGTCGGCGAGGACGACGGTCCGCCTGGACGACGCGAGGAGGGCGCGCTTGACCCGCGCCTCGGCGAGATCGGGCGTGCTGAGCCCTCGCTCGACGGAGACGCCGTTCGTCCCGACGAAGGCCACGTCGGCGAAGACGTCGGCGAGCTGGCTGCGCGTCCAGTCCCCGACCGAGGAGTACGTCCTGGTGCGGATCAGTCCACCGAGGAGGTGCAATGTGACGTTGGGCCTGCTGATGAGGATGGTCGCCACGGCGAGCGAATGGGTGACGACCGTCAGCACGCGGTCCACAGGCAGCAGCTCGGCGAACCGGATGGCCGTCGTGCCGGCGTCGATGATGATCGAACCCTCTTCGGGCAGCTCATCGAGCGCAGCTCGGGCGATGCGGTCCTTCTCGGCCGCCGCGGTGCCCTCACGATCGACGACGGGGGGCTCCATGCCGAGGCGCTCGACGGCGATGGCGCCACCGTGGACACGTCGGAGGACGCCACGCCGTTCGAGCTCGGTCAGATCCCGGCGCACTGTCTCGGGCGCGACCGAGAGGTCACGGGCCAGACCCGCCACCTCGACCCGACCTCTGCTCAATGCCGTATCGAGGATCTGCTGATGACGCTCAGGTGCGTACATGCGAGACCTCGTCGTCGTGCGGGGATGACTCACCGGAAGGAAGTCATCAGCTGTTCAGTGAATTAAGAGCCGTTTGGTGCCCGACGTTCACCGAGCAGATTTCATATAAGCCCGTTTGTGTCTGTTCGTCAAGTCGGGACCGCGTTTCTGCTTTGTTTGCGCCCGCTTCGAGTCGTCGCCGGGGCTTGAGGCGCGCGCAGGCTGCCACGGTCGCGCCCGAGTGTGCCCACTCCGAGCGGATCGAGCCGTTCTGGACCGACGCGGCGGGTCGGCTGGCCGACGATCGCGTCAGGCGGGCCGTCAGTGCGCCGCGGCGTCCCAGCTCTCGCCGAGACCCACGCTGACGTCGAGAGGCACTCTGAGATCGGCGGCACCGCTCATCTGGCGACGGACGATGTCGCGGATGGCGTCGACCTCGCCGGGTGCGACCTCGACGATCATCTCGTCGTGCACCTGCAGGAGGACACGCGACGCGAGTTCACGAGACCCGATCTCGGACTGCACTCCGAGCATGGCGATCTTCATGATGTCGGCGGCCGAGCCCTGGATCGGGGCGTTCAGCGCTGCACGTTCGGCGTTCTCGCGCAGCACCCGATTGGGTGACTTGAGGTCGGCGAAGGGTCGACGGCGACCGAAGATGGTCTCGGTGTAGCCGTCTTCGCGGGCCTGCTCGACGACGTTCCGCAGGTACTCGCGGACGGCCCCGAAACGCGCGAAGTAGTCCGTCATCAGCTGCTTGGCCTCGGAGCTCTCGATCCGGAGCTGCTTCGACAGGCCGAATGCGCTCAAGCCGTAGGCGAGACCGTACGACATGGCCTTGACCTTCGTCCGCATGGCGGGTGAGACGTCGGCCGGTTCGACCCCGAAGATGCGGGCACCCACGAAGCGGTGCAGGTCCTCACCCTCGTTGAACGCCTGGATCAGGCCCTCGTCACCCGAGAGATGCGCCATGATCCGCATCTCGATCTGCGAGTAGTCGGCCGTCAGCAGGGTCTCGTACTCCGGACCGTGGATGAACGCGGCACGGATCTCGCGACCGACGGCGGCCTTGACCGGGATGTTCTGGAGGTTCGGGTCGACCGATGAGATCCGCCCGGTGGTCGTGCCGGTCTGGTCGTACGTCGTGTGGATGCGTCCGTCGTCGGCGATCGACTTCTCGAGCGTCTCGATGATCTGCCGCAGCTTGGTGGCATCGCGGTGCTTGAGGAGGAGATCGAGGAACGGGTGGGGATGCTTCTCCTGCAGGTCGGCGAGAGAGGCCGCGTCGGTGGAGAAGCCCGTCTTCGTCGCGCGGGTCTTCGGCATCTCGAGCTGCTCGAACAGCACCTCCTGCAGCTGCTTCGGGGAGCCGAGGTTGACCTCGCGGCCGATCTCCGCGAACGCCTGGGTGGCGAGTCCGGCTGCGGACTCGCCCAACCGCACGGACAGGGCCTGGAGCGTCGGGCGATCAGCGGCCACCCCGGTGAGCTCCATGTCGCCGAGCACCGGGACGAGCGGGAGCTCGATCTCCGTCAGGACGCGCCGCGACCCTTCATCGAGTGCGTCGACCAGGGAGTCCGAGAGGCGCAGCACGAACCACGCCTCGGATGCCACGCTGAAATCGTCTTCGCTGGCGACGAGCTGGTTGGGGTCGCCGACGGGCAGCGACTCGCCGAGCTGCTCGTAGACGAGGTCCGAGAGGGCGAACGACGTGCGGGCCGGTCGGAGGAGCCAGGCGGCGACGCGGGGATCGCCGACGACGCCCGTGAGATGCAGACCCACTCGCGACAGCGCCTTGTAGGCGCGCTTCGCGTCGTGGACGACCTTGGGGGTCTCTCCGTCGAGCCAGGCCTCGAGGGCCACGTAGTCGCCGCGCCCGGCGGCCCACGGGATGTACGCCGATTCGACCCGCGTCGAGAGGCCGAGCCCGACGACGCCCTCATTGCCGTACTCGACCACGAGCCCCACGGGGCTCTGCGGGTCGGAGGCGTGCTTCTTGAGCCAGAAGGCGAGCTCTTCGTCGACGAGGGTCCGGACGACGGGCATGCCGACCGGTACCGCCGTCACGGCGGGCTCGGACGCCTCGCCGGTCGCCGAGGACTCGGACAGGAGGAGGACGCGCTCGAGCAGCGTCCGGAACTGCAGCTTGTCGAACAGCTCTCGGACCGCAGCCTCGTCGATGCCCCGGCGCTCGAGGTCGGCCGGCCCCACGGGCAGCTCGACATCGGTGACCAGACGGTTCAGGCGACGATTGCGGATCGCGTTCTCTTTCTGCTCTCGCAGCTTCTGACCGACGACGCCCTTGATCTCGTCGGCGCGCTCGATGATCTGGTCGAGCCCCCCGTAGAGGTTGATCCACTTGACCGCGGTCTTCTCGCCGACCTTGTCGATGCCGATCAGATTGTCGCTGGTCTCGCCGACCAGGGCGGCCACCTCGGGATACTGATGCGGCTCGATGCCGTAGCGCTCGAACACCTTGTCGCGGTCGTAGCGGGTCAGTTCACTGACGCCCCGCGCCGAGGGGTAGAGGAGGGTGACGTCGTCGTTCACCATCTGGATGGCGTCTCTGTCGCCGGAGACGACGAGCACACGGAAACCCTCGTCTCGACCCCGCGTCGCGAGGGTCGCGAGGATGTCGTCCGCCTCGAAGTCCTCTTTGGTGATGGTCGTGATGCCCATCGCGTGGAGGGCCTCCTCCAACAGAGGGATCTGACCGACGAACTCGGGCGGGGTCTCGGAGCGCGTGCCCTTGTACTCGGGGTACTCGCGCGTGCGGAAGGAGAACCGCGAGATGTCGAACGCGACGGCCAGATGCGTGGGCTTCTCGGCTTTGAGAAGACTCAGCAGCATCGAGATGAAGCCGTGGATCGCGTTGGTGTGCTGACCCTCGCGGTTGACGAAACTGTCGACCGGTAGAGCGTAGAACGCGCGGAAGGCCAGCGAATGACCGTCGATGACCAGGAGGGTAGGCTTTGCTTCGTCCGACACCCCGTCAGCCTAGCGGGCACCTCCGACACGGCCGTCGGGGAGATCCACCGGACCACGGCCCCACGGAGCGCAATGACCTCCCACTCCCCCGCCGCTTCCTCCGAAGGTGCCGCCCGTCAGGTCGGCGGATCCGATGCCGTGCGCCCCGAGCTCAGTGACGCGGCGTCCGAGCTCTTCGGTCGTCGTGGAGTCGGCGACCTCGCCGAGAAGATGGGGATCGAGATCCTCGAGATGAGCGCCGAGCGCGCCGTGGCTCGGATGCCCGTCGCCGGCAACACGCAGCCGGTCGGCATCCTGCACGGCGGGGCGCACGTCGTCCTCGCGGAGACCCTCGGCTCCATCGCGTCGACGGTCCACGCTGGCCCGGGGCGGCTGGCCATGGGGATCGAGCTCAACGCGAGTCACAGTGGCTCGATCTCGACCGGCTGGGTCATCGGCACCTGCACCGCGATCCATCTGGGCCGAACGCTGGCGACGCATCAGATCGTGATGACGGACGAGGCAGGGCGGCTCCTCTCCACCGTCCGCATCACGAACTTCCTCACGGACGCGCGCTCCTGATCGCGAACCGCAGCGGACGACGCGGCAGACGGATCGAGGCCGCCACCCCGTGGGGTGACGGCCTCGTCGCGCGACTCGGGTCTACTTCTTGGCGCTGAGCTGCTCGATGATCGCCTGCGCGACGTCGTGCATCGTCAGTCGGCGATCCATCGACGCCTTCTGGATCCAGCGGAAGGCCTCGGGCTCGGTCAGCCCCATCTTCTCGTTGAGCAGGCCCTTGGCCCGGTCGACGAGCTTGCGGGTCTCGAAGCGCTCGACGAGGTCGGCGACCTCGGCCTCGAGCGTGATGATCTGCGTGTAGCGCGACAAGGCGATCTCGATCGCCGGCAGGAGGTCGTTCGGTGTGAACGGCTTGACGACGTAGGCCAGGGCGCCGGCCTCGCTCGCCCGTTCGACGAGCTCCTTCTGGCTGAAGGCCGTCAGGAGGACGACGGGCGCGATGTGGTTCTTGCTCAGCGTCTCGGCCGCGCTGATCCCGTCGAGCTTCGGCATCTTGACGTCCATGATGACGAGATCGGGCCGGAGCTCGGTGGCGAGGGCGACGGCGGTCTCGCCGTCTCCGGCCTCGCCGACGACCTCGTAGCCGTTGTCGCGGAGGATCTCGACGATGTCGAGCCGGATGAGGGACTCATCTTCGGCCACGACGACGCGACGGGGTGCTGCTGGGGTTGCTTCCTGGTCACTCACGAAGCAGAGCCTACGGTATTCTTGCCTCGGTCGTCGTGAGCCGGATTGGCGGAATGGCAGACGCGGAGCACTCAAAATGCTCTGTCCGAGAGGGCGTGTGGGTTCGAGTCCCACATCCGGCACGAACGCGGCCAGCGACTTTTTCCGACATCTCCGTCGATGAAGTGGCGTGCGGGCCGGTCTTGTGCACTACAGTTGCATCACTGGTTGTTGTGTTACGCATTTGTATCTCGCGACGTTCCAGGTCGGACTTCTCCGGGAGTCGGGTCCGGTGGCGTCGTTCTCAGAGGGAGCGGACAAAAAGGCACCGCGACGAGCGTTCTCGAAATCGGGAATGACAACTCTGAAAATATAAGGAACAAGAAAAATGGCTACAGGTACCGTTAAGTGGTTCAACTCCGAAAAGGGCTTCGGCTTCATCACCCCCGACGACGGATCCACTGACGTCTTCGCGCACTTCTCCGCGATCGCCGGCGACGGCTACCGCAACCTGGAGGAGAACCAGAAGGTCGAATTCGACACCGCTCAGGGCAACAAGGGCCTCCAGGCCGAGAACATCCGCGTCATCTGACTCGGCGGCGTCCTCGAGGCGCCGATGATCTCGGGTCCGCCCGATATCGACGAGAAAGCCCCGATCCACTCCGGTGGGTCGGGGCTTTCTTCTGTGTCGCCGACGTCTCGCCTCATTCGCGGCCTGGTGGGAGACCGAGGAGGCGCGCGACCGTCTCGTAGTCCCGAGCCGCTTCGAGATGCTCTGCTCCCGAGGCCGTCGCGTCCGCTCGCCGGTACCGCGACACGAGCGTCGACCAGAGAACGAGCTCGTCACCGGTCGAGTCGTCAGGAGCCGACGACGCGACGTCCTTCGGGACCTCGACGGCGTGCGAAGCCCGGGGAGCCGCCTGCCCTTCGCCGGTCGCCGCCCCGACGAGCGAATGCGTCCCCGCTGCGAGGAGGGCCCCGACGAGCGCGCCCATCGTGAAGCACAGCAGGAGCGAGAGGAGCGCGGTGACATGCCAGCCGCCCGCGGCGGCGATCACGGCGAAGGCGACCCCGCCGCCGACGGCTCCTGTCACGACCCAGTGAGCCGCGCCTCCCGGGGGCGTCGGACCGGAGAGCTCGATGGCGGATCGGGAACGCAGGGCTCGCGCCGATTCGGACACGCTGAGATCGGATCCGCTCGGGACGACGTACAGGCGTCCGTCGAAGACGAAGCACGCTGGGTGAGACGGGCCGACCGACATGGCCACAGGATACGCCCGGACAACACGACGCCGCCGAGCCCGTCGAGGACCCGGCGGCGCCGGTGCGGTACTGGTGTGTCTGGCTAGGCGAGCTCGGCGTAAGCCGGAGCGGCCTCGCCGTGCGCGTCGCCGACCCGGTGCACACGCAGATCGTTCGTCGACCCGGCGATTCCCGGAGGGGTGCCGGCGATGACGATCACCTTGTCGCCGACGTCGGCCAGCTTCTTGCCGATCAGGATGTCGTCGACCTGCGCGAACATGGCGTCGGTGTGGGTGACGTTCTCGACCAGGTGCGACTGGACGCCCCAGCTGAGGGCCATCCGGCGCCGGGTCGCCTCGTTCGGGGTGAAGGCGAGGATCGGGATGGAGTGGCGGAGGCGCGACATCCGACGGACGGAGTCACCGGACTCCGTGAACACGCAGAGGAACTTCGCCTGGACGAAGTCGGCGACGTCGGCGGCGGCGAGGGTGATCGCGCCACCCTGCGTGCGCGGCTTGGTACCGAGGGGCGGGATGCGCTCGAGTCCGTGCTCTTCGGTGGACTGCACGATGCGGGCCATGGTCTGGACCGTGATGACGGGGTACTCCCCCACGCTGGTCTCGCCGCTCAGCATGACGGCGTCCGTACCGTCGAGGACGGCGTTGGCGACGTCGGACGTCTCGGCTCGCGTGGGGATGGGGCTCGAGATCATCGACTCGAGCATCTGCGTGGCGACGATCACGGGCTTCGCCATGCGACGGGACAGCTCGACCGCGTGCTTCTGCACGATCGGCACCGCCTCGAGGGGCAGCTCGACCCCGAGGTCGCCGCGGGCGACCATGATGCCGTCGAACGCGTCGATGATGGCCTCGAGGTTGTCGACCGCCTGGGGCTTCTCGATCTTCGCGATGACCGGGACCTTCCGGCCCTCCTCGGCCATGATCTCGTGCACGCGGTCGACGTCGTCCGCATCCCGCACGAACGAGAGGGCGATGAGGTCGGCACCCAGGGTCAGCCCCCACCGCAGATCGGCTTCGTCCTTCTCGGACAGCGCGGGCACGTTGACGGCGACGCCGGGGAGGTTGATCCCCTTGTTGTTCGAGACGGTGCCGGCGACGACGACCTCGGTCGTGACGGTCGTGCCGTCGGACTCGAGCACGCGGAGCTTGACGCGACCGTCGTCGATGAGCAGCGGATCGCCGGCGCTGACGTCGGCGGGCAGGCCCTTGAACGTCGTGCCGCAGATGTCTCTCGTGCCGAGGATGTCCTCGGTCGTGATCTTGAAGACGTCGCCCACGGCGAGATCGTGCGGGCCGTCGGAGAACTTGCCGAGCCGGATCTTCGGCCCCTGGAGATCGACGAGGACCGCGACGGGACGCCCGGCGTCGTCCGCCGCCTGACGGACGTTCTTGTACACGCTCTCGTGGACGTCGTAGCTGCCGTGGCTGAGGTTCATCCGGGCCACGTCGACACCCGCGTCGATGATCGCTCGGATGTCGTCGTAGCTCGATGTCGCCGGCCCGAGGGTGGCGACGATCTTTGCGCGTCTCATGTGTTCCTAACGTCTGGGGATGGTGTCGGACGACTCAGGCCCGCCGTATTAGCTTATTCCCGCCCGGGCGGACGATCAGACAGAAATGGAGCGATCGGTGGGTGCGACCGGGAACGGCAGAGTCGTCTGACCCTCGAGATAGGCGTCCACCGACGATGCGGCCGCCCGCCCCTCGGCGATCGCCCACACGATCAGCGACTGACCCCGACCCGCGTCGCCGGTGACGAACACGCCGGCCTCGCTCGTCTCGTAGGTCTTGTCGCGGACCAGAGCGCCGCGCCCGTCGAAGGGCAGTCGCAGCTGCTCTTCGAGTTCGTCCCGCTCGGGACCCGTGAAGCCGAGCGCCAGGAGGACGAGGTCGGCGGGGATCTCCCGCTCGGTGCCGGCCTTGGGCACCCGGCGGCCGTCGAGGTACTCGGTCTCGGCCACGCGGATCGCCCGCACCTCGCCGACGTCGTTGCGGAGGAACTCCACCGTCGACGCGAGGAACATCCGCTCGCCGCCCTCCTCGTGGGCGCTCGAGACCTCGAACACCGTCGGGAACATGGGCCACGGCTGGGTCTCGGGCCGCTCCTCCGGAGGCTGTTGACCGATGGCGAGGTTCGTGACCGAGAGAGCGCCCTGACGGTGCGCCGTGCCGATGCAGTCCGCGCCGGTGTCGCCGCCCCCGAGGACCACGACGTGCTTGCCCTCTGCGGAGATCTGGTCGACGACGGTGTCGCCTGCACCGACCCGGTTCTGCTGGACGAGGTACTCCATCGCGAAGTGGATGCCCGACAGATCACGGCCCGGGATCGGCAGATCGCGGGGCACCGTGGCCCCGGTGGCCACCACGACGGCGTCGTACCGCGCCCGGAGGTCGTCCCAGGCGATGTCGCGACCGATCTCGACGCCCGCTCGGAAGCGGGTGCCCTCGGCCTGCATCTGCGCGAGACGGAGCTCGATCTGCTTCTTCTCCATCTTGAAGTCCGGGATGCCGTAGCGCAGCAGGCCGCCGATGCGGTCGTCGCGCTCGTAGACGGCGACGGTGTGACCGGCGCGGGTCAGCTGCTGCGCAGCCGCGAGCCCGGCAGGGCCGGACCCCACGACGGCGACGGTCTTGCCGGTCAGACGCTCGGGCGGGTGGGGGGTGACCCAGCCGTTCTGGAACGCCTGGTCGATGATCGAGACCTCGACCTGCTTGATGGTCACGGGCGGCTGGTTGATGCCCAGCACGCACGACGATTCGCAGGGGGCGGGGCAGAGGCGACCGGTGAACTCGGGGAAGTTGTTGGTCGCGTGCAGGCGCTCGATGGCCTGTCGGCCCTCGCCGCGCCACATGAGGTCGTTCCACTCGGGGATCAGGTTGCCGAGCGGGCAGCCCTGATGGCAGAAGGGCACGCCGCAGTCCATGCAGCGGCCGGCCTGCCGGCGGAGCTCGCCCGACTCCTGCTGCTCGTAGACCTCTTTCCAGTCCATGAGCCGCACCGACACGGGACGCCGCTTCGGGAGCTCACGCTTCTGCGTCTTCAGGAATCCCTTGGGATCAGCCACCGGTCACCTCCAGGATTCGCTTCCAAGCTTCGTCGCCATCGGGGTCGAGACCCTCGTCGACGGCCGTCTGCCGGGTGGCGAGGACGGCGGCGTAGTCCCGCGGGAGGACCTTGACGAACTCCGAGACGGTCGTCTCGAGGTCGGCGAGGAGTCTCTCGGCCACGGGCGACCCGGTCTCGGCGAGGTGCCGGGAGAGCAGATCGGTCAGGATCTCGGCGTCGGCGCTGCCGAGCGGGTGGAGCTGCAGCTCGCCGGAGGCGAGCGCGTCGGAGTTGACCCGCTCCGTCCGCAGACGGTGCACGTAGGCCGTGCCTCCGGACATGCCCGCACCGAGGTTCCGGCCGGTGTCGCCGAGGATGACCGCGAGACCACCCGTCATGTACTCGAGCGCGTGGTCGCCGACGCCCTCGACGACGGCGCTGGCACCCGAGTTGCGGACCAGGAAGCGCTCGCCCACGATGCCCCGGATGAACATGCTCCCCCGGGTGGCTCCGTAGCCGATGACGTTGCCCGCGATCACGTTGGCCTCGGCCGTGAAGGTGCTCGAGCGGTCGGGACGGACGACGATGTCGCCGCCGGAGAGACCCTTCCCGACGTAGTCGTTGCTGTCGCCCTCGAGTCGGAGGGTGATGCCCGCGGGGAGGAACGCCCCCAGCGACTGACCCGCCGAGCCCGTGAGGGTGATATCGATGCTGCCCTCGGGGAGTCCGTTCTCGCCGTACCGCACGGTGACCTCGTGACCGAGCATCGTGCCGACCGCGCGTTCGGTGTTGCGGATGGGGAGTCGGAGTTCGACCCGCCCGCCGTTCTCGAGCACGGACATGCTCTGCTCGATGAGGCCGACGTCGAAGTGCTTCTCGAGCTCGTGCTCCTGCGGGCGGTGGTTGCGTCGAGGCTCGTCGTCGGCGAACGCCGGGCCGACGAGCACCGGCGCGAGGTCGAGACCGGAGGCCTTCCAGTGGTCGATGGCCCGGTCGACGTCGAGCACGTCGGTGCGGCCGATCGCCTCGTCGAGGGAGCGGAACCCCAACTCGGCCAGGTACTCGCGCACCTCCTGGGCCAGGAACTCGAAGAAGTTGACGACGAACTCGGGCTTGCCCGAGAACCGGGCGCGGAGCTCGGGGTTCTGCGTCGCGACGCCCACCGGGCAGGTGTCGAGATGGCAGACGCGCATCATGATGCAGCCCTCGACGATCAGCGGGGCCGTCGCGAAGCCGAACTCCTCGCCGCCGAGCAGCGCCGCGATCATCACGTCGCGACCCGTCTTCATCTGGCCGTCCACCTGGACGACGACGCGGTCGCGCATGCCGTTCAGCATGAGCGTCTGCTGCGTCTCGGCGAGGCCGATCTCCCAGGGGGTGCCCGCGTGCTTCAGCGAGTTCAACGGGCTGGCACCCGTTCCGCCGTCGTGCCCCGAGACGAGGACGACGTCGGCGAGGGCCTTGGTGACCCCCGCGGCGACCGCGCCGATGCCCGACTGGCTGACGAGCTTCACATGGACCCGAGCGGTCGGATTCGCCCGCTTGACGTCGAAGATCAGCTGCTTGAGGTCTTCGATCGAGTAGATGTCGTGGTGCGGCGGCGGCGAGATGAGACCGACGCCGGGGGTCGCGTGACGAGTCCGGGCGACCCAGGGGTAGACCTTGGTCGGCGGCAGCTGGCCGCCCTCGCCGGGCTTGGCGCCCTGCGCCATCTTCAGCTGGATGTCGGTCGCATGGGTCAGGTACATGCTCGTGACGCCGAAGCGTCCGGATGCGACCTGCTTCACGGCGCTGCGGCGTTCGGGGTCGAGCAGACGCTCGACGTCTTCTCCGCCCTCACCCGTGTTGGACTTGCCGCCCAGACGGTTCATGGCGATCGCGAGAGTCTCGTGCGCCTCCTTCGAGATCGACCCGTAGCTCATCGCACCCGTGGAGAAGCGCTTGACGATGGCCTCGATGGGCTCGACCTCGTCGAGTGGGATCGACGGACGGACGCCGTGCTTGAAGGCGAACATGCCGCGGAGGGTCATGAGGTCTTCGGCCTGGTCGTCGACGAGCTTCGTGTACTCGCGGAAGATGTCGTAGCGGCGGGTGCGCGTCGCGTGCTGCAGACGGAAGACCGTGTCGGGGTTGAAGAGGTGCTTGGGCCCCTCGCGACGCCACTGGTACTCGCCGCCCGTCGCCAGACGCTCGTGGGCGACGACGGAGCCGTCGGCCGGGTAGGCGCTGAGGTGACGCTCCTTGTTCTCGGCCGCGATGACGTCGATGCCGATGCCGCCCAGCATCGTCGAGGTGCCCGTGAAGTAGGTGTCGACGAACTCGCGGCTGAGGCCCACGGCCTCGAAGGCCTGCGCCGCCGCGTAGCTCGAGACGGTCGAGATGCCCATCTTCGACATGATCTTCAGCACGCCCTTGCCGAGCGCCTTGATCAGGTTGTGCACGGCGTCTTCGGGCGACAGACCCGTGATCATGCCCGACCGGACGAGGTTCTCGCTGGTCTCCATCGCGAGGTACGGGTTCACCGCCGACGCGCCGTAGCCGATCAGGGTGGCGACGTGGTGGACCTCGCGCACGTCGCCGGCCTCGACGATCAGCCCGACCTTCATCCGGTTCTCGGTGCGGATCAGGTGATGATGCACGGCGGCGATCATCAGAAGCGAGGGGACCGGCGCGAAGTCCTGGTTCGAGTCGCGGTCGGAGAGGACGATGAAGCGCGCCCCGGCCTCGATCGCGTCGTCGACCTCGTTGCACATCGCCGCGATGCGCTTCTCGAGCGCACGAGGTCCCTTGTCAGAGCGGTAGAGACCCCGGATGGTCGACGTGGCGCGCGAGCCCGGGCTCGGGTCGATGTGCTGGATCTTCGCCAGCTCGTCGTTGTCGATGACCGGGAAGTCCAGGATGACCTGGCGCGCATGCTCGGGTGTGGCCGCGAGCAGGTTGCGCTCGGGGCCGAGGCCGAGCTTCAGCGAGGTCACGACCTGCTCGCGGATCGAGTCGAGCGGCGGGTTCGTCACCTGGGCGAACTGCTGCGTGAAGTAGTCGAACAGGAGGCGCGGGCGCTCGGACAGGACGGCGATGGGCGTGTCGCTGCCCATGGCCCCGAGGGGCTCGGCGCCGGTCTTCGCCATCGGGGCGAGGAGGATCCGCACCTCTTCTTCGGTGTATCCGAAGGTCCGCTGGCGCCGCGTCACCGACGCCGGAGTGTGGACGATGTGCTCGCGGTCGGGGAGGTCGGACAGGTGGATGCGCCCCTCGGCCAGCCAGTCGCCGTACGGAGCCTCCGCAGCGAGGTCGCGCTTGATCTCGTCGTCCTCGATGAGTCGCCCGGCCTCGGTGTCGACCAGGAACATCTTGCCGGGGCGCAGGCGCCCCTTGCGGACGACCTTGGCGGGGTCGATGTCGAGGACGCCGATCTCGCTGGCGAGCACGACGAGCCCGTCGTCGGTGACCAGGTAGCGGCCCGGACGGAGACCGTTGCGGTCGAGCGTCGCCCCGACGACGGAGCCGTCGGTGAAGGTGATGGCGGCGGGGCCGTCCCACGCCTCCATGAGCATCGAGTGGTACTCGTAGAAGTCGCGCAGCTCGGGGTCGATGTCGACCTGGTTCTCCCACGCTTCGGGGACCATCATCATGATCGCGTGAGGGAGCGACCGGCCGGTCAGGCTGAGCAGCTCGACCACCTCGTCGAACGAGGCGGAGTCGCTGGCACCCGGGCTGACGATCGGCAGGAGCGGCTTGAGGTCGCCGATCAGCTCGGACTCGAGCTGCGACTGCCTCGCGCGCATCCAGTTGCGGTTGCCGCGGACCGTGTTGATCTCGCCGTTGTGCGCGATCATGCGGAACGGCTGGGCGAGAGGCCACGACGGGAACGTGTTCGTGGAGTACCGCGAGTGGACGATGGCCAGCTTCGAGGCGAAGCGCTCGTCGCTGAGGTCGGGGTAGAACGGCTCCAGCTGGAGTGTCGTCACCATGCCCTTGTAGACCATGGTGCGACTGCCGAGGGAGGTGAAGTAGGCGGAGAGCTTGCGCTCGGCGCGCTTCCGCAGACGGAAGGCGCGTCGGTCGAGCTCGACGCCCGACAGGCGCCGACCGTCGGCGCCTCTCTGACGGCTCGCCAGGAAGAGCTGCTCGAAGGCGGGCATGGCGTTGCGCGCCAAGGTCCCGAGTTCGTCCGGGCGCACGGGCACGTCGCGCCACCCGAGCACGTCCAGGTGCTCCAGATCGGCGATGCGCTCGATGCCGGTCTTCAGCTCGGCGCGCTCCTGCTCGTCGAGGGGCAGGTAGGCGATGCCGACCGCGTACTCCCCCGCCTCGGGCAGCTCGAAGTCGACCTCGTCGCGGAAGAACGCGTCGGGGATCTGGCAGAGGATGCCGGCTCCGTCGCCGGTGCCGGCGTCCGATCCGATGGCACCGCGGTGCTCGAGATTGCGCAGAGCGCCGAGGGCCGCGTCGATGATGTCGTGCCCGGCGGTGCCCCGGAGGGTCGCGACCATGGCGAGACCGCAGGCGTCCTTCTCATTGCGGGGGTCGTAGAGACCGACCGCGGAGGGGACCGTGCTGAACTGCTGATGGGCTGGCGTGGGGGCCATGGAATCCGTCCTCACGAAGAGATCCTGTAGGAGTCGGGACGTCGTCGGCCCGTGTCACTGGACGTCGCCGCGGAGGTGCGGCTGACGTCGGTCGCCGACCGGACGGTGGATCGGTTGTCCGGTGGTGCTTCGGCTCAGCGGAGTTGCCCTGACAGCTTGTGGCGGTCGTGAGGTGGTTCTCGATGCGGGAGCGGCTCCGGCTGGAGGGAGGCCGTGACTCGGTCGAGTCGTGGGATCCCTGGCCTGGTGCGGTGGTACCGGGGCTGTGTGCCCTAGGACCGCGGTGTCGTATCGGCGGTGTCGTCCGATGCTCCGACGGCGACGAGTTCGGGGTCGTCGTCGTCCGCTTCCGTGCGTCGCGAGTCTAGCTCAGTGTCGCGATCGATCGGGGACCGCCCCGGGGCGTAGGCGCTGGGCACCCGACCGGGGTGCCGTCGCGTGGCGACGACGTAGATGACGATGCCCAGGAGGATGGCGGCGAAGCTCATCCAGACGTTGGTGCGGATGCCGAAGAAGAGCAGGCTGGGGTCGGTGCGGATCGACTCGAACCAGGCCCGGCCGATGCCGTACCAGACGAGGTAGAACGACAGCGCCTTGCCCCATTCGAGAGTGGTCTTGCGCTCGATCAGCAGCAGGATCGCGACACCCGCGAGCATCCACACGATCTCGTAGAGGAACGTCGGGTGGAACAGCGTGCCCTCGGGGAGCCCGGTGGGGTACGCCGGGTTGCTCGACTGGATCTCGAGACCCCAGGGCAGGTCGGTCGGCATGCCGAAGAGCTCGTTGTTGAACCAGTTGCCCAGTCGACCGCAGGCCTGAGCCACGAGAAGCCCGGGGGCCAGGGCGTCGGCGAAGGTCCAGAAGCGCAGACCCGAGTACCGGCAGCCCAGCCAGACGCCGAGGGCGCCGAACAGGAGGGCGCCGTAGATCGCGAGACCGCCCTCCCAGATGAAGAACACGTGGACGTACTGGTCGGGCGACGAGAAGTAGTCGCCCGGGTGCGTGATGACGTGGAAGAAGCGACCGCCGATGATGCCGAGCGGAACGGCGAACAGCATGACGTCGATCACGACGCCGCTCTCGGCCCCGCGGCGCTTCAGACGCTGGTTCGTGATGATGCCGGCGATGACGATGCCGGCCAGGATGCAGAGGGCGTAGGCGTGGATGCGCAGCGAACCCGGCACCGAGGCGCCGAAGGTCTCGTTGATCCAGGCCGTCACGTCGAAGTACTGCCATTCGGCGGACGGACTCGGGATGCTCAGGGGAACGAACACGGGCGGAAACGCCTTTCACGGGGAACACGGGGTGTCGGCGGGCCGACGCGGGAAGACTCTAGCGCGAGCAGGAGTCAGCGTGAGACGGTGGCGCCCGACGACAGATCGGCTGCGACCTCGGCGAGGGCGTCGAGCCCGCCCTCGGCGAGGGCGCGCACGAAGGCCGAGCCGATGATCGCCCCGTCGGCGTAGGCGAGGACCTCACGCACCTGGGTGGCGGTCGAGATGCCCAGACCGACGCACGCGTACTCGACACCTGCCTCACGAAGGCGGTCGACGAGGGTGTGCGCCGCGGAATCGACGTCGGTGCGGGTGCCGGTGATGCCCATCGTCGACACCGTGTAGACGAATCCGCGGCTGGCCTCCACCGACTGGCGGAGTCGAGCCTCGCTGGAGGACGGCGCGGCGAGGAAGACCCGATCGAGGTCGGCGGCCTCGGCGGCGGCGATCCACGCGGAGCCCTCGTCGGGGATGAGGTCGGGGGTGATGAGACCGGCACCGCCCGCAGCGGCGAGGTCGTCGGCGAAGCGCTGGACGCCGTACTGCTCGACCGGGTTCCAGTACGTCATGACGACGACCGGGGTGTCGACACGGGAGGTGATCTCGCGGACGGCCGTGAAGACGTCGCGGACTCGGAAGCCCTCGGCGAGTGCCTTCTGCGTGGCGGCCTGGATGACCGGTCCGTCCATGACGGGATCGGAGTACGGCATGCCCAGCTCGATGACGTCGATGCCGTTCTCGGCGAGCGTCACAGCGGCCTCGATGCTCGTCGCCAGATCGGGGAACCCCACGGGGAGGTATCCGATCACGGCGCCGGACCCGGCTTCGCGACGAGCTCGGATGGCCGCCGCCACCTTGCTGCCCGTGGGGGCGTCGGCGCCGCTCACAGCTGCTGCGCCTGCTCGTCGAGGACGCCGAAGTAGCGGCTGGCGGTCGCCACGTCTTTGTCGCCTCGGCCGCTCATCGAGACCAGGATCGTCCAGTCGGGGTGACGCTGACCGAGCTTGATCGTGCCGGCGAGGGCGTGCGCCGTCTCGATCGCGGGCAGGATGCCCTCGGTCTGAGTGAGGAGCTTGAACGCGGCCATCGCCTCGGCGTCGGTCACGGGCTCGTAGTGGGCCCGTCCGCTCTCGGCGAGCCAGGCGTGCTCGGGCCCGACGCTCGGGTAGTCGAGGCCGGCCGAGATCGAGTGGCTCTCGAGCGTCTGCCCGTCTTCGTCTTGCATGAGGTACGACTTGGTGCCCTGCAGGTTGCCGATCCGACCCAGGGTGATCGACGCCGCGTGACGACCGGTCTCCACGCCGTCTCCCCCGGCCTCGTAGCCCCAGAGCTCGACCGAGGGGTCGTCGAGGAACGCGTGGAAGATGCCCATGGCGTTCGACCCGCCGCCGACGCACGCCGTGACGGCGTCCGGGAGCGACCCGGTGAGCGCCAGGACCTGCTCGCGAGCCTCTTCGCCGATGATCTTGTGGAAGTCGCGCACCATCGCCGGGAAGGGGTGCGGACCGGCGACCGTGCCGAGGACGTAGTGCGTGGTGTCGACGCTGGCGACCCAGTCGCGCATCGCGTCGTTGATGGCGTCCTTCAGCGTGCGCGACCCGGTCGTGACCGAGACGACCTCGGCCCCGAGGAGGCGCATGCGGGCCACGTTGAGGGCCTGACGTTCGGTGTCGACCTGGCCCATGTACACGACGCAGGACATGCCGAACAGGGCGGCCGCGGTGGCGGTCGCCACACCGTGCTGCCCGGCGCCCGTCTCGGCGATCAGCCGGGTCTTGCCCAGCTTGCGGGCGAGCAGCGCCTGTCCGAGCACGTTGTTGATCTTGTGCGAACCCGTGTGGTTCAGGTCTTCGCGCTTCAGGATGACGCGCGCCCCGCCGGCGTGCTCGGCGAAGCGCGGGACCTCGGTGATGATCGAGGGTCGACCCGTGTACGTCGCGTGCAGGGCACGGAGCTCCGCCTGGAACTCGGGATCGACCGCCGCGGCCTTGTAGGCCGAGTCGAGTTCGTCGAGTGCAGCCACCAGGGATTCGGGGACGAAGCGCCCCCCGAAGGAGCCGAAGTAGGGCCCCGTCTCGTCGCGCAGTGCCATCAGACCTCCAGGAAGCGGGTGAGTGCGTCGACCGGGTCGCCGTGCGTGACGAGGGCCTCGCCCACGAGCACGACATCGGCGCCGGCGCGACGGTAGTGGGCGACGTCGTCGGGTGACGCGACGGCGGATTCGGCGACGCGGACGACACCGGACGGGATGCCGTCGGCGAGTCGACCGAACAGATCGCGGTCGAGTTCGAACGTCGAGAGGTCGCGGGCGTTCACGCCGAGCAGCTCGGCGCCGGCGTCGAGACCGCGTCGGACCTCGTCGGCCGAGTGGGTCTCGATCAGCGCGGTCATACCGAGCGACCGCACGAGCTCGTGCAGCTCGACGAGTCTGGGCTGCGAGAGGCCGGCGACGATGAGGAGGACCAGATCGGCGCCTGCGGCACGCGCCTCGAAGACCTGGTACGGGTCGGCGATGAAGTCCTTGCGGAGCACGGGGACGTCGACGACCTGTCGGACGGCCTCGAGATCGGCGAGGGTGCCCTTGAATCGGCGACCCTCGGTGAGGACGCTGATCGCGCTGGCCCCACCCGTCGCGTACGAGACGGCGAGGGAGGCGGGATCGGCGATGTCGGACAGATCGCCGCGGGACGGGCTGGCCCGCTTCACCTCGGCGATGATCTTGACGCGTTCGTCGGGTCGGAGCGCGGCCAGGGCGTCGAGTGCCGCAGGACGTTCGAGGGCGGCCGCCTCGACCGACGCGAACGGCGCCAGCTCACGCCGGGCCTCGGCATCGGCCAGGGAGCCGGCGTAGAGGTCTTCCAGCACTTAGTTGTGCGCCTTCGGGACATAGCGGTGACCGCCGACGCCGTACCCGACGCGCTTGAGCACGAGCCCGACGACGAGCCCGACGATCACGAGCCCGGCGGAGGCCCAGACGATCCACGGGATGGCGAGGAAGAAGGCGACGGTGCCGATGGAGAAAGCGACCAGCATGATGATCACAGCCGTCCACGCGGCGGGCGAGTTGCCGTGACCGAGGTCTTCGGCGGCCTCGTGGCGGTCGTCGGGCTTCGTCTGAATGCTCACGGTGCTCCTTGGATCAAGATGGGACGCGACGAGTCTACCGGCTGCGGGCCGTCTCGTCGGGACTCTCGGTGGGGTCGTCCCCGCTCGAGAGGGTGTCCCAGGCGGCGGCCGGGTCGGTCGCGGGATCGGCGGCCACGAGCCGGGTCGCCGAGTACTTCCGGGTGGCCTGGGGCCACATCCCCGAGAGGACGACGACGGCGACGCCGAGCAGCGCCGAGACGATGCCGGTCACCAGCGCCACCCACGGCCAGGGCGTGGCCGAGACGGAGTCGACGAGCGACACGAGCGACTCGGCCCCCTCGACGCCGGTCGCCGTGGTGATGGGGGTTCCGGAGGCGCCGATCGGGTCGGCCAGGGATGTTCCGGCCCCGAGGGCGACGCAGACGCCGAGCAGGGTCTGCAGCACGCCGAGCACGATGCGGAAGACGCGACCCGCGATGGTCAGCGCGGCGAACAGGGCGAGGCTCGCGAGCGAGAGCGCCGAAAGGGCGCCGCCGGCGACGTCTCCGCTGGCCGTCACGCGGTCGGAGCCGCCCTGGGGCAGGCTGATCGCGAGCTCGAACCACGGCTGCGTCCAGGCGAGGAGCACCACGGCAGCCAGAAGGATCCCGAGCAGGATCGTCGTGAGCTTGATGCGGCGGGCGCTCATCAGACGAGCCTCGTCATGGCGTTGGCCACGGCCACGGCACGCAAGGGGGCCGCGGCCTTGTTGCGCGCCTCCTCGTTCTCCGCGACGGGATCGCTGTCGGCGACGAGACCGGCGCCGGCCTGGACCCGCGCGGTGCCGCCCTGCAGGAGCACGGTGCGGATGGCGATCGCGACGTCGGCCGAACCCGCGAAGTCGAAGTAGCCCACGACCCCGCCGTAGACCCCCCGCTGCGCCGGTTCGAGCTCGTCGATGATCTCGAGGGCGCGGGGCTTGGGCGCGCCCGACAGGGTGCCTGCGGGGAACGTGGCCCGGAAGGCGTCGATGGCGTTGTGCCCCGGAGCGAGATCCCCCTCGACGCTCGACACGAGGTGCATGATGTGGCTGAAGCGCTCGACCTGCATGAACTCGGTCACCTCGACGGAACCCGGGGTGCAGACCTTGAGCAGGTCGTTGCGGGCGAGATCGACGAGCATCAGGTGCTCGGCTCGCTCCTTCTGGTCGGAGGCCAGCTGGTCGGCGAGCAGCTGATCCTCCTCGGGGTTGCCGCCACGCGGCTTCGAACCGGCGATGGGGTGCGTGTAGGCGCGCCGTCCGTCGACCTTGACCAGGGCCTCGGGCGACGATCCGACGATCGAGTAGGGCCGACCGTCGACGTCGTCGAGGCTCACGAGGTACATGTAAGGGCTCGGGTTGAGAGTGCGGAGGACGCGATAGACGTCGAGCGGATCGGCCGTGAGCTCGTGGTCGAACCGCTGCGACACGACCACCTGGAAGACGTCGCCGTCGCGGATGTACTGCTTCGACCGCTCGATGGCCGCCCCGTACTCGGCGTCGCTCGTGCGTCGGACCGGGTCGGGGGCGATCGTGAGATCGACGTCGGAGAGGAACGCCTCGCTGGGCTCGGCCAGACGACTCTGCAGACCGTCGAGGCGCGACTGCGCGTCGGCCCACAGGGCGTCGGAGGTGTCGGTCTCGTCGTTCAGCACCGTGGCGATCAGCATGACGGCGCCGGTGCGGTGATCGAGCGCCACCAGCTCGCTCACGAAGCTGAGGGCCTGGGACGGGACCTCGAACTCGGCGGGCGGCGCGTCGGGCAGCGACTCGAGCTCGCGGACGGCCTCCCAGCCGATGAAGCCGACGAGCCCACCGGTCAGGGGCGGCAGCTCGCGGAGGCGCGGCGTCTGCCAGCGTTCGAAGAGCGCGGAGAGCACCTCGAGGGGTCGCCCGGTCGCATCGCCCAGCGCACGCTCGCGGCTCATGCCGTAGTCGATCCATTCGACGTCGTCTCCGCGGGTGGTGAGCACTCCGAAGGAGGACACACCGACGAACGACCAGCGCGACCAGATGCCGCCCTGCTCGGCGGACTCCAGCAGGAACGTGCCGGGTCGCCCCGCCGCGAGCTTCCGGTAGACGCCCACCGGCGTCTCGCCGTCGCCGAAGAGGTCGCGGACGACCGGGACGACGCGGTGGCCGGACAGGGCCGCGTCGAACTCGGCCCGGGAGGTGGTGCCCCGGTCAGACACGAGGATCTCCGTCGATCGACGTGGCCGTGACCGGCGACAACGGACCGACCTCGAAGCAGGAGTGCGCGCCGGTGTGACAGGCGGCCCCGATCTGCTCGACGGTGACGAGCAGGACGTCGTCGTCGCAGTCGAGCGCCGCCGAGCGGACGAACTGCGCGTGACCCGAGGTGTCGCCCTTCCGCCAGTACTCCTGACGGGACCGCGACCAGAAGGTGACCCGGCCCTCGGTCAGCGTGCGGATCAACGCCTCGGCGTCCATCCAGCCCATCATGAGGACGTCTCGGGAGGACTCCTCCTGGATGATGGCGGGCAGCAGCCCATCGGCGTCGAAGCGCGCGCGGGCGACGACCGGTGCGGCGGACTCGCGGGTGAGGGGGGCGGTCATGAGTGCTCCTGCGATCGACGGACCAGGATGCCGGACGCCGCCAGCTCGCGCTTGACGTCGTCGACGGTCAGCTGACCGGTGTGGAAGACGGAGGCGGCGAGCACCGCGTCGGCGCCCGCCTGGATGGCGGGGGCGAAGTGCTCGACCGCACCCGCGCCTCCTGAAGCGACGACGGGGACACGGCTGACGTCGCGCATCGACGCGACCAGCTCGAGGTCGAAGCCCTCACGGGTGCCGTCGGCGTCGATCGAGTTGACGAGGAGCTCGCCGGCACCGCGTTCGACCGCCTCTCGCGCCCAGACCAGCGCGTCGAGATCGGTCTCGGTGCGACCGCCGTGGGTCGTCACCACGAAGCCGGACGGCGTTCGCGGGGAGCGCTTCACGTCGAGGGAGAGCACCACGGCCTGGGCGCCGAAGCGGTCGGCGATCTCGCCGACGAGGGCCGGTCGGGCGATCGCCGCGCTGTTGATGCCGATCTTGTCGGCACCCGCGGCCTGCAGACGCGAGACGTCGTCGGTCGAGCGGACCCCGCCCCCGACCGTGAGCGGGATGAAGACCTGCTCGGCCGTGGCGCGGACCACGTCGTACATGGTCGCGCGCTCGTCGACCGTCGCGGTGACGTCGAGGAAGGTGATCTCGTCGGCGCCCTGCTCGTAGTAGGTGCGCGCGAGCTCGACGGGATCGCCGGCATCGCGGAGGTCGAGGAAGTTGACGCCCTTGACGACACGACCGGCCGCCACGTCGAGGCACGGGATGACCCGGACGGCCAGCGTCGGGTCGGCGGCAGTCATCTCAGAGCCTCGCGGCGTGGATCGGGCTGACGAGGATGGCTCGGGCGCCGAGGTCGTAGAGGGCGTCCATCACCTGGTTCGTGTCGGTCCGCTTCACCATCACCCGCACGGCCGCCCATTCGGCGTCGTGGAGGGGCGCGACCGTCGGGGACTCCATGCCCGGCGCGATCGCCGTCGCGGCGTCGAGCTTGGAGACCGGGATGTCGTAGTCCATCATCACGTACTGCCTCGCCACGAGCACGCCCTGCAGACGGCGGTGCAGAACGGCCAGCCCGTCGACGCTCTCGTCGGAGGCGATGAGCACGGCCGTCGACTCGAGGATGACGGGGCCGAAGATCTCGAGGCCCGCCGCCCGGAGGGTGCCGCCGGTCGACACGACGTCGGCCACGGCATCGGCGACACCGAGGCGGACGGCGCTCTCGACCGCACCGTCGAGACCGACGAGGTTCGCGGTCACCCCGTGCGAGGCGAGGAACGAGCCGACGAGACCCGCGTAGCTCGTGGCGACCCGGGTTCCCTGCAGCTCACGCAGGTCGGTGAAGCGCCCGGGAGGACCGGCGAAGCGGAAGGTCGAGCCGCCGAAGTCGAGAGGGGCGACCTCGTGCGCGGGCGAGTGCGAGTCGAGGAGGAGGTCGCGGCCCGTGATGCCGACGTCGAGCGCACCCGAGCCGACGTAGGTCGCGATGTCACGCGGACGGAGGTAGAAGAACTCGACGCCGTTGCGAGGGTCCTCGACGTGGAGCGTGCGGGTGTCGCGGCGACCCGTGTACCCGGCCTCGCCGAGCATGGCCGTCGCGGTCTCGCTGAGGGAGCCCTTGTTGGGCACTGCTACGCGGAGCATGTGGTGACTCTGTTCTCTCTGGTCGGCCCGTCGGGGCCGGATGACGTCGGACCGCCGGGGGACGACGGTCTCGCGGGGCTGCGGAGACGGATCAGAGATGTCGGTACACGTCGGCGGGCGTCAGCCCCTTGGCGAGCATCAGCACCTGCAGGTGGTAGAGCAGCTGCGAGATCTCTTCGGCGGTCGCCGTGTCGCCCTCGTACTCGGCTGCCATCCACACCTCGGCGGCCTCTTCTACGATCTTCTTGCCGATCTGGTGCACGCCCGCATCGAACTCAGCCACCGTTCCCGACCCCTGAGGGCGGTCGCGGACCTTGCCGCTGAGCTCTGCGAACAGTTCGTCGAAGGTCTTCACGAGGTCAAGGCTACCGTCGCGGCAGCGGCACGGAGAGCCGCGATGCGCTCCGACGGCTCGCCGCCGTAGACGGCCGAGCCGGCCACGACCGTATCGGCCCCGTTCGCGACCGCCGTGACGATCGTCGTGACGTCGATGCCGCCGTCGACCTCGAGCCAGACGTCGAGCCCGGACCGGTCGACCGCCTCACGAGCGCGGGCCAGCTTGGGCATCGTCTCGGTCATGAACGACTGCCCGCCGAACCCGGGCTCGACCGTCATGACGAGGATCATGTCGAACTCGTCGAGCGTCTCGAGGTACGGCGCGATGTCGGTGCCGGGCTTCACGGCGACGGAGGCGCGAGCCCCCGTGCTGCGGATCGCGCGCGCCGTGGCGACGGGATCGGCGGCGGCCTCGGCCGAGAACGTCACGGAGAACGCACCGAGCTCGGCGTACCGAGGAGCCCAGCGGTCGGCGTCGTCGACCATCAGATGCACGTCGAGAGGCAGCGGACTGACCTGCTGGAGGCGCTCGACCACCGGGAGCCCGAGCGTCAGGTTCGGCACGAAGTGGCCGTCCATGACGTCGACGTGGACGAGATCGGCGTCGCCGATGCGATGGAGGTCGCGCTCGAGGTTGGCGAAGTCGGCCGAGAGGATGCTGGGGCTGATGCGGACGGACACCCGACGAGCCTAGCGGGGCCACCCGTCCGGCGCCGCGTCACGACGGCGACGATCGGCGCCGCGTCAGGAGGCCGAGGGCTGGCGCCGCTTCTCGACGAGTGCGACGAACATCGCGTCCGTCCCGTGTCGATGCGGCCAGAGCTGGACGTACGGCGCCGAGCCGAGGTCGACGGGGGCGCCCACGATCGTCTCCGCGGAGGCGGTCGCGTCGACCACGGTGACGTCGTCGCGACCCCGCACGCCGGTCTCCACGATGGCCCGTGTCTCGGCGACGTGAGGTGAGCACGTCACGTAGGCGAGGACTCCCCCGGGTGCCAGGGCGTCGATCGCGGCGGCGAACAGGCGGGCCTGCAGGGCGGTCAGCTCGCCGACGTCGCGGGGCTGCTTGCGCCAGCGGGCCTCGGGGCGACGCCGGAGGGCGCCGAGCCCCGTGCAGGGCGCATCGAGCAGGATGCGGTCGAACGACTCGGGCTGCTCCGCGCCGAAGCGCGTCGCGTCGCCCTCGACCACCTGCACGCCGCCGGGGACGGACTCGAGCGCCTGACGGACGAGTCCGGCCCTCGCCGGGACGAGCTCGTTGGCCAGGAGCCGCGCGCCGCCGCCTGCCGCCTCCGCCCCGAGCAGCGCCGCCTTGCCGCCCGGCCCGGCGCACATGTCGAGCCACCGCTCGCCCTCCGTGATCGGGCGGTGGCGGCTCAGCAGCAGAGCCGCCATCTGCGACCCCTCGTCTTGAACCCGGGCGCGTCCGTCTCGGACGGCGGGGTGGCTCGCCGGATCTCCGCCGCCGCTGGTCGCCGCGACGGGCGAGAGGACGCCACCCGCGCCTCCCAGTTCGGAGACCTCGGCCAGCCCCGGCAACGCCACGAGACTCACCCGCGGGGCCCTGTTGTCGGCCTCGAGCAGCTCGACGAGCTCGTCGCCCCGCCCCTCGGCGGTGAGCGCCTGACGGAAGGCCCGCACGACCCACGCCGGGTGCGACCACTCGGCGGCCAGCGCCTCGTCGGCACCCCGGGCGCCCTCGAGGACGCGTTCGCGCCAGACCCCGGGCTCGGTGCGGGAGACGGTGCGGAGGACCCCGTTCACGAAGCCGGTGCCCGATCGACTGCCGACCTCGCGGGCGAGCTCGACCGACTCGTCGACCGCGGCGTGCGTGGCGACCCTCGTCGAGAGCAGCTGATGGACGCCCAGCCGCAGGACGTCGAGGAGAGCCGGGTCGATCTTCGACACGGGCCGTCGGGCGGCGATCGCGATGACGAGGTCGTAGTACCCCTGGAGGCGCAGCGTGCCGTAGGTGAGCTCGGTCGCGAGACCCGCGTCGGCGGCGTCGAGACGGGCACGGGCGATGCGCGACGGGAGAAGCAGGTTCGAGTAGGCGTCGTCGTCGGAGACGGCGCGGAGGACGTCGAGGGCGACCCGACGGGCGGGCTGGACACGGCTCATGAGCGGTCTCCTTCGTCGAGGGGGTCGGAGGGGCGGCCGGGTCCGCCCGGGTCGGGTGCCGAGTCGCTCGCGGTCACGAGGAGGCGCGGGGCGTCATCGCCGGACAGCCCGCGGAACCAGTCGGTCGCCGCCATGGCCTTCTTGCCGGCGGGCTGGACCCGCATCAGCTCGAGGGGCGCGGTGGCTGTGCCGACGAGGAGGCGGCGACCGGACAGCGAGAGGGCGCCGGGTGCCGGGTCGACGGCGAGATCGGGCGACTCGACGGCGCGCAGCTCGAGGATCTTGAGGCGGGCGCCCTCGAAGGGGACGTGCGCCCCTGGCTCGGGCGTGACACCCCGCCACCGGTCGAGGACCTCGCCGGCGGGCCGCCCGAGATCGAGCGCCCCGTCGTCGAGGGTCAGTTTGGGGGCCAGCGTCACCGTGCCGGTCTGCGCGACGCCCACGGCCGTGCCCGAGGCGAGGTCGGCGACCGTGCGCTCGAGCAGCTCCGCACCGGAGACCGAGAGGTCGTCGAGCAGGCCGCCCGCGGTCTCGGCGCCGCCGAGACGCTGCTCGACGACGCCGTAGACGTCGCCGGCGTCGAGCTCGGGGACGAGCTGGAACACGACGGCCCCCGTGACCTCGTCGCCGGCCATGAGGGCGCGCTGGACGGGTGCCGCCCCGCGCCACCGCGGGAGGAGCGAGAAGTGGAGATTGACCCAGCCGAGTCGAGGCAGCGAGAGCACGGGCTCGCGCAGCAGCGCCCCGAAGGCGACGATGACGCCGAGGTCGGCGTCGAGTGCCCGGAGGTGCTCGGTCACGTCGTCGGTGATCCGACGCGCCTTGACCACGGGCAGACCGAGACGCTCGGCCTCGACGGCGACCGGCGTCCGCGTCAGCACGCGCTTGCGGCCCTGAGGGGTGTCGCTGCGGGTCAGCACCGCCACGATCTCGTGCTCGCTCTCGGCGAGGGCGCGGAGGGACGGGAGGGCGGCGGCGGGGCTGCCGGCGAAGACGAGACGCACGGGGGTTCCTGAACTCAATCGGTGAACGGCTCGACGTCGTCGAACCGCACTCTGAGTGTAGGGACGGCACGACCGCGCTTCTGACCGATGGCCTTGCGACGCTCGGTGGCCGCCCGGATCACCTGCGACCTGAGGATCTGCGCCACCTCGCCGCCGCGCCGCACGTCGAAGCGGACGATGGCCCGCACCCCGGCCTCGGGCACGTCGACGGGGCCGAGCGTCTCGGCCCGCACCTCGTCGGGGAGCTCGCCGAGGGCTCGGGCGACGGTGTCGACGGTGCCCGTCACCGTCGCGACGCGGACGGCCGGCGGGAAGCGCAGCTGCCGACGGTCGGCGAGCTCGGAGGAGGCGAAGCGGGCGAGCTCCCAGGTGGCCAGCGCGGAGGCCAGGGCTCCCCCGACCCCGACGAGCACGACGGGTGCGCGTCGAGCCGCGAGAGCCGTCGCATTGGCCCACCAGCGGAGACAGTCTTCGGCGACTCGGAGACTCTCTCTCGCCAGCATGCGCTCCCCGTCGAGGAGGAGGACCGCCCGGTAGCCGCCGGGGGCGACGGGCTCGGCACCGCGCGTGGCGACGACCAGCGCGGGGGCGTCGTCGACGTGGGTGATCGGTCGCGTGCCGTCGGCCACGATGACGCGGACCCCCGGGAAGGCCTTGCCGAGCTCGTCGGCGGTGCGGGACGCACCGGCGCCGACGGCCTTCATCGCCGTGCCCTCGCAGGTCTTGCAGTGCCAGCCGACCGCGAGTGCTCCGCACCAGGAGCAGGCGGGCTGGGCGCCCTGCTCACGCTGGACGACCGGACCGTTGCAGCGCAGGCAGCGCGCGGTGTCACCGCATTCGGTGCAGGCGAGCCGTGGAGAGTAACCCGGGTGAGCCACCTGGACGAGGACCGGTCCGTGCTCGACGGCGGCTCGGGCCTCCGTCCAGGCCGTGGAGGGGATCCGTGCCCGCGCGGCGAAGCCGTCGTGCGCGGACTGCTGAGACGTCGGGATCACCTTGGGCTGGTACCGCGGATCGGGGCGGACCTCGGCGAGGAAGCCCAGCTCGACCAGGCGCTGGACGTCGGTGCTCCGGGCGTGGCCCAGGAAGACCAGGGCCGTGTCCTGCTGCGCCTGGCGGACGAGCGCGGTGTCGCGGGCGTGCACGTAGGGGCTGAGCGGCTCGGAGAAGAGAGGGTCGCCGTCGTCGAAGACGACGATGACGCCGAGACGAGCCGACGGCGCGAGGAGGACCGAGCGGTTGCCGACGATGACGACGGGGTCGTCGCCGCGGGCACGGAGGAGCGCCCGGTACCGGTCGGCGTTCGACTGCCGGGAGTCGAGACGGACGATCGCCTCGGACGGGACGACCGCGGCGAGGGCCCGCAGGACGTGATCTTCGTCTCGGTAGTCGGGGACGGCGATGATCGCGTTGTCGCCCGCCGCCAGCGCCACCGTGGCCAGCTGAGCGGCGGTGACGGCCCAGTGGCCGACCCACGCGCCGTCGTCGGCCAGTTCGACCAGCAGGGGGACGGCGTCGACGGCGGCCCGGCCCCTCGCGGGGACGAGATCGTGGAGCGAGTCGGCCCGGTACGCGGTGACGGCCTGGGCGACGACGGGCTCGGGCGCCGTGACCGGCTCGTCGGCACCCTCCGCCGCGAGGCGCGCGGCGGCCCAGGCCTTCTCGACCCGCACCTGCCGAGGAGGCACGGCGAGGCGCAGGACATCGCTCGCGGAGCCGCCGGCGCGGTCGGCCACCGCCCGGGCGAGCCGCCAGACCTCGGGGGCCAGCACGGGCACCTCGGACACGATGTCGTCGACTTCGCTGAGCTCGCCCGCATGGTCGGATCCGTCGACGACGTCGACCACGAATCCGTCGGCGATACGGCCGGCGGATCGCAGCGGTACTTTGACCCGGATGCCCGGGACGACCTGTCCGACCAGACGCGCGGGGACGCGGTAGTCGAAGAGACGATCCAGCTGCGGCAGCGGCGAGTCGACGAGCACACGGGCGACGGGCCGACCGGGGGTATCGGCGGACGTCGCGCTCACGGGGTTCTCGGACGGCGTGGCGGGGTCACCGATGATCAGAGCCCGGCGGCGGCCCGCAGCGCGTCGACGCGGTCGAGGGCCTCCCACGTGAAGTCGGGCAGGTCGCGGCCGAAGTGGCCGTAGGTCGACGTCGCCGCGTAGATCGGGCGCAGCAGGTCGAGGTCGCGGATGATGGCCGCCGGGCGGAGGTCGAAGACCTCGCCGATGGCGTCGATGATCACCTGGTCGGAGACGTGACCCGTGCCGAACGTCTCGACGTAGAGACCGACCGGGGCCGCGCGTCCGATGGCGTAGGCGATCTGCAGTTCGAGGCGGTCGGCGAGACCTGCTGCGACGGCGTTCTTCGCGACCCACCGCATGGCGTAGGCGGCGGACCGGTCGACCTTCGACGGGTCCTTGCCCGAGAACGCCCCGCCGCCGTGCCTGCTCGCGCCGCCGTAGGTGTCGACGATGATCTTGCGGCCGGTGAGCCCTGCATCGCCCTGGGGCCCGCCGATCTCGAAGCGCCCGGTGGGGTTGATGATGAATCGCGTGCCGCTCGAGTCGAGCCCCGCGTCGGCGAGCACGGGACGGATGACGTGCTCGATCACGTCGCTCTCGAGCTGAGCGCTCGAGACGCTCGGCGAGTGCTGCGTCGAGAGCACGACGGTGTCGACCGTGACGGGCACGACGCCGTCGTAGCCGACCGTGACCTGGGTCTTGCCGTCGGGTCGGAGGTAGTCGAGCTCGCCCGTCTTGCGGACCGAGGCGAGTCGCTCGGCGAGACGGTGGGCGAGCCAGACGGGCAGCGGCATGTACTGGGGCGTCTCGTTCGTGGCGTAGCCGAACATGATGCCCTGATCGCCCGCACCCTGGCGGTTGAGGACGTCGTCGTCGCCGCCCCGCGCCTCGAGCGCCGAGTCGACGCCCTGCGCGATGTCGGGCGACTGCGAGCCGATCGAGACCTCGACGCCGCAGGTGCGGCCGTCGAAGCTGACCGCCGACGAGTCGTAGCCGATGCCGACGATGAGATCGCGGACGATCGTCGGGATGTCGACGTAGCCCTTGGTGGTGACCTCGCCGGCGACGTGCACGAGACCCGTCGTGACCATGGTCTCGACGGCGACCCGGCTGGCGGGGTCGACGGCCAGCAGAGCGTCGAGGATGCCGTCGGAGATCTGGTCGCAGATCTTGTCGGGGTGGCCCTCGGTCACGGACTCGGAGGTGAAGAGACGGAGGCCCGTCGGAGTCGTACGGCTCGTGCTGGTGGTGTCGGTCGTGGTCAAGGGGACCCCTCGTGGCTCATGGTCGGCTCGACGGATGCATCGTGCCGTGGGACGTGACGAGGCCCCGCGGGATGGTCTCCCGGGGGCCTCGTCAGAGTCTAGGACCGACCCCTGACAGCTGGTCGTCCCGTGACGTGCCGCCTGTGGGCGGCGGATGCCTAGTCGGCTGTGACGGCGAGCGGCTTGACCTCGAGCCGGTCTTCGTTGATCTCGTGCATGGCGACCGAGAGCGGCTTGTCGTCGATGGTGCTGTCGACGAGCGGGCCGACGTTGTCGAACAGGCTGCCCTCGTGGAGGTCGGCGTAGTAGTCGTTGATCTGACGGGCGCGCTTGGACGCGAAGATGACGAGCGCGTACTTCGACTCGACCTTCGAGAGCAGCTCGTCGATGGGCGGATCGATGATGCCCTTGTTCTTGTCGGCCATGGTTACTCCTCGTTCGTGGTGCGTTGTCTCGGCGTGCCGACCGGGCAGGCTGAGGGGGAAGTCGTGGCGTCGATCAGTCGCGCTGTCGCGCGTCGTCGGACGCAGTCATCAATTCTACGACCTCTCGGGCCGCTTCGGCCACGTCGTGGTTGACGACCTTGACGTCGAACTCGTCTTGGGCGGCCAGCTCGACCTTCGCGGTCTCGAGTCGTCGCTGCTGCTCGGCGGCGTCCTCCGTGCCGCGGCCGATGAGTCGACGGACCAGTTCGTCCCAGGTGGGGGGGAGCAGGAACACGAGCACGGCCTCGGGCATCGCCGCACGGACGAGACGCGCCCCCTGCAGATCGATCTCGAGCAGCACGCTGCGGCCGTCGCGGAGCGCCGCGTCGATCGGAGGGCGCGGCGTGCCGTACCGGTACGAGTTGTGGACGGTCGCGTACTCGAGGAGCTCCCGCTCTCGGATCATCCGGTCGAACTCGGCGTCGTCGACGAAGTAGTAGTGCACGCCGTCGACCTCGCCCGGTCTCGGAGCCCGCGTCGTCGCCGAGATCGACAGGTGGACGTCGGGGTAGTTGTCGCGGATGTGAGCCGATACCGTGCCCTTGCCGACGGCCGTCGGACCGGCCAGGACGACCAGACGCGATCGGAGCCGCCCGCGCGCCTCGCGATGTGCCAGCCAGTCTCCGAGCGTGCGTCGCTGCCGGACTCCGAGACCGCCGACCCGCTTGGACTCGGCGATGCCCAGATCGGTCATGATGCGCGCCGCCCGGGTCGGGCCGATCCCCGGGATGCTCGTGAGCAGCTCGCGGACGCGGAGGGTGGCCTCGGGTGCCGTGGCCTCACCGGCCCACGCCGTCTCGGCGACGTCGAGCGCCTGACGTCGTCTCTCGGCGATCGCGGACTTCACGGCGGCCCGGCCCCGACGGGCGGCGACGGCGGCGCGGGCCGCGGCCGCGCGGTCGACGGGCGGCGGCGTCAGACGAGGCATCGGCGGATCTCGTCGGAGTCGCGACGGATCGCGTCGGCGAGGTCGGACGGACCGTGCTCGAGCAGCGCCCGGGAGGTCGAGACGACGACCGAACGGCCCGCAGCGCCGAAGAGGGCGGGGATGTCGCGGTAGAGCGCGCCCTGGTGCCCGAACCCGGGCGCGAGGACGGGCGTGGTGGTCAAGCGGTCGGGGTCGACGCCGGCGGCTACGAGGTCGACCGTCGCGCCGAGCACCAGCCCCACGGAGCCGAACCGGGGTTCTCCGGCGATCTGGTTGTCGTGCAGCACGTCGTCGACGATACCGCCCGCGACGGTCGAGACCGTGCCGTCGTCGTCGGTGCGCCGCGCCGTCTGCGTTACCCGCGCCTCCGGATTGGAGGTGGCGCCGAGCACGAACACGCCCGCACCCGCGCGACGGGCTCGTGCGATCAGACCGGTCATGGAGCCGAGACCGAGGTACGGAGACACCGTCAGCGCGTCGACCCGGAGGCTCGATTCCGGATCGAACCAGGCGTCCCCGTAGGCGTCCATGGTGCTGCCGATGTCGCCGCGTTTGGCGTCGCCGATGATCAGCAGCCCCGCCTGACGCGCGGCGTGCAGGACCTCTTCGAGGGCGGCGAAGCCGGCCGAACCCCACCGCTCGTAGAAGGCGACCTGCGGTTTCACGATCCCCGCGCCTCCTCGGTGCGCCGCGTCGACCACCCGCAGACCGAAGTCGCGCGCCCCGGCCGCCCCGCCCGGCAGACGCCAGGCGTCGAGCAGGTACGGGTGCGGATCGATGCCGACGCAGAGCGGGCCGAGACGGTCGAAGACCTCGCCGAGCCGCTCGCCGAAGGCCGGAGCCGAGGCCCCGGCCGTCACAGTCGGGCCGCCCGCGCGAGTCCGTAGTCTTGCAGGCTCGTGACCTCGAGGTCGGTCTGGACGGCCTCGATCGACGCGACCGCGGCACCGAGCTGGGCGATGGTAGTGAAGAGCGCCTTGTCGGCGGCGACGGTCGCCGCACGGATCTCGTAGCCGTCGGCACGGGCGCTCGAACCGCTCGGCGTGTTGATCACGATGTCGACCTCGTCGGCGTTTATCAGGTCGACGACCGAGTGGCCGCCCGCGCTGAACTTGGCGACGGTGTCCGCCTCGATGCCGTTGCGCACCAGCACGGTCGCGGTGCCCTCGGTGGCGAGGATCGTGAAACCGAGCTGCTGGAGGCGCAGCACCGGCAGGACGATCGCCCGCTTGTCGCGATCGGCGACGCTCACGAAGACGGTGCCCGAGGTGGGCAGGCCGCCGTAGGCCGCGGTCTGGCTCTTGGCGAAAGCCCGCGGGAAGTCGCGGTCGATCCCCATGACCTCGCCCGTCGAACGCATCTCGGGACTCAGCACGCTGTCGACGATCTGGCCGTCCTTCGTACGGAAGCGCTTGAAGGGCAGCACGGCCTCCTTGACGGAGATGGGCGAGTCGAGCGGGACGTCCGAGCCGTCTCTCGCCGGCAGCAGCCCGACCTCGACGAGCTCGCGGATGCTGCGTCCGACCATGACCAGCGACGCGGCCTTGGCCAGCGGGATCCCGAGCGCCTTCGAGACGAAGGGCACCGTGCGGCTCGCACGCGGGTTCGCCTCGATGACGTAGAGCACGCCGGCGGCGATGGCGAACTGGACGTTCAGCAGACCCGAGACGCCGATGCCGCGCGCGATCTCGAGGGTGGCGGCACGGACCCGGTCGATCTCGCCCTTGCCGAGCGTCACGGGAGGGAGCGTGCAGCTCGAGTCGCCCGAGTGGATGCCGGCCTCCTCGATGTGCTCCATGATGCCGCCGACGTAGAGCTCGGTGCCGTCGTAGAGGGCGTCGACGTCGATCTCGACCGCGTCGTCCAGGAACCGGTCGACGAGCAGCGGCGCATCGGGGCCGATGATGGCCTGGTCCTCGACGCGGACGAAGTAGTCGGCCAGCGAGGGGCTGTCGTAGACGATCTCCATGCCGCGACCGCCGAGGACGTACGACGGGCGGACGAGGACGGGGTAGCCGATCTCCTCCGCGACCGCGACGGCGGTCTCGTAGTCGGTGGCCGTGCCGTTCTTCGGGGCGTGCAGCCCGGCGGCGTCGAGGATGCCCTGGAACAGCCCGCGCTCCTCGGCGGAGTCGATGGCGTCGGGGCTCGTCCCCAGGATTGGGACGCCCGCGGCCTCGAGGCCCTTGGCGAGACCGAGCGCCGTCTGTCCGCCGAGCTGGACGACGACGCCGACGAGCTCGCCGCTGGCGCTCTCGGCGTGGACCACCTCGAGGACGTCCTCGAGGGTGAGCGGTTCGAAGTACAGGCGGTCGCTCGTGTCGTAGTCGGTGGACACGGTCTCGGGGTTGCAGTTGATCATGATCGTCTCGAAGCCCGCGTCGCTCAGCGCGAAGCTGGCGTGCACGCACGAGTAGTCGAACTCGACGCCCTGCCCGATCCGGTTCGGGCCCGAGCCGAGGATGATCACCTTGCGGCGGTCGCTCGCGACCACCTCGGTCTCGAAGTCGTAGCTCGAGTAGTGGTACGGCGTGAGGGCCGGGAACTCCCCCGCGCAGGTGTCGACGGTCTTGAACACGGGCCGGACGCCGAGGGCGTGCCGCTCGTCACGGACCTGCTGCTCGGGCAGACCGCGCAGCTGCCCCAGCTGGGCGTCGCTGAAGCCGTGGTCCTTCGCGAAGGCGATCGTCTCGGCGTCGAGGGACTCGGTCGCGGCCACCGTCTCGGCGACCTCGTTGATCAGCACGATCTGGTCGATGAACCAGGGGTCGATCTTCGTGGACTCGAAGACCTCGTCCGCCGTCGCACCAGCGCGGAGGGCCTGCTGCACGGTGACGATGCGACCGTCGGTCGGCGTCGCGGCCAACGCGAGCAGCGCCTCCTTGTCTCCGGGGGCGCCCTGCCAGTGGAAGCTCGATCCGCGCTTCTCGAGCGAGCGCAGCGCCTTCTGCAGCGCCTGCGTGAAGTTGCGGCCGAGGGCCATCGCCTCGCCGACGCTCTTCATGGTCGTGCTGAGCGTCGTGTCGGCCGCGGGGAACTTCTCGAACGCGAACCGCGGCACCTTGACGACGACGTAGTCGAGCGTGGGCTCGAAGGAGGCGGGGGTCACCTTGGTGATGTCGTTCGGGATCTCGTCGAGCCGGTACCCGAGGGCCAGCTTCGCGGCGATCTTGGCGATCGGGAACCCGGTGGCCTTCGACGCCAGAGCGCTGGAGCGCGAGACGCGGGGGTTCATCTCGATGACGATGACGCGGCCGTTCGACGGGTCGATGGCGAACTGGATGTTGCAGCCGCCGGTGTCGACGCCCACCCGACGGATGATGTCGATGCTGATGTCGCGGAGGTTCTGGTACTCGCGGTCGGTCAGGGTGAGGGCCGGAGCGACGGTTATCGAGTCGCCGGTGTGGACTCCGACCGGGTCGACGTTCTCGATGGAGCAGACGACGACCGTGTTGTCGGCCGTGTCGCGCATCATCTCGAGCTCGTACTCCTTCCAGCCGAGGATGCTCTCTTCGAGCAGGACCTCGGTGGTGGGGCTCTGGTGCAGACCGTCGGTCACCATGCGGACGAGCTCGTCGCGCGTGTAGGCGAAGCCGGAGCCGAGGCCGCCCATCGTGTACGAGGGGCGGATCACGAGAGGGTAGCCGAGGTCTTCGGCGTACTCGACCGCCTGGTCGACGGTGCGAGCGATGTACGACTTGGCCACGTCGGCGCCCGACTCGAGCACGAGGTCCTTGAAGAGCTGGCGATCCTCCCCCTTCTGGATCGCCTCGACCTTCGCGCCGATCAGCTCGACGCCGTGCTTGGCGAGGATGCCCTCCTCGTCGAGCTTGATGGCCGCGTTCAGGGCGGTCTGCCCGCCGAGGGTCGGGAGGATCGCGTCGGGGCGCTCCTTCACGATGATCGCCTCGAGCACCTCGGAGGTGATCGGCTCGATGTACGTGGCGTCGGCGAAGTCGGGGTCGGTCATGATCGTGGCCGGGTTCGGGTTGACCAGGATGACGCGCACCCCCTCTTCGCGGAGGACGCGGCAGGCCTGCGTTCCCGAGTAGTCGAACTCGGCCGCCTGGCCGATGACGATCGGCCCGGAGCCGATCACGAGGACGGAGTTGATGTCGGGGCGCTTGGGCATCAGATGCTGCTTTCGATGTCGGAGCCGAAGTCGACGGACTTGCCGTGCGAGCGGGCGACGACCGCCTCGCGGAAGCGGTCGAAGAGGTGGTTGCTGTCGTGCGGGCCGGCGGCCGCCTCGGGGTGGTACTGGACCGAGAACGCGGGGATGTCGAGGGCCCGCAGACCCTCGACGACCTGGTCGTTGAGGCTGTAGTGGCTGACCTCGACGCGGCCGAAGCCCGCGGGCGAGTCGAGCACGCCGTCGATGGGCGCGTCGACCGCGAAGCCGTGGTTCTGACTGGTGATCTCGACGCGGTTGGTCGTCTTGTCGAGGACGGGCTGGTTGATGCCCCGGTGGCCGAACGGCAGCTTGTACGTGCCGAAGCCGAGCGCCCGGCCGAACAGCTGGTTGCCGAAGCAGATGCCGAAGTAGGGCAGACCGTCGCGGAGAGCGCCCTGCAGCAGCTCGACCTGCGTGTCGCTCGCGGCCGGGTCGCCCGGGCCGTTCGAGTAGAAGAGCGCGTCGGGGGCGAGTGCGCGCAGCTCGTCGAGCGTCGTCGACTGCGGCAGCACGTGCACCTCGAAGCCGCGCTGGGCCAGGTAGCGCAGGGTCGAGGTCTTGACGCCCAGGTCGAGGACGGCGACCGAGCCGATGCGCTCGCCCTCGGGCTGGACCACGTAGGGCTCGAGCGTGGACACCTGGCTCGAGAGGTTGAGACCGCGCATGTCGCTGCCCGCAGCGACGAGGGCGAGCTGCTCGGCCGGGTCGAGCTCGGCGTCGGCACCGCTGAAGACGCCGCCCTTCATCGAGCCGACGTCGCGGAGGCGCCGCGTGACGGCACGGGTGTCGATGCCGCGGATGCCCACGACGCCGTCGGCGACGAGCTGGTCGTCGAGGCTGCCCTGTGCCCGGTGGTTCGACACGACGCGGCTGGCGTCGCGGACCACGTAGCCGGCCACCCAGATGCGACGCGACTCGGGGTCTTCGTCGTTCACCCCGGTGTTGCCGATGTGCGGGGCCGTCATGACGACGATCTGCCCGGCGTACGAGGGGTCGGTCAGGGTCTCCTGGTAGCCGGTCATGCCGGTCGAGAAGACCACCTCGCCGAGGGTGCGGCCGACGGCGCCGTAAGCGAGCCCGACGTACCGCGACCCGTCTTCGAGGATGAGGACGGCTTTTTCACTCACAGGTTCTCTCCAGTGCTGGTTCCGGCCCGGGGGGCCGTGGGGATGATTCCGCGGATGCCGTCGACGACCGCGGTGGGGTCGTCGACGATGCGCAGGTAGGTGTCGACGTCGGTCTCGCCGAGGGTCCAGGCGATGAGGACGAGCCCGCCCTCTTCGACGACGCGGTCGATCGTCCATGTGGCCCGGCCGACGTCGCGGATCGAGGAGGCGCGGATCAGCTTCGCCGGTTCGCCCGCGATCTCGAGGCGGACGCCCTCGACATGGACCGAGACGCCTGCGCGTCCGCGGAAGCCGAGCCCTCCGATGACGATGCGGTCGAGCGGATCGCCCGCTCGACTCGTGGCCACGTAGAAGCCGTCGGTCTCGATGCTCGGCGTGCCGAGGCCGTCGGGAGCGATCTCGGGGAGGGCGATGTCGGATTGACGTCGGCCGCGGGCACGCCACGATCGCGCCATCTGCCAGAGCAGAGCCGCGAGGAGGACGAGGACTCCGAGGCCGATCCACCAGTAGGTCATCGGGCCTCCGCCCCGGCCGTGGCCTCGACCGACACCCGGTGCGCCGCCACGGCCGCCGCGGCACGCGCGATCGTCTCGGTCTCGACCACCGCGCCGCCTTCGACGGTGGCGTAGCCCTGATGGAAGGTGGCCTCGACGCGGCCCGGCAGGACGCGGTCGATGAACGGCGAGTTGGTGCTCTTGCCCGCGAGGTGCTCGGCGGAGAAGGTGCGCGTCACGCTCCGATCGTAGAGGGTCAGCTCGGCGGGCTCTCCGACGGCGAGGGGTCGCCCCTGCCCCGAGACCCGACCGATGACGGCCGGGGTCGTCGACATGATGCGCGCGACGTCGCCCCAGCCGATGAGCCCCGTGTCGACCATCGTGTGCTGGACGACGGGCAGGGCCGTCTCGAGGCCGACCATGCCGTTCGCCGCGGCGTCCCACTCGCAGCACTTCGCCTCGGAGGTGTGCGGCGCGTGATCCGTGGCCACGATGTCGATGGTGCCGTCCGCGAGGGCCGAGCGGAGGGCCTGCACGTCGTCCTTCCCGCGAAGCGGGGGGTTGACCTTGTACCGCGAGTCGTACCCGGCCACCAGGTCTTCGGTGAGCAGCAGGTGGTGCGGCGTGACCTCGGCCGTGACGTCGATGCCCCGGGACTTCGCCCAGCGGATCACCTCGACGCTGCCGGCCGTCGAGACGTGGCAGACGTGCAGCCGGGCACCGACGTGGTCGGCGAGGAGCACGTCGCGCGCGATGATCGCCTCCTCCGCGACAGCGGGCCACCCGGCGAGACCCAGCTCGGCCGAGAGCGCCCCCTCGTTCATCTGGGCGCCGATGGTCAGTCGTGGTTCTTGGGCGTGCTGCGCGACGACTCCCCCGAAGCCCTTGACGTACTCGAGCGCGCGACGCATCAGCAGGGGGTCGCTCACGCAGTGGCCGTCGTCGGAGAACACCCGGACGGCGGCGCGGGATCGGGCCATGGCGCCGATCTCGGAGAGGTGCGTCCCCTCGAGACCCCGCGACACGGCGCCGATCGGTCGGACGGTCACGTACCCGGCCCGGTCGCCGAGCGCCTGCACCTGCTCGACGACCCCCGCGGTGTCGGCCACCGGCGACGAGTTCGCCATCGCGTTGACCGCGGTGAAGCCCCCCGCGGCGGCGGCACGCGAGCCGGTCAGAACGGTCTCGCTGCCCTCGCCGCCCGGCTCCCGGAGGTGCGTGTGGAGGTCGACGAGACCCGGCAGGACGAGGAGCCCGTCGGCGTCGACCACGGTGGCCCCGACGGCGCTGAGACGCGTGCCGAGCTCGACGACCACGCCGTCTCGGACGAGGACGTCGGTGCGGTCGCCGTCGACGGTCTCGACGGCGCGGATGATCTGGGTGGTGGTCACAGGGAGTCCTCCCGGTCGCCGGCGAGTGTGAGGTAGAGCACGGCCATGCGCACGGCGACGCCGTTGGCGACCTGCTCGCGGACGGTCGATCGCGGCGAGTCGGCGGCCTCGTCGCTGATCTCGAGACCGCGGTTCATCGGCCCGGGGTGCATCACGACGGTCTCCGGCGGCAGCGCACGGAACCGTGCGGCGCTCAGCCCCCAGGCGCGGGCGTACTCGCGGGCGTTCGGGAAGAACGCCTCGTTCATCCGCTCCTGCTGGATGCGCAGCATCATGACCACGTCGGGTCGCACCTGGAACAGGGCCTCGTCGAGGTCGTAGTGGACGTCGACGCCGAATCGGCTGACGTCGACGGGCAGGAGCGTGGGAGGCGCGACCACCGTGACCTGGGCGCCGAGCGTCCGCAGCAGCCAGGCGTTCGACCGGGCCACCCGCGAATGCAGGATGTCGCCGACGATGACGACCCGCAGACCGTCGAGGTCGCGACCCCGACTCGCGGCGCCATGGACCCGGCGTCGCATGGTGAACGCGTCGAGCAGCGCCTGGGTCGGGTGCTCGTGCGTGCCGTCGCCGGCGTTGACGATGCCCGCGTCCACCCAGCCGCTGTCGGCGAGCACCCGGGGAGCCCCGGAGGACGGGTGCCGGATCACGATGCCGTCGGCGCCCATCGCGGCGAGCGTCTGCGCCGTGTCCTTCAGGGATTCGCCCTTCGACACGCTCGAGCCCTTCGCCGCGAAGTTGATGACGTCGGCGCTGAGTCGCTTCGCCGCGGCCTCGAAGGAGATGCGCGTGCGTGTGCTGTCTTCGTAGAAGAGGTTGACGACCGTCGTCCCGCGCAGCGTGGGCAGCTTGCGGACCTCGCGGGTGCTGACGTCGGCCATGTCCTCCGAGATGTCGAGGATGCGCAGGGCATCGTCGAGTCCGAGGTCGGAGGTGCTGAGCAGGTGCCTCATGCGTGAGCACCCGCGCCGACGGCACCCTCTGTCGCCGCGCCTCCTTCGATGGCGACCAGCTCGTCCGCATCGACGCCGGCGAGCCGGACGTAGATCCGCTCCGCGGTCGAGGTCGGCAGGTTCTTGCCCACGAAGTCGGCCCGGATCGGCAGCTCGCGGTGGCCCCGGTCGACGAGGACGGCGAGGCGGACCGCACGCGGCCGGCCGAGCGAGCTCAGGGCGTCGAGCGCCGCCCGGATCGTCCGCCCTGAGTACAGGACGTCGTCGACCAGGACGACGGTCTTGCCGTCGATGCCGCCGACGGGCAGCGACGTGGGCCGGGAGGCGCGGGTCGGCTGGCTGCGGAGGTCGTCGCGGTACATGGTCACGTCGACCGACCCGACCGGGATCGGCTCGCCCGAGATCGTCGCCAGAGACTCGGCGATGCGCTCGGCGAGGACGACGCCACGGGTCGGGATGCCGAGCACGACGAGGCCGGAGGCGCCCCGGTTCGACTCGAGGATCTCGTGGGAGATGCGCGTCAGAGCGCGCGCGATGTCAGCCTGACTCAGCACGGTACGGGTGCTCAATCGGACCCCCTTCCCCGCCTCTCTGGACGGAACTTAAAGGATGTCGGATGTCGGGATCGTGGAGCTGCGGAGAGGCCCGGCGACCGTGCGGTCGCCCTACGGCCCCTCGGTTCGGACCAGCCTAGCTGCTGGCGGCGATGCGACCGAGCAGACCGTTGACGAAGACGGCGGAGTCGTCGGTGCTGAGCGACTGAGCCAGCTCGACGGCCTCGCTGATGGCGACGTGGTCGGGGATCTCGTCGTTGTGACCGAGCTCCCAGATGCCGATGCGGAGGATGGCCCGGTCGAGCGTGGGCATCCGGTTGAGGGACCAGCCCTGCGAGTACGTCTCGATGAGCTCGTCGATCTCCGAGCGGTGGTCGATGACCCCCTGGACGATCTCGCGGGCGTAACCCCAGCTCGAACTGCGCTCGGGTTGACCCATGGCCCGGGTGGTCTCCATGACGAGGGCGTCGGTCATGCTGATCTCGCGGATGTCGGCGACGTACAGGACGTCGAGGGCGCGCTTGCGCGCCTTGGTGCGGGCACTCACTGCTGTGGACGACCCGGACTAGCTGACGCGGCCGAGGTAGCTGCCGTCGCGGGTGTCGACCTTGACCTTGGTGCCGTTCTCGAGGAACAGCGGGACCTGGATCTCGTAGCCGGTCTCGACCGTCGCCGACTTGGTGCCGCCGGTGGAGCGGTCGCCCTGCAGACCCGGCTCGGTGTACGTGACCTCGAGGATGACCGACGCGGGCAGCTCGATGTAGAGCGGCGTGCCGTCGTGGAGGGCCATCTGCACGTTCTGGTTCTCGAGCATGAAGTTCTTCGCGTCGCCGACCACCGTCGCGGGGACGTTGATCTGGTCGTAGTCGCTGGTGTCCATGAACACGTAGCCGTCGGCCTCGGCGTAGAGGTAGGTGAACTCGCGACGGTCGACGTTGGCGAAGTCGATCTTCGTGCCGGCGTTGAACGTCTTGTCGACGACCTTGCCCGACATGACGTTCTTCATCTTCGTGCGGACGAACGCGCCACCCTTGCCCGGCTTGACGTGCTGGAACTCGATCACGTTCCAGAGCTGGCCGTCGAGGTTGAGGACGGCACCGTTCTTGATGTCGTTTGTAGTCGCCATGCGCGCGGGGTCCGTTCGGAGTCGGTGGGTGTCGGCCGGATGAGGCCATCGACGAGTGTAGCGGACCCGTCGAGCGCGGACTCGGAGCGGAACCCCGCCCGGGTCAGGACCCGATCTCCTGGTAGGCCGCGAAGAGGAGGCTCTGATCGGGGCCCTGGATGACCGTCGGCTTGCCGATCCCGTCGAGGACGATGAATCGGAGCATGCCCGCACGGGCCTTCTTGTCGCGCTGCATCGTCGCGAGGAGGGTGTTCCAGCGACCCAGCGGGTAGCTCACGGGCAGGGTCAGGGACTCGAGGATGCGGCGGTGACGGTCGACGGCGTCGTCGGACAGCCGGCCGGTCAATCGGGCGAGCTCGGCGGCGAAGACCATGCCGACCGAGACGGCGGCGCCGTGACGCCACTGGTAGCGCTCGGCGTGCTCGACCGCATGCCCCAGGGTGTGACCGTAGTTCAGGATCTCGCGGAGACCCTGCTCGGTGAGGTCCTCTCCGACGACCCGCGCCTTGAGGGCGATCGACAGCTCGACCACCCGCCGGAACTCCGGCGTCGTCGGGTCGGTCGCGCGGTCGACGTCGGCCTCGACGATGTCGAGGATCTCGGGTTCGGCGATGAACCCCGCCTTCACGATCTCGGCGAAACCGGCGAGGATCTCGTTCTTCGACAGGGTGTCGAGCATGTCGAGGTCCGCCAGGACGGCGATCGGCGGGTGGAACGCGCCGACGAGGTTCTTCCCCTCCGCCGTGTTGATGCCCGTCTTGCCGCCGACGCTCGCGTCGACCATCCCCAGCACGCTCGTCGGCACCTGGACGAGAGCGACGCCGCGCAGCCAGGTCGCGGCGACGAAGCCGGCGAGATCGGTGATCGCGCCGCCGCCGAGCCCGAGGACGACGTCCGTCCGGGTGAAGTCCGCCTGGCCGAGCACCTGCCAGCAGAAGGCGGCCACCTCGACGCGCTTCGCGTCTTCAGCATCGGGCACCTCGGCGATGAGCGCCTCGTAGCCCGCCTCGACCAGCGTCTCGCGGACCTCGTTGGCCTTCCGACCGAGGGTCGGCGCGTGCACGATCAGCACCTTCTTCGCCTGCGGCGGGAGGAGCCCGGGCAGACCGGCCACGAGGCCCCGCCCGACGAGCACGTCGTACGGCGCGTCGCCGCCGACCCGGATGGTGGTGGTGGTGGTGGTGGTGGGCTGCGGATCGGTCACGGGTTTCCTCTTTCGGGGTCGAGCCAGGTCACGATGTCGTCGACGACCCTCGAGACCGGGCGATGGGACGTGTCGACAACCACGGACGCGAGGTCGCGGTACAGGGGCTCGCGCTCGGCCGCGATGAGGCGCCAGGCGTCCATGCCCCCTCGGCTGAGCAGTGGACGGTGGCTTCCCGACAGGCGGGACTCGACCGCGGACTCGCTCACGGAGAGCATCACGACCGGGAGGTCCGCCAGGGAGGCGCGGGTCGACAGGTCGAGGACGGCTCCCCCGCCGAGCGACACGACCCCGTCGGACGCCAGCAGCTCGGAGACGACCTCGCGCTCCTTCGCTCTGAAGGCGGACTCGCCCTCGGCGTCGAAGATGTCGGCGATGGCACCGTGACGCTGCACGACGACCCGGTCGCTGTCGGCGAACCCGGCGCCGAGTCGGCGGGCGAGCTTCTTGCCGATGCTCGTCTTGCCCGCACCCATCGGGCCGATCAGCACGACAGGACGGCGCCTCACAGGCCGGCGGACTCGGGCTGCTCGGGGGCGGACCCGGTGCGGAGGTTCTCGGGGATGGCGTCGAGGTAGCCCCGGAGGTTGCGGGCGGTCTCGCCCAGCGAGTCGCCGCCGAACTTCTCGAGCACCGAGTTGGCGAGCACGAGCGCGACCATCGACTCGGCCACCACGCCTGCCGCGGGGACCGCGCAGACGTCGGAGCGCTGGTGGTGCGCCTTGGACTCCTCGCCGCTCGTCACGTCGATCGTGGCGAGAGCACGCGGCACGGTCGCGATGGGCTTCATGCCGGCGCGGACCCGGAGCACCGTTCCCGTGCTCATGCCGCCCTCGGTGCCGCCTGCACGGTCGGTGTCTCGCGAGATGACCCCGCCGGAGAGGTGCAGCTCGTCGTGCGCGACCGACCCGCGCCTCCTGGTGGTCTCGAAGCCGTCGCCCACCTCGACGCCCTTGATGGCCTGGATGCCCATCAGGGCGGCGGCGAGCTGGGAGTCGAGACGGCGGTCCCAGTGGACGTGCGAGCCGAGACCCGGAGGGACGCCGTAGGCGAGCACCTCGACGACGCCGCCGAGGGTGTCGCCGTCGCGCTTGGCGGACTCGACCTCGTCGACCATGGCCGCACTCGTCGCCTCGTCGAAGCAGCGCAGGGGGTCGTCGTCGAGAAGGTCGAGGTCGGACGGGAGCGGGAGCGGTGAGCCGTCGGGCACGCGGACCGGCCCGATCGAGAGGGTGTGGCTGACGAGTTCGATGCCGAGTTCGGACAGGAACGAGCGGGCGACGGCGCCGAGGGCCACTCGCGCCGCCGTCTCGCGGGCGCTGGCTCGCTCGAGGATCGGACGGGCCTCGTCGAAGTCGTACTTCTGCATGCCGACGAGGTCGGCGTGACCGGGACGCGGCCGCGTCAGAGGCGCACTGCGCCCGCGCGACACGTCACCGATCTCGACCGGCTCGGGGTTCATCACCTCGACCCACTTGGGCCACTCGGTGTTGCCGACGCGCAACGCCACCGGGCCGCCCATCGTGAGGCCGTGACGGACGCCGCCGGAGATGTGCAGCTCGTCCTGTTCGAACTTCATGCGCGAGCCGCGGCCGTAGCCGAGACGTCGACGGGCCAGATCGGCCTTGATCGCGCTCGACGAGACGGGCACCCCCGCGGGGAGGCCCTCGAGGACGGCGATGAGCTCGGGGCCGTGAGATTCCCCTGCGGTCAACCAACGAAGCATGGGAGCAATCCTCCCACAGCACGAGAGCGCCCCCGGTCCGTCGACCGGGGGCGCTCCGAGACACGTCGTGCCGCTACTGGTACTCGGGGTGCTCGCGCATCCACGCCTGCCACTGCGCGACGGCGACCTCGTGCTCGGCGAACGTGGTCGAGAACGTCGTCTCGCCCGAGTCGAGATTGACCGTGACGAAGTAGCGCCAGGGGCCGTCGGCGGGCTTGACCGCCGCGTCGAGGGCCAGATCGCCCGGGTTGGAGATCGGGCCGACCGGCAGCCCCTCGTGCACGTAGGTGTTGTAGAGGTTCGAGGCGTCGCCGCGCTCTTCGTCGGTGGTGGTGACGAGATGCGTGTTGCCGGTGCCGTAGGCGACCGTCGCGTCGGACTGCAGCAGCATGCCGTCGTCGAGGCGGTTGAGGAACACGCGCGAGACCTTGGGGTAGTCGGCGGCGAGCCCGGCCTCCCGCTGCACGATGGAGGCGAGTGTGATGACGCGCTGGTAGTCGGCGGGCTGGACGCCAAGAGCCGTCAATCGGGCCACCTGGGTGTCGACCATCAGCTGGAGGTAGCCATGAGCGTCGAGCGCGGGATCCAGATCGTAGGTCGCCGGGAACAGATACCCCTCGAGCGAGGTCACACCGGCGGGCAGACCGAACGACGCCATGTCGCCGGCCGCTGCCGTCACCTGGTCGAGCGGGATCTCGGTCGCCTCGGACAGCAGGCTGTAGATGTCCACCGCCGCGGTGCCCTCGGGGATCACCAGGCGGTTGACGATCCGGTTGGCGTCGTCCTGGAGGGCGTCGATGGCGGCCTGCGCGCTCATCTCCTTCTGCAGCGAGTAGGTGCCGGGCTGGAAGGTCACCGTCGTATCGGCCAGCAGGATCGAGTAGGCGGCCTCGTAGCTCTTCGTGACCCCGCTGTCGGCGAGGGAGGCGGCGATGTCCGAGCCGACCTGGCCGTCCACGATCGCGAAGTCGACCTCCTCGCCGTTGCCGGCGCCCGTGTAGTCGGCGGGCGCGTCGTCGCCGGTGATGCGCGCGACGATCGGAGAGATGGCGTTCCAAGCCGCGAACACACCCGCCGTGCCGCCGGCGAGGACGATGACGAGGATCGAGACGAGGATGATCGTGCCGCGATGCCGACCGCGCTCTCGCGGCTCGGAGCCGCGACGATCCCGGGGCGTGCGCTCGCGGGGCGTCCGCTCGCGACGCGACTGTTCGGCGGGACGACGTGGCTCGGACGCCTGCGCCGACTCGATCGACTCGTCGGCTGCCGCGGACCCGCCGGCATCGCCCGCGGGTGAGGCCTCGGCGGCCGAGGCCTGGCGCTCCTGCTCGCGCTGCGCCCGCCGCGAGCCCGGAGCGGGCGGTGAGCTGGGCGTCGCCGGCCGATCGTGGTCGTCACCGGATGGGGAGCCGTCGGTCGGCCGCTCGGCCCCGTCTCGTCGGGGGGGATCGGCGGGAGTGGGCTGCGACGTGAAGATGTCGTCCCATCGGGGGTCGTCGGCCACGAGTCAACGTCCTTCGTCGGTGTCGGGTTCGGTCCCGGCGCCCTCATCGGAGCCGGGGGCGTCGACGAGCTGACCGGGCGGTCTCCCGCTCGATCGCTCGAGATCGAGCGCATGCTGGACGATGATAACAGCGGCGACTTGATCGATCACGGATCGTTGTGTGCGCCCCTTGCGCCCGGAGGAACGAAGTGCGCTCTGTGCACTGACGGTCGAGAGACGCTCGTCGACGAGACGGACCGGCAGATCGGACGCTGCGGCGAGGGCTCCGGCGAAGAGCCGAGCATCGGCGGTCGACGCGGTGTCGCGCCCGGCGAGCGACAACGGCAGTCCGACCACGATCTCCACCGCGTCGAGCTCCGTCGCGTGCTTCATGATCGCCTCGACGTCCGCCGTGCCCGAGGAGGCGCGGGGCACCGTCTCGACGGGCGTCGCGATCATCCCGTGCGGATCGGTCCGTGCGACGCCGATGCGGGCCTTGCCCACATCGACGCCCAGTCGGACTCCGTGACGCACGTCGGCCGCTCAGCCGCGGAGCGCGTCGACGATGCCCGACAGCGCCCGAGGGATCGCCGACACGTCGGAGCCGCCCCCCTGGGCGAGGTCGTCCTTGCCGCCGCCGCCTCCGCCGAGGACGGTCGCGGCGCCCTTGGCGAGCACGCCCGCCTTGGCTCCCGATCGGCGAGCCGGCTCGCTGGTGGCGACGATGACCGCGGGCTTGCCGGCCACATCGGCGGCGAGGGCCACGACGGAGCTCGACTGCGACCCGAGACGCTCTCGGACCGACGTCACGAGAGAGCGCAGTTCGTCGGTCGACCGGAGCGAGCCGACGGAGTCGGCCACGACCGTGAAGTCGCCGACGTCGGTCGCGGACTCCGCCAGGGCCGGGATCTTCGTCGCCAGCTGAGCGCGCTCGAACTCGGCGATGCGCTTCTCGGCCGACTTGAGACTGGAGACCAGGTCGCCGACGCGGTCGGCGAGCTGCTCCCGCGGCGCGCGGAGCGAGGAGGTGAGCTGGGACACGATGGCCCGCTCCGCGGCGAATTCACGGAACGCGTCGAGACCGACCAGCGACTCGACCCGGCGGTTCGTGGAGCCGACGGAGGTCTCGCTGACGAGGTTGATCAGACCCACCTGGGCGCTGGTGGCGACGTGGGTACCGGCGCAGAGCTCGCGCGACCAGGGCCCGCCGATGTCGACCATGCGGACCGTCTCGCCGTACTTCTCGCCGAACAGCGCCATCGCTCCGAGCGATCGCGCCTCGTCGAGCGGGAGCTCGCGGGTGACGACCTGCAGGTCGTCGCGGATGGCGCCGTTCGCCACCTCCTCGATCTCGCTGCGCGTCGCCGGGCTCAGGGCCTGGTTCCAGTTGAAGTCGAGGCGCATGTAACCGGCCTTGTTGTACGAACCGGCCTGGTGCGCCTCCGGCCCGAGGACCTCGCGGAGCGCCGCGTGGATGAGGTGCGTGGCGGAGTGGGCCTGGGTGGCTCCTCGCCGGTAGACCGGGTCGACGACGCTGGTGGCCGCATCGCCGACGCCGACCTCGCCCGAGCGGACCTGCACGCGGTGGCTGATCAGACCCTTGACCGGCTTCTGCACGTCGAGCACCTCGAGGTCGAAGCCCGCACCCACGATCGTCCCGGCGTCGGCCTCCTGTCCACCGGACTCGGCGTAGAGGGAGGTCTCGGCGAGGATGACCTCGGCGATGTCGCCTGCGACGGCCCGGTCGACGGAGGCCCCGTCGACGATGAGCCCCAGCACGCGCGTCGGCGTGTGGAGCATGTCGTAGCCCGTGAAGACGGTCTCGCCGCCGGCCCGGAAGGCGCTGTAGACGCTGAGGTCGGCCAGAGCCACCTTGCGGGACTTCGCATCCGCCTTGGCCCGTGCCCGCTGCTCGGACATGAGCGAATCGAAGGCCGCACGGTCGACCGTCAGGCCGTTCTCCTCGGCGATCTCGAGGGTCAGGTCGATCGGGAACCCGAACGTGTCGTGCAGCAGGAACGCCGTGTCGCCGGCGAGGCGCGGGGTCTTCTCGGAGCTGGCCGCGCGGGTGTCGACGACCGCGTCGTCGAGGATCGCCGTACCGGCGGCGAGGGTGCGGAGGAAGGTCTCCTCTTCGGCGTAGGCGAGGCGCGAGATGCGGCCGAAGTCGCTCTCCACCTCGGGGTACGCCGACTTCATCGCGTCACGGGATTCGGGGAACAGCTGGGGGAAGGTCGCGCCCTCGACGCCCAGGAGCCGCATCGAGCGGACGGTGCGACGAAGAAGGCGGCGGAGGATGTAGCCCCGCCCCTCGTTCGACGGTCGGACTCCGTCGGACATCAGCATCAAGGAGCTGCGGACGTGGTCGGCGATGACCCTCATGCGGACGTCGTCCTCGTGCACGGCGCCGTAGCGACGGCCCGACAGCTCGGCGGCCTTGTCGAGCACCGGGCGGACCTGGTCGATCTCGTACATGTTGTCGACGCCCTGCTTGAGGAACGCGACCCGTTCGAGACCCATCCCGGTGTCGATGTTCTTGTTCGGCAGTTCGCGCACGATGTCGAAGTCGACCTTCGAGCGGACGTTCTCGATCTGGTACTGCATGAACACGAGGTTCCAGATCTCGACGTAACGGTCGTCGTCGGTGGCGGGACCGCCGTCGGCGCCGTAGGCCGGGCCGCGGTCGAAGAAGATCTCCGAGCAGGGGCCCGCCGGCCCGGGCTGACCCGTGTGCCAGTAGTTCGTGTCTTTGCCGAGGCGCTGGATCTTCTCGTCGGGCAGACCGGCGATCTTCTTCCAGAGGGCGATGGCCTCGTCGTCCTCCTCGTACACGGTGACCCACAGGTCGGCCGGGTCGAAGGCCAGTCCGCCGTCGGCCTCGCTCGAGGTGAGGAGCTCCCAGGCGTAGCCGATGGCGTCCTCCTTGAAGTAGTCGCCGAACGAGAAGTTGCCGTTCATCTGGAAGAACGTGCCGTGACGCGGCGTCTTGCCGACCTCTTCGATGTCGTTGGTGCGGATGCACTTCTGGACGCTCGTGGCCCGGGGGTACGGCGTCGGCACGAGACCCGTGAGATACGGGATGAAGGGGACCATGCCCGCCACGGTGAACAGCAGGCTCGGGTCGTCGCTGACGAGGGAGGCGGAGGGGACGACGGTGTGGCCCCGGTCTCCGAAGTAGTCGAGCCAACGGCGGCGGATCTCGGCGGTCTGCATGGTTCTCCGGTGTGGGGTGATCGGTGTGACGGGGGCGTCGAGGAGGCGCGGGTCGAGTGGGTGGATCAGCTCTCGCCGTCGGAGCGCAGCTCGGCGTCGCGGGCGCGGTAGCCGTCGACGAGTGCTGCGCGGAAATTCGTGAGGCTGCCGTCGAGCTCGCCGAACAGTCGGCTGCCGCGAGGCGTCTTGTTGTATAGATGCGCCAGAGTGAAGCCGGCGACGACGCCGATGGTCAGCAGGAACAGGCTCTTCACGGGGACTCCTCACGACGGTCGTGCGGACGACGCACGGGACGACACACGAGCTTACCCGTCGCGCAGGAGGAGACCGCCGACGACGAAGGGAGCGCGCCACGGTTCGTGGCGCGCTCCCTCAGGGTGCTGTCGTGACGGGTGTCAGCGGGCGGCGTAGTACTCGACGACCAGCTGGACCTCGCAGGTCACGGGGACCTCGACGCGCTTCGGGCGACGCACGAGGCGGGCCTGCAGCTTGTCGATCTCGACCTCGAGGTAACCCGGGACCTTGGGCAGGACGTCGACGTGACCGCCGGCGGCTGCGACCTGGAAGGGCTCCATCTTCTCGCTCTTCGGCGCGACGTGGATCATCTGACCCGGCTTGACGCGGAACGAGGGACGGTCGACGAGCTTGCCGTCGACGAGGATGTGACGGTGCACGACCATCTGGCGAGCCTGAGCCGTGGTGCGGGCGAAGCCCGAACGCACGATGAGCGCGTCGAGACGCGTCTCGAGCAGCTCGACCAGGTTCTCACCGGTCAGACCGGCGGACTTGCGGGCCTCGTTGAAGACGATCTTCAGCTGCGCCTCGCGGATGCCGTACTGGGCACGCAGACGCTGCTTCTCACGCAGACGGACGGCGTAGTCGCTGTCGGTCTTGCGCTTGGTGCGGCCGTGCTCACCGGGAGCGTAAGGACGCTTCTCGAGGTAGCGGGCGGCCTTCGGGGTCAGCGCGATGCCGAGGGCACGCGACAGACGGGTCTTGCTACGGGTACGTGACTTGGTCGACACGGTTCTTCTCTCTGATCGTGTGAAAGCTGACGGCCGAGGATGCTCGGGCGCAGGAAGCGCCGTTCCGACCAGGACCTCGTGAGAGGACACCGGGTCGGGTCGAGTACTCGACGAAACACGAGGGATGGTGCCACGGGAACCGATCGGCTAAAGACCAGGACCCTTGATCGAATGTCGTCACTGCAGCCGTGCGTGACAGACCGATACCAGGCAGCCATCAGCTTAACACGGGCGGGTCATTCTCCGCGAATGATGCGGCGCAGTTTCTCTAGGCGTGTCGTGACGGCGTTCTCGTTGCCGTGACCGGTCGGATCGTAGTAGACGGTGCCGACCAGCTCGTCGGGCAGGTACTGCTGCTTGACGACGCCGAGTTCGGAGTCGTGCGAGTACCGGTACCCCTTACCGTGCCCGAGTCGTCTGGCCCCCGGGTAGTGGGCGTCTCGGAGGTGCTTGGGCACACGCCCCGCCCGGCCGGCCCGGACGTCGGCTATGGCGGCGTCCAGGGCGCTGTACGACCGGTTCGACTTGGGCGCGGTGGCCAGGTAGACGACGGCCTCGGCCATCGGGATGCGGCCCTCGGGCATGCCGATCATCTGGACCGCCGTCGCCGCCGACACCGCCACGGTGAGGGCGTTCGGGTCGGCCATCCCGATGTCCTCACCCGCGGAGACGATGATGCGTCGGCAGATGAAGCGCGGATCCTCGCCGGCCTCGATCATGCGCGCCAGGTAATGCAGGGCGGCGTCCACGTCGGAGCCGCGGATCGACTTGATGAAGGCGCTGATCACGTCGTAGTGCTCGTCGCCGTTGCGGTCGTAGCGCAGCAGCGCACGGTCGACGGACTGGGCGACGGTGTCCGCCGTGATCACCGGTCGGGTGTCGTCGGGGTCGTCGTCGTAGTCGGCGTCGGGATCGAAGTCGGCCCCCGGGTCCGCACCGGCGGCCTCGGTCGCGCCGGGAGCCTCGAGACTCGAGGCGGCCGCCGACTGGGCGGACGCCTCGAGGGCCGTCAGCGCTCGTCGTGCGTCACCCGATGCGAGTCGGACGATCGTCGCGAGGGCCTCGTCGTCGAGGATGACGGTGTCCGCCAGACCGCGAGGGTCGTGCACGGCGCGTCGCACGAGATCGCCGAGGTCGTCGTCGCTCAGCTGCTCGAGGGTGAGGAGCAGCGATCGCGACAGCAGCGGTGTGATGACCGAGAACGAGGGGTTCTCCGTGGTCGCGGCGATGAGGATCACCCAGCCGTTCTCGACGCCGGGGAGGAGGGCGTCCTGCTGGGCCTTGGTGAACCGATGGATCTCGTCGAGGAACAGCACGGTCGTCGTGCCGTACAGGTCGCGATTGGTGAGGGCCTTCTCCATCACCTGGCGGACGTCCTTCACGCCGGCCGTCACCGCGGAGAGTTCGATGAACTGCCGACCGGAGGTGTGCGCGATGGCCTGGGCGAGAGTCGTCTTGCCCGTGCCGGGCGGCCCCCACAGGATGACCGAGACGGCGCCCTGCTCTCCGGTCGCGTCGGAGGCCAGCGTCACGAGGGGCGAGCCCGGCCGGAGCAGATGCCGTTGACCGGCGACCTCGTCGAGGCTGGTGGGACGCATGCGGACCGCGAGTGGGGTCGAGCTCTGCGGGAGCGGGCTCATGGGCACTCATGCTAGACCGGGCCGCCGACAGCGACGCCCGGCACGGCTCCGATACAGTGCGGGGCGACCATCGACACGGCATGGAGGACACGTGGCAGCGAACAAGGGCGACCGCGAGAACCGCGAGAGGCTCCGGCGCTACACGGCTCGGAAGAGCATCCACGCCGGGCAGGTCGCCCGTCGCCGTCGGGACGACATCCGCGCATCCCTCATCGCCCTCGTCGTCGTCTCCGCCGCAGTCGTCTCGCAGTTGCTCTACACGACCTCGGGGCCCGGTGCCGTCGACGATCCGCCCGCCGCCACGGCGACTCCGACGCCGACCGCCACCTCGACCGGGGACGTGCCCAGCTCGGACATCGCGGCGGATCGCGTCTGGACCGGCGATCTCGTGCTGAACGACGACGTCCCGCTGGCGATCAGCCTCGACGGCGCACGGGCCCCGCAGGCGACGTCGGTGCTGGTCGACCTCATCCAGCAGGGCTTCTACGACGGCACCGCGTGTCACCGCCTGAGCGACGCCCCGTCGGCGGAGTTCCTCCAGTGCGGCTCGGCGAACGGCGACGGGACGGGTGACGCCGGTTTCACCTTCGGACCGCTCGAGAACGTCCCCGCCGACGGCGTCTACCCGGCGGGCACCATCGCCATGGCCCGGGGCGAGGACCCGAACTCGCAGTCGACCCAGTTCTTCATCACCTACGGCGAGACGACATTGGACGCCTCGACGGGCGGATACACGGTGGTCGGTTCCGTCACGGACGGTCTCGACGACCTCGTCTCCTCGATCGCCGCCGAGGGCGTCCGACCGGTCGCCGAGGGTCAGGAGTCGACGGACGGCTCCCCCGTCGTCGCGACCACGATCACGTCGGCGACCATCGAATAGACCACGGTCGTCGACGGTGCAATAGGCTGGAGTCCCATCATCGAGACCCGTCCTGGGCTCCGTGACGAGCACATCCAGCAAGGGACAACAGTGGCTACTGACGATCAGGCACCCTGGGGCCGCGTCGACGACGACGGCACCGTCTACGTCCGGGAGGCAGAAGGCGAACGCGCCGTCGGCCAGTACCCCGATGCGACCGCCGCCGAGGCGCTCGCCTACTACGAACGCAAGTACACCGAGTTGAACGGGCAGGTCACCCTGCTCGAGCAGCGGGTGGCCCGTGGCGCCTCGGCGTCCGACGTCGGCAAGACCGTCAAGCAGCTGAAGGCGCTCCTCGTCGAGCCGAGCGCCGTGGGCGACCTCGAGGCGCTCCGCACTCGCGTGACGGCTCTCGACAGTACGGTCGGCGAGCTCACTCAGAAGCAGAGCGCGGAGGCCCAGGAGGCTCTGGCCGAGGCGGTCGCCGTTCGCACCGCCCTGGTCGTCGAGGCCGAGACGCTCGCCGCACAGGACCCCGCCCGGGTGCAGTGGAAGCAGGTCACGGCGACGATCGACGAGATCTTCGCGAGATGGCAGAAGCACCAGCAGGACGGCCCGCGGATCCCCAAGGGCGAGGGCAACGACCTCTGGAAGCGCTTCCGCACGGCCCGGTCGACCATCGACCAGAACCGCAAGTCGTTCTACGCCGAGCTGGACGCGACGCACCGTGAGGCGCGACAGCGCAAGCAGGCTCTCGTCGAGGCCGCCGACGCGCTGGCCGGCAAGGGCGCCGACGGCATCCCCGAGTACCGTCACCTGCTCGACGACTGGAAGCGCGCCGGTCGCGCGGGCAAGAAGTACGACGATGCGCTCTGGGCTCGCTTCAAGCGGGCCGGCGACGTCCTGTACGCCGCGAAGGGCGAGGTCGTCGCTCAAGACAACGTCGAGTACGAGGGCAATCTCGCGGCGAAGCTCGCGCTCCTCGACGAGGCCGAGAAGATCCTCACGGTCACCGAGCGGGTCGCCGCCCGCGAGGCGCTCACCTCGATCCAGCTCCGCTGGGACGAGATCGGCCGGGTTCCGCGCGAGCAGGTCCGTGTCGTCGAAGACCGACTCCGCAAGGTCGAATCGCATGTCCGCACCCTCGACGAGGAGTTCTGGCAGAAGAACAACCCCGAGCGCAAGGCGCGGTCCGAGGGTCTGGCGAGCCAGCTCCAGGACGCGATCTCGAAGCTCGAGGAGGAGCTCGCCACGGCCGAGGCCAGCGGGGACTCGCGCAAGGTGAAAGACGCGCGCGAGGCTCTCGACGCGCGCAAGGTCTGGCTCGACGCCCTCGGCTCCTGACCTCTCCACCACCGCCCGCACCGCCCGGCTCTCTCTCCACAAGGAGGGGCCGGGCGGTTCGTCGTGCGGGCGATGGTCGGGCAGGCTGGCAGCATGCCACCATCGCTCCCCCGCCTCCTGACGTCGGCTCAGCTGCCGGAGGCCGAACTGCGCGCTGCCGCCCTGGACGGCGAGTTGTACGCGGTCGGGGACGGCTGGGCCGAGATCACGACCGTCGACACTCCCTGGATCCGCGCCTCCTCGGTCGTCGGGCTGTTCGGACGGCAGGTGATCGCCGCTGGGGAGACCGCCGCATGGATCTGGATGGCTGCGGTGTCCCCACCATGGAGGCACGACGGCATCGTGCCCCCGGATGCTCGGCACCGAGACACGAGCGGACGGGTCTCGATCCGTGAGATGACCATCGATCGGGACGAGATCGCCGAGGTCGCGGGACTGCGCGTCACCGCACCGGCGCGCACGGCACTGGACCTCGCCCGAGCCTCGGTCTGGACTCCGGCCGACGAGAGACGCGTCGGCGACCTCTGCCGGCTGTATGGGGTCACGTCGGTGCAGGTCGCCCGTCTCATCGATCGACGCGGACGGCTCCCCCACCGGCAGCGCGCCGAAGCCCGGCTGCGATCCCTCCTGGATCCGCTCGGGGCCTGATCGGTCAGCCGGCGCTGACCCGGTACACGTCGTAGACGGCGTCGATGCGGCGCACGGCGTTCAGCACCCGGTCGAGGTGGGTCGTGTCACCCATCTCGAAGACGAACCGACTGAGGGCGAGACGCTCGTCGGATGTCGAGACGCTCGCCGACAGGATGTTCACGTGGTGTTCGCTGAGCACCCGGGTGACGTCGCTGAGCAGGCCGCTCCGATCAAGGGCCTCGATCTGGATCTGGACGAGGAACACGCTCTTCGACGACGGTGCCCACTCGACCTCGATCATCCGCTCGGGCTCGTTCATCAGGCTCTGGACGTTGTGGCACGTCGCCTGATGCACGCTCACCCCCTGCCCGCGTGTCACGAAGCCGACGATCTGGTCTCCCGGCACCGGCGTGCAGCATTTGGCGAGCTTGACGAGGATGTCAGGAGCACCCCGGACGAGCACCCCCGAGTCGCTGTTGCGGAGGGGACGGGTGGCGCCCTTGCTCGGGAACTCGAACTCGCCCTCCTCGACCTCGGTCTGCTGCTGGACGGCCGACAGGATCTTCTCGATGACGGACTGGGTCGACAGGTGACCCTCGCCGACGGCCGCGTAGAGACTCGACACGTCGTCATATCGCAGCAGGGCGGCGACCTCGGCGATGCTGTCCTGGTTCATCAGCTTCTGCAGCGGCAGGTTCTGCTTGCGCATGGCCCGGGCGATGGCGTCCTTGCCCTGCTCGATCGCCTCGTCGCGGCGTTCTTTGGTGAACCACTGCCGGATCTTGTTGCGGGCGCGGGGGCTCTTGACGAACATGAGCCAGTCCTGGCTCGGCCCGGAGTCCGGGTTCTTCGAGGTGAACACCTCGACGACGTCGCCGCTGGACAGCGCGCTCTCGAGGGGGACCAGCCGACCGTTGACCTTGGCGCCCATGGTGCGGTGACCGACCTCGGTGTGCACGGCGTAGGCGAAGTCGACCGGCGTCGCACCGGAGGGCAGACCGATGACCTTTCCCTGAGGCGTGAAGACGTAGACCTCCTTCGCACCGATCTCGAAGCGGAGGCTGTCGAGGAACTCCCCCGGGTCGGCCGTCTCGGCCTGCCAGTCGGAGATGTGCGCGAGCCAGGCCATGTCGGTGTCGGTCCGGGTGCCGGTGGCGGACTCGTCGCGCCCGCCGTTCATCCGCTGCTTGTACTTCCAGTGTGCGGCGACGCCGAACTCGGCACGCTGATGCATCTCGTGCGTGCGGATCTGGATCTCGACCGGACGTCCCTTGGGGCCGATGACGGTGGTGTGCAGCGACTGGTAGAGGTTGAACTTGGGTGTCGCGATGTAGTCCTTGAAACGACCGGGGATCGGGTTCCATCTGGCGTGGATGGACCCCAGCACGGCGTAGCAGTCACGCAGCGAGTTGACCAGCACTCGGATGCCGACGAGGTCGTAGATCTCGTCGAATTCGCGGCCTCTCACGATCATCTTCTGGTAGATCGAGTAGTACTGCTTCGGTCGGCCGACCACGTCGCCGCGGATCTTCGTCGACTTGAGATCGGATTTGACGGCGTTGATGACGTTCTGGACGAACTGCTCCCGCTGCGGCGTCCGCTGCTTCACGAGGTTGTCGATCTCGACATAGAGCTTGGGGTGGAGCACGGCGAACGAGAGGTCTTCCAGCTCCCACTTGATGGTCTGGATCCCGAGACGATGGGCCAGCGGCGCGTAGATCTCGAGCGTCTCGGTGGCCTTGCGCGTCGCGGAGGCACTCTCGACGAAGCCCCAGGTGCGGGCGTTGTGCAGACGGTCGGCGAGCTTGATCACCAGCACGCGGATGTCCTTCGACATCGCCACGACCATCTTGCGGACCGTCTCGGCCTGCGCGCTGTCGCCGTACTTCAGCTTGTCGAGCTTCGTGACGCCGTCGACGAGCATCGTGATCTCGTCACCGAAGTCGTTCTGGAGCATCGCCAGCGTGTAGTCGGTGTCTTCGACGGTGTCGTGGAGCAGGGCTGCCGCGATGGTCTTGGAGCCGATGCCGAGATCGGCGAGGATCTGCGCCACCGCGACGGGGTGGGTGATGTACGGCTCGCCGCTCTTGCGCAGCTGGCCGCGGTGGGCCTTCTCTGCCACCGAGTAGGCCCGCTCGATGATGACCAGGTCGGCCTTGGGGTGGTGCATCCGCACCGTCTTGACGAGGCGGTCGACGGCGCCCGCGGGCTGACTGCGCGAGAAGAGACGCGGGAGGAGGGTACGGAGCGACGCCGTGCCTCCGGCGGGCTCGGACGAGGGCGCACTCTGACTGGTGGTGATCTCGGTCACGGACGACCCTCGCTCTCGTGGTCACGGACGCCGATGCGGACGGCCCGCGATGTGCAGAGGGTCCGGCAGGGCAACGCTACTCGCTCTGGTTCAGTCGACCGACGCCGGGGCGCCGTTCTCGGAGGTGAGGTCTCCGTCGGCATCTCGCCACGCGAGCATCCCGCCCTCGACGTTGACCGCGTCGATGCCGGCACGCCGCAGTGCCGCCGTCGCCCGGAGTGAGCGCATGCCCGCGTGGCAGACCACGAGCACCTGCTGATCGGCGGGGACGTCATCGAGACGATCGCCGAGTTCGGAGAGCGGGACGAGTCGCGCCTCGGGGGCGTGCCCGGCGTCCCATTCGGACTGCTCGCGGACGTCGATCAAGGGCGTGCCCGCTCGGGCGCGTTCGATGGCCTCGGCGGCGCTGACCCCGGGGAGGTCGTCGACGGGGCTCACGGTGCCTCCACCAGGGTCGCGTCGGAGGCTTCCACCTTGCGGGCGTCTCGCTTGGCGATCTCGGGCTCGCGCATCCGGAGGGTGGCGTACAGAGGCGACGCGATGAAGATCGTCGAGTACGTGCCCACCAGGATGCCGATGAACAGCGCCAGTGAGATGTCACGCAGCGTGCCCGCACCGAGGACGAATGCACCGATGAAGAGGATGGCCGCGACCGGGAGCAGGGCGACCACCGAGGTGTTGATCGACCGGACCAGCGTCTGGTTGACCGCCAGGTTGATCGACTGACCGAACGTGCGCCGCGAACCCTCGCCGTCTTCGGAGGTGTTCTCCCGGATCTTGTCGAACACCACGACGGTGTCGTAGAGCGAGTAGCCGAGGATGGTCAGGAACCCGATCACGGCGGCCGGGGTGACCTCGAAGCCGACGATGCCGTAGATGCCGGCCGTCAGCACGAGGTCGTGCAGCAGGGCGGTCATCGCCGCGAGCGACATCTTCCAGGTGCGGAAGTAGAGCGTCATGCCGATGGCGGCGAGGATCAGGAAGATCACCAGGCCCTTGATCGCCTGACCCGTGATGTCAGCGCCCCACGACGCGCCGATGAACGACGAGGTCACGCGGTCGTCGGGGACGTCGTACGCCGTCGCCAGCGCCGCGGCGAGGTCGTTGGTCTGGGCCGCCTCGAGCTGGGAGGTCTGGACTCGGATCGTGTCGGTGCCGACCTGCGTCACCCGCGGGTTGGAGTTCGGGACGACCTCGTCGACCGTCTCGGCGGCGATGTCCTGATCGAGTTCGGCGGGCTGGGCGATCTGGAACTCGGAGCCGCCGGTGAACTCGATGCCGAAGTGGAATCCGCCGCGGAGGAACGGGACGGTGACGGAGATGAGGATCATCAGCGCGGCGATCCAGTACCAGGTCTTGCGTCGACCGACGATGTCGAACGATCGCGAGCCGGTGTAGAGGTCGTTACCGAACTTCGAGAAGCTGGCCATCAGGAGTTGGTCCCTTCGTCGCCGGACGCGTTGTCGCCCGGACGGGTGTTCTTCTCGGCGGCTTTACGCTCGGCGATGGTCTGGCGGATGACGGCCTCACGACCGCCCGCCTTCTTCCGACCACGGGCCACGACGGGTTCGCGGAACTGCGCCCTGCCCCGGTAGACGGCACCCAGCGCTCTCGGATTGAGGCCGCTGAACGAGTGCCCCTCGCCGAAGAACCGAGTGCGGGCGATGAGCTGCAGCATCGGATGCGTGAAGAGCGACACCACGATCAGGTCGATCACCGTCGTGATCCCCAGAGTCAGGGCGAAGCCCTTGACGTTGCCGACGGCGAGGATGAAGAGGGTGATGGCCGCGAGGAAGTTGACCGTGTCGGAGGCGATGATCGTGCGGATCGCGCGCTTCCAGCCGGACTCGACGGCGTTCTCGAGGATCCGCCCGTCGCGCAGCTCGTCTCGGATCCGCTCGAAGTAGACGATGAAGGAGTCCGCGGTGATGCCGATGGCGACGATCAGCCCCGTCACCCCCGCGAGCGACAGGCGGTACCCCTCGCGCCACGACAGGATCGCGATCACGAGGTAGGTGAGCACGGCGGCGATGATCAGCGACAGCACGGTCACGAACGCCAGCGCCCGGTACTGGATCAGCGAGTAGATCACCACGAGGATGAGGCCGATCAGACCGGCGATGAGCCCGCTGACCAGCTGGGTCTGCCCCAGTGTTGCGGTGATCGTCTCGTTGCTCTGGACGGAGAAGCTGAGCGGCAGAGCGCCGAACTTCAGCTGGTCTGCGAGTGCCTTCGAGCTGTCTTGCGTGAACTGGCCGGTGATCTGCGCGCGACCGTCGGTGATGGCGGCGTTGGCGGACGGAGCCGTGATCACCTGGTTGTCGAGGGTGACCGCGAACTGGTTCTGCGGGGCCTGGAGGGTGACGAGTCGCGACGTGACGTCGGCGAACTGGTCGGTGCCCTGACCGTCGAACTCGAGGTTGACGGCCCAGGTGTTGGTCGAGTTGCCCTGCGCGTCGGTGGCCAGCCCGTTCGTGGCGTCGCTGATGTCGCTGCCCGCCACCTCGACGGGGCCGAGGATGTACTTGGCCGTGCCGTCGGTCGAGCAGGTCACGAGGGGCTCGTCGTCGGGCGCCGTCGCGAGGTCGTTGTCGGCCGCGCAGTTGTAGTTCTCGTAGACGTCTGCGAGCTGGGGTGTGATCCACGCGAGGTCGGAGCCGTTGGTCGGCGACGCCGTCGGTGTGCTCTCGAGGTCGGGGTTCGGCGTGTAGGGCGCGGTGGTCGAGCCGGCGCTCGGACTGGCGCTCGCGCCGTCGGCCTCGCCGCCCACCTCGGCGCTGGACGCCGCCCCGGTGAACAGGACCGGGCGGAAGGACAGCTTGGCCGAGGCCTCGATGCGCTCGAGAGTCGCGTTGTCGGGTCGACCGGGGATCGAGACGACGATGTTCTGGCTGCCCTGCTTGGTGATCTCCGACTCGGAGACGCCCGCGGAGTCGATGCGCTGACGGATGATCGTCACCGCCTGGTCGAGCTGCTGACTCGACACCGTCTCGCCGTTCTGCAGCTGGGCGGCCAGCGTGATCTGCGTGCCACCCTGCAGATCGAGCGCCAGCTCGGGGACCCAGCTCGCGCCGTTCCACCAACCGTCTCGACCGGAGTCGTTCAGCACGGTCGCCGTGCCGTTCAGGGCCGTCAACCCGGCGATGATGACCAGGAGCCAGGTCAGCGATCGGATGGCTTTCTTCACCGGCGTCGAACGTGCCACGGAGGAACTCAGCTTTCTCATGGGAACGCGCGCCCGGTCGGAGCGCGCGCGTGTCGGGCCCGGTCGTCAGGACACGACCGGGCGGACGGATCAGGCAGTGGGCTTGTCGGAGTCTTTCGACGGGGTCGTGTCGATGCGCGGCTCGTCGGCACGCTCGCCGTATGCGGGCGACTCGTCGAGGGAGCCCGTGGAGGTCGAGTCGATCACGGGGCGGTCGAGGGCGTCGTCGCCGTCGGTCTCGCTGCTCGTCTCGACGACGACGGGCTCGACGACGCGGCCCAGGGTCTGACGGTGCACCTTGACGATCGTGCCGGGTGCGACCTCGACCTCGGCGACGTTGGTCTCGTCGTCGATCGAGACGACCGTGCCGTAGAGCCCGAACGTGAGCATGACCTCGACGCCTGGGACCATCTTGCGCTGGAGGTCGGCCTGCTGATTGTCCCGCTTCTTCTTGTTGCGGAACATGAAGAAGACGAGGACCACCAGGAGGAGGACCATGATCAGGGTTGTGGCGTCCATGCGGAACTGCCTTTCGAAGCTCGTGGGGTGTGGGCGTCGGCGACCCGGTTAGCTCTGTGCGCCGACCGACCTGGTGGAATTATAGATCATCGGCGAAGAGGCCCCCTGAGTCGCGGGCGAGGCCGAAGTGCCGCCAGGCCTCCGGCGTCGCGATCCGGCCCCTCGGGGTCCGCGTGACGAGACCCGCCCGGACGAGGAACGGCTCGACCACCGACTCGATGGTGTCGGCCTCCTCGCCGACGGAGACCGCGAGGGTGTTGAGCCCGACGGGACCTCCGTCGAAGCGCTTCAGGATCGTCGACAGCACCTCGCGGTCGAGTCGGTCGAGACCCAGGTCGTCGACGTCGTAGAGAGCCAGAGCCTCGCGCACCGTCGCGAGGTCGGCGGGTCGCTCGTGCACGAGCGCGTAGTCGCGGACCCGTCGGAGGAGGCGGTTGGCGATTCGAGGGGTGCCTCGGCAGCGGCCGGCGATCTCGGCCAGAGCCCGGGCGTCGACGTCGACGCCGAGCAGCGACGCGGCCCGGCGCAGCACCTCGGTGAGCTCGGCCTCGTCGTAGAACTCGAGATGGGCCGTGAAACCGAAGCGGTCGCGGAGGGGATTCGGGAGCATGCCGCTCCGGGTGGTCGCCCCGACGAGGGTGAACGGCGACAGCTCGAGGGGGATGCTCGTGGCCCCTGCTCCCTTGCCGACCATGATGTCGATCCGGTAATCCTCCATGGCGAGGTAGAGCATCTCCTCCGCCGAACGGGCCATGCGATGGATCTCGTCGATGAAGAGCACCTCGCCCGGGACGAGCGCCGACAGGATGGCGGCGAGGTCCCCGGCGTGCTGGATGGCCGGACCGGACGACATGCGGAGCGGTCGGGAGCTCTCGTGGGCGACGATCATCGCGAGCGTCGTCTTGCCGAGACCGGGCGGGCCGGCCAGGAGGATGTGGTCCGGAGACCGGTTCTGCATCTCGGCCGCCCGGAGGAGCAGCTGCAGCTGTCCTCTGACCTTCGTCTGACCGACGAACTCGGCGAGAGACGACGGGCGGAGGGCCCCCTCGAAGGCGAGCTCCGTCTCGGACTCGATGGTCGGGCGGGTGATGTCGTCGTCGCTCATGCGCGCGACGCCGGGGACTTCTGCGGACCCAGTCGACCGAGCGCCGCACGCAGCAGCTGCGGCACGGCGAGCCCGGAGTCCTGACCGGTCTCGGTCACGACGGCGTCGATGGCCGCCTGAGCCTCGCGCTCGGCCCAGCCGAGACCGACGAGGGCCACGAGCACATCGGACGCCGTGGTCGAGGCCGCGGTGACGCTCGAGGCGGACGGCGCGACGTCGAGCTTGCCTGCCAGCGAGAGCACGATGAGCTTCGCGGTCTTGGGGCCGATGCCGGAGACCCGACGGAACGCGGCGTCGTCCTCGTCGAGGACGGCCTGCGCGATCTGGTTCGGGGTGAGGGTCGCGAGGACACCCTGGGCGGACTTGGGGCCGACGCCCGTCACGCCACGCAGGAGGTCGAACACCTCGAGCTCTTCCAGCTCGAGGAATCCGAACAGCGAGAGATCGTCTTCTCGGACGATGAGCGTGGTGAAGAGGCGCGCCGTGTCGCCGGGGTGGACGGTCAGAGCGACCTGAGGGGTGACACCCACCCGGAGGCCCACTCCCCCGACCTCGACGACGACGGACGCCCCGGAAGCAGACAGGACGGTGCCGCGGACACTCGAGATCATGCGCCCAGCCTAGGAGTTCGCAGGGTCTTCTCGGCGTCCCGCCACGCCCGTTGCGCGGGAGTGAGCGTGCTGGCGCCGGCGGGCGCGGTCGCAGTGCCGCCCGCCCCGCCGCCCAAACCGTCGCGACGCCAGGCATGGCAGATGGCCAGAGCCAGGGCGTCGGCTGCATCGGCGGGCTTCGGCGCCTCGGTCAACCCCAGGAGGCGCGCGACCATCGCCCCCACCTGGGCCTTGTCGGCCGAACCGTAGCCCGTCACCGCAGCCTTCACCTCGGAAGGGGTGTGGAGCGCGACCGGGATCGAGCGCTCGGCGGCAGCCCGGAGAGCCAGGCCGCTGACCTGAGCGGTGCCCATCACCGTGCGCAGGTTGTTCTGCGCGAAGACGCGCTCGATCGCCATCGCGTCGGGCCGGTGCTCGTCGACGAGCGCTTCGATGCCCCGGCCGATGGTCAGCAGTCGCTGCTCGAGGGGAGAGTCGGCAGCCGATCGGATGACGTGCACCGCCACCAGGGAAGGCCGCCGGGTCGCCGACACCTCGATCACACCCACGCCGCACCGGGTGAGTCCCGGGTCGATGCCGAGCACCCGGAGCGTCACCGGGGGCTGCTACTCGTCGTCGTCGTCGAGCGCCGACTGGACGTCGGCGGGGACATCGTGGTTCGCGTAGACGTTCTGGACGTCGTCGTCGTCGTCGAGGGCGTCGATGAGCCGGAAGACCTTGCGTGCCGTCTCGAGGTCGACCTCGATCTTGAGACCGGGGACGAACTCGATGTCGGCCGAGTCGTAGTCGATGCCGGCCTCTTGCAATGCGGAGCGGGCCGGCACGAGATCGGAGGCCTCCGTGACGATCTCGAAGCCCTCGCCGCGGTCCGTGACCTCTTCGGCGCCGGCGTCGAGGACCGCCGTCAGCACGTCGTCCTCGGTGAGGTCGCCGTTCTTCATGACCGCGATGACGCCCTTGCGGCTGAAGTTGTAGGCGACGCTGCCCGGGTCGGCCATCGTCCCGCCGTTGCGGGACATCACGGTCCGCACGTTCGCCGCCGCGCGGTTCTTGTTGTCGGTGAGGCATTCGATCAGGAGGGCGACGCCGTTCGGGCCGTAGCCCTCGTACATGATCGTCTGGTAGTCGACGCTCTCACCGCTGAGACCGGCACCGCGCTTGATCGCCCTGTCGATGTTGTCGTTCGGGACGGAGGTCTTCTTCGCCTTCTGAACGGCGTCGACCAGCGTCGGGTTGCCCGACATGTCGGCCCCGCCCTGCTTGGCTGCGACCTCGATGTTCTTGATGAGCTTGGCGAACGACTTGGCACGGCGGCTGTCGATGACGGCCTTCTTGTGCTTGGTCGTTGCCCACTTGGAATGCCCGGACACGGTGCTCCTTCAACTGCTGGCGGAAATCGGGACGAGTCTACCGCGATGCCCGGGCACGGGCCTTGTCGAGGAAGTACGCGTGGAACCGGTAGTCGTCGGTCACCTCGGGGTGGAACGAGGTGCCGAGCAGGTTGCCCTGCTCGACGGCGACGACACGGCCGTCGTCGAGGACGCCGATCGCCGTGGCCAGCGGCCCGACCTCGGTCACCACCGGGGCCCGGATGAAGACGGCGTGCACGGGCGGCGCCCCGATGACGGGGACAACGACATCGGTCTCGAAGGAGTCGGTCTGACTTCCGAACGCGTTGCGCCGGACGGCGACGTCGAGACCGCCGAGGCTCTTCTGCCCGGCGATGCCGTCCACGATGCGGTCGGAGAGCATGATGAGCCCGGCGCAGGTGCCGTACACCGGCAGGCCGTCATCGATCGCGGCGCGGAGAGGGCCGGCGAGATCGAACAGGCGGGTCAGTTTATCCATCACGCCCGACTCGCCCCCGGGAATCACGAGACCGTCGACGGATGCCAGCTCGGATGCCCGGCGAACCGGCACCGCTTCTGCGCCGAGTGACGTCAGGACGCCGATGTGCTCACGGAAATCGCCCTGGAGCGCCAGGACACCGACGCGAGGTGACCGCCGACCCACCTGCGTGCTGTTACCAGCCACGCTCGGCGAGACGGTGGGGCGCCGGCAGGTCGGGCACGTTGATGCCGACCATGGCCTCGCCCAGACCGCGCGACGCGTCGGCCACGACCTGCGGGTCGTCGAAGAAGGTGGTCGCCTTGACGATGGCCCGGGCACGCTCGGCCGGGTTGCCCGACTTGAAGATGCCGGAGCCCACGAAGACGCCGTCGGCGCCGAGCTGCATCATGAGCGCGGCGTCGGCGGGCGTCGCGACCCCGCCCGCGGTGAAGAGAACGACCGGCAGCTTGCCCGTCTCGGCGATCTCCTTGACGAGCTCGTAGGGGGCCTGGAGCTCTTTCGCGGCGACGTAGAGCTCGTCGGTCTTGAGGCCCTGCAGCTGCGCGATCTCCTTCGAGATGGTGCGGATGTGCTTGGTGGCCTCGGAGACGTCGCCCGTGCCGGCCTCGCCCTTGGAGCGGATCATGGCCGCACCCTCGGTGATGCGGCGGAGCGCCTCGCCGAGATTGGTCGCTCCGCACACGAACGGCACGGTGAAGTTCCACTTGTCGATGTGGTTGACGTAGTCGGCGGGGCTCAGCACCTCGGACTCGTCGATGTAGTCGACACCGAGGGTCTGCAGGATCTGCGCCTCGACGAAGTGGCCGATGCGGGCCTTGGCCATGACGGGGATCGAGACGGCTGCGACGATCTCGTCGATCATGTCGGGGTCGCTCATCCGCGCCACGCCGCCCTGCGAGCGGATGTCGGCGGGGACGCGCTCGAGGGCCATGACGGCGACAGCCCCCGCGTCTTCGGCGATCTTGGCCTGCTCGACGTTGACGACGTCCATGATGACGCCGCCCTTGAGCATCTCGGCGAGACCGCGCTTGACGCGGTCCGAACCGGTTGTGGCGGACGAGGTGGAGGCGGGGGTCGTGTCGCTCATGATGCCTTCCATTCTAGGGCTGTTCAGGACTGTCGGGTCGTCGACGGGTCCGACGCCCGATCGGTCGCGGGCCAGGCCTCGGCGACGGCGGCGCGGACGTCGCCCAGAAGTCGGGTGACAGCCTTGGTCTCGGCGATGATCGGGAAGAAGTTCGAGTCGCCGCCGTACCGCGGCACGATGTGCTGGTGGAGGTGCTCGGCGATGCCCGCTCCCCCGACCTGGCCCTGGTTCATCCCGATGTTGAACCCCTGGGCACGCGATACGACGGTGAGCACCCGCATCGCGATCTGCGTGAGGGCGGCGATCTCGGTCACCTCGTCGACGGTCGCCAGGTCGTAGGTCGCGACGTGGCGATACGGGCACACCAGGAGGTGCCCCGGGTTGTAGGGGAAGAGGTTGAGCACGACGTACGCGTGCTCACCCCGCGCGACGATGAGCGCGTCGTCGTCGGACTTCGACGGCGCCTCGCAGAACGGGCAGTCGTCGTCGTGCGCGCCCTGCCCCTGCCCGACGTAGACCGCACGGTGCGGGGTCCACAGACGTTGGAAGGCGTCGGGAACGGCGGCGAAGTCGCCCGAGGCCTCGGTGGCCGCGGGATCGGACACGGTCAGACCTGGGCCTTGGTCTGGATCGCCGTGAGGATCTTCGCGATCGCGTCGTCGATCGGGACGCCGTTCTCCTGCGTTCCGTCGCGGTAACGGAAGCTCACGGCGCCCGCGGCGCGGTCCTCTTCTCCGGCGATCAGCTGGTACGGCACCTTGGACTTCGTGTGCGTGCGGATCTTCTTCGGGAACCGGTCGTCGCCGTGGTCGACCCGGGCGCGGACGCCCTCGGCTCGGAGACGCGCGACCACGCCGTCGAGGTACTCGCCGTACTCGTCGGCCACGGGCACGGCGACGACCTGCTCGGGCGAGAGCCAGACGGGGAACGCACCGGCGTAGTGCTCGGTCAGCACACCGAAGAAGCGCTCGATCGTGCCGAAGAGGGCGCGGTGGATCATGACCGGGCGCTGGCGCGTGCCGTCCGCCGCCGCGTACTCGAGGTCGAAGCGCTCGGGCAGGTTGAAGTCGAGCTGGACGGTCGACATCTGCCAGGTGCGCCCGATGGCGTCGCGTGCCTGGACGGAGATCTTGGGCCCGTAGAACGCGGCCCCGCCGGGGTCGGGCACGAGGTCGAGACCGGACTCCTCCGCGACCTCGCGGAGGGTCGCCGTCGCGGTCTCCCAGATGTCGTCGTCGCCGACGTACTTCTCCGGGTCTTTGGTGGAGAGCTCGAGGTAGAAGTCGGTCAGGCCGTAGTCGCGGAGCAGGGAGAGCACGAAGTTCAGCGTGCCGGTCAGCTCGTCTTTCATCTTGTCGCGGGTCGTGAAGATGTGCGCGTCGTCCTGGGTCATGCCCCGGACCCTGGTCAGCCCGTGGATGACGCCGGACTTCTCGTTGCGGTACACCGTGCCGAACTCGAACAGGCGGAGCGGCAGATCGCGGTACGACCGGGGCTGCGACCGGTAGGCGAGGATGTGCATCGGGCAGTTCATGGGCTTGAGGTAGTAGTCGGCGCCCTGACGGGTGATCTCGCCCTCGTCGTTCCGGGCCTCGTCGAGCTTCATGGCCGGAAACATGCCGTCCTTGTACCAGCCGAGGTGACCCGAGGTCTCGAACAGGCTCGCCTTGGTGATGTGCGGCGTGTACACGAAGTCGTAGCCGGCCGCCTCGTGACGCCGCCGGGAGTAGTCCTCCATCTCGCGACGGATGATGCCGCCCTTGGGGTGGAAGATCGCGAGACCGGAGCCGATCTCGTCGGGGAAGGAGAACAGATCGAGCTCGACGCCGAGCTTGCGGTGGTCGCGCTTCGCGGCCTCCTCGAGTCGCGACTGGTAGGCGCGCAGCTCGTCTTTGGTGGGCCAGGCGGTGCCGTAGATGCGCTGCAGCTGCGGGTTCTTCTCGGAGCCCCGCCAGTAGGCCGCCGCCACCCGCATCAGCTTCGTGGCATTGCCGAGGAGGCGCGTGCTCGGCAGGTGGGGACCCCGGCAGAGGTCGTACCAGATCACGTCGCCGGTCTTGGGGTCGACGTTGTCGTAGACGGTGAGCTCTGCGCCACCGACCTCGACGGACTCGCCGTCGTCGCCGATCTCGTCGCTCGACCCGCCCTTGAGGCCGATCAGCTCGAGCTTGAACGGCTCGGCCGCCAGCAGCTCGCGGGCCTCGGCGTCGGTGACGACCCGGCGACGGAAGCGCTGGCCCTGCTTGATGATGCGCTCCATGCCCTTCTCGATGGCCTTGAGGTCGTCGGGGGTGAAGGGCTCGGCCACGTCGAAGTCGTAGTAGAAGCCGTCGGTGACGGGCGGACCGATGCCGAGCTTGGCCGACGGGTTGATCGCCTGGACGGCCTGCGCCATGACGTGCGCGGCCGAGTGCCGGAGGATGGCGAGCCCGTCGTTCGACCCGATCAGGACCGGCTCGGCGACGTCGCCCGCGTGGAGCTCGGTCGCCAGATCGCGCAGCTCGCCGTCGACCCGCAGGGCCACCACCGAGCGGTCCGTGAAGATCTCGAAGCCCGTCGTCGTCTCGGACACCTCGACGGGCTGCAGGTCGGTCGAGGCGGGGGCGGCGGGGACGGTCTGATCTGTCACGGTCGTGAGGTTCCTTACGTGGGAGGGACCAGGTCAGTTTAGACGGGCGCGGAGCCGGGATCGATCGTGCCCCGCGCCTCCTCGGCCCTCCCGGTCGGGACGACCGCGAGCTCGGTCGCGCACGCCTCGGCGGCCACCCAGGCGAGCATCCCGCACTTGACGCGCATGACGAACTTCGAGACGCCGTGGAACGCGACCGCGTCGCCGAGCACCTCGTCGTCGGGCTCGCCCGCCCCGCGGGAGCGCATCATCGCGCGGTACTCGTCGATCAGCAGCCGCAGCTCGGGGAGGGTGCGGCCGGGGGCCAGCTCGCTGAGGACCGAGGCGGACGCCATCGAGATGGAGCAGCCGGCGCCCTGCCAGGCGAACCCGTCGATGCGCCCGGTGGCCTCGTCGACCGAGAGCCGGACGGTGATCTCGTCGCCGCAGGTGGGGTTCCGCTCGAAGTGCTCGGCCTGCGCGCCGGGCAGCTCGCCGTCGCCGTGCCGTCGCTTCGCGTGATCGAGGATGACCTGCTGGTAGAGGGAGTCGAGGGAGGCGCTCATCGCTCGGACCCCTCGACTTCGAAGTACGCCCGGACTCCGGCGACGCCGTCGAGGAGGCGGTCCACCTCGGCCTCGGTGCTGAACAGGTACGTGCTGGCACGGGTGGTCGCGGCGACGCCGAGGCGCCGGTGCAGCGGCTGCGCGCAGTGGTGCCCCACGCGGACCGCGATGCCCGAGGCGTCGAGGTACTGCCCGACGTCGTGCGCGTGCACCCCGTCGACGACGAATGACGCCAGACCGGAGCGGGCCACGCCCGCGGGCGGTCCGACGACGCGGACGCCGGGGACGGCGGCGAGACCCGCGACGAGTCGCTCGGCGAGCGTCTCTTCGTGCGCGCGGATGCGATCGAGACCGACGGCCTCGAGGTAACGGACGGCTTCGGCCAGCGCCACGGCCTGGGACACCGGCTGGGTGCCCGCCTCGAAGCGCTGCGGCGAGGGCAGGTACTCGGAGCCCTCGAGCGTCACGGTGGTGATCATCGATCCGCCCGTCTTGAACGGCGGCAGCGCGTCGAGCAGCTCGGCCCGCCCGTAGAGGACGCCGATGCCGGTCGGACCGAGCATCTTGTGCCCCGAGAAGGCGGCGAAGTCGACCCCCAGGGCCGGGAGGTCGAGCGGTCGGTGCGGCGCCGACTGACAGGCGTCGAGCACGACGAGGGCGTCGACGGCGTGCGCGGCCTCGACGAGGCGCTCGACCTCGGCGATCTGCCCGGTGACGTTCGACACGTGCGCGAACGCCACGATCCGGGTGCGGTCGCCGAGCAGCGCGATCAGGTCGTCGGCCGACCAGACGCCGTCGTCGTCGACGGGGACGAACCGGAGCACGGCCCCGGTCGTCGCCGCGAGCTCCTGCCAGGGCACCAGGTTCGCGTGGTGCTCGGCCTCGGTGAGCACGATCTCGTCGCCGGGACGGAGGGCGAACCGGCGGGCCGGCGCTCCCCCGCGACCGTGCGTCGCGTTCGCGAAGCCGTAGGCGACGAGGTTCAGGGCGTCGGTCGCGTTCGCCGTCCAGACGATCTCGTCGACGGAGGCGCCGACGAACCCGGCGACGATGGCCCGGGCGTCTTCGAAGGCCTCGGTCGCGAGACCGGCCAGCGTATGCGCACCGCGGTGCACAGCCGAGTTGATCGTCTCGAGGAACACCCGCTCCGCGTCGAGCACGCTCGACGGGCGCTGCGCCGTGGCCCCCGAGTCGAGGTACGCGAGCGGCTCGTCGTTCACCGTCTGGTCGAGCAGCGGGAAGTCGGCACGGAGACGCTGCACCTCGGACTCGGAGAGCCCCGAAGCGAAGGAGGCGCGGGTCGCGTCGACAGCGCCGATCGCGTCGGCAGCGCCGGTCGAGTCGGATGGGCTGGGCCTTGCGGAGATCTGGGTCACGGTGTCCTTTCCCGTCGATCCTATTGATCGTCGCCGACGGTACGACGACCCAACGGCCCGGCCGCCCCGCGTGTTCCCACCACTCCGGCGCATGACGCCGTGTGACGCGCGCCGCGGAGGGGGTGGCGCCGGGTCCGCAGCCCGGCCAGCATGAGGGCATGAGCCCTGACCGCATCGAGACCAGTCACGCCGGCAGTCTGCCGCGCACCCCCGAACTCATCGCCGCCAACGACGCCCGTGCCCTCGGGCCCGACGGCTTCACGCTCGAACGGACCCCCGAGTTCGACGAACTGCTGACCGCGGCCGTCGCCGACCTCGTCCGCCGGCAGGAGGACCTCGGCATCACGATCGTCGGGGACGGCGAGTACGGCAAGGCCATGACGAGCGCCGTCGACTACGGCGCCTGGTGGTCGTACTCGTTCCAGCGGGTCGGCGGGCTGTCGCTGACCGGCTCGGACATCTTCAGCCAGCAGCCGGTGCGCTCGGGCCCCGGCGATGTGCGCCTGACCTCGTTCCCCGACCGACGCGACTGGCAGAGGTTCCACGACGCGTACACCGACCCGACGTCGGGCATCGGCACGGGCTCGGGGGCGACGCCCTTCCCCAGCACGACCGGGCCGCTGACCTACGTCGGGCAGAGCGCCATCGCCTCCGACATCGCCAATCTCACGACCGGCGTCGCGGCCGGCGACGCCACGTCGGCCTTCATCACCTCGCTCTCGCCGGGCAGCGGAGCACGCATCGCGAACGACTTCTACGCCACCGAGGAGGAGCACATCTGGGCCTGGGCCGAGGTGCTGCGGGAGGAGTACCTCGCCATCACCGGCGCGGGCCTCGTCGTGCAGATCGACGACCCCTCGATCGCGGAGAACTGGGACCAGATCAACCCCGAGCCGAGCATCGACGACTACCGGGCGTTCACCCGCATCCGGGTCGAGGCGCTGAATCACGCCCTCCGCGGCATCCCGCCAGAGCTGGTGCGATTCCACCTCTGTTGGGGCTCGTGGCACGGCCCGCACACCACGGACATCGAGTTCCGGCACATCGTCGATCTCATGCTCGAGATCGACGCGGGCTCGTACTCGTTCGAGGCCGCGAACGTGCGCCACGAGCACGAGTGGAAGATCTGGCGCGACGTCGAGCTGCCCGCCGGCAAGACGATCGCCCCCGGGGTCGTGAGTCACGCGACCAACGTCGTCGAGCATCCCGAGCTCGTCGCCGACCGCATCGAGGCGTTCGCGTCGACGGTCGGCCCCGACCGGGTCGTCGCCTCGACGGACTGCGGTCTCGGCGGACGCATCCACCCGCAGATCGCCGTGGCGAAGCTCGCGGCCCTCGGGGAGGGCGCCCGCATCGCGTCGCACCGCCTCTTCGGCTGAGGCCGCTCGACCGGAACGACCCGCGCCTCCTGCGGTTACAGGGCCGAGGAGGCGCGGGTCGTCGTAACCGGGCGGTCGCCTCAGTCGTCGAGCGGCTTGAGCACGCGCCGGAGGAACTGCTGCGTGCGGGCCTCGCGCGGGCGGCTCAGCACGTCGGCCGGGCGCCCGCGCTCGACGACCACGCCGGCGTCCATGAAGACGAGCTCGTCGGCGACGCGCCGGGCGAACTCGAGCTCGTGGGTGACGACGATCATCGTCCAGCCGTCGTCGGCCAGCTCCTTGACGACCGTCAGGACGTCGCCGACCAGCTCGGGGTCGAGCGCCGAGGTGGGCTCGTCGAAGAGCAGCAGCTCGGGGCGGAGCGCCAGGGCGCGGACGATGCCCACGCGCTGCTGCTGCCCGCCGGACAGCTCGGCGGGGTAGGCGTCGGCCTTCTCGGCGAGGCCCACCCGGGCGAGCAGCGTTCCGGCCTCGGCCCGCGCCTCCCCCGGGTCGCGCTTCTGCACGCGCACCGGGCCCTCGACGACGTTCTGCAGCACGGTCAGGTGCGGGAACAGGTTGAAGTGCTGGAAGACCATCGACGAGCGGTCGCGGAGGGCGGTGAGGTATCGCTTGCCGACCTTGGCGCCGAAGTCGATCGATCGGCCGTCGGAGAGGGTCACCGTGCCGGCGTCGGGGACCTCGAGGCTGTTCAGCGACCGCAGGACGGTCGTCTTGCCCGAGCCGGAGGGCCCGATGATGGCGACGACCCGACCACGACGGACGTCGAGGTCGATGCCGCGGAGGACCTCGTTCTCGCCGAAGCTCTTGCGCAGACCACGGACGGTCAGGACGGTGGCATCGGCGCCCGATGCCGGAGGCGGGGTGACGTCAGCGGGCAACGTGGCGGTCCAATCTCTTCTCGAGGGCGTCCTGTCCGAACGACAGGATGAGGCAGATGACCCAGTAGACCAGGGCTGCCTCGAGGTAGATCAGGAGGAACTCGTTCGAGACCGAAGCGATCTGCTGCGCCTGACGGAACAGCTCGACGACGAGGATGACGCTCGCGAGCGAGGTGTCCTTGACGAGGCTGATGAACGTGTTCGACAGCGGCGGCACCGACACCCGGGCCGCCTGCGGCAGGATGATCCGCCGGAGCGCCAGCCCCCGCGACATGCCGATCGTGTGCGCGGCCTCCCATTGGCCCTTCGGCACCGAGAGGATGGCCGCGCGGATGACCTCTGCGGCGTACCCGCCCACGTTCAACGAGAACGCGATGATGGCGCTGGGCCACGGGTCGAGCCGGATGCCGAGCGAGGGCAGTCCGTAGAAGACGACGAACAGCTGGACCAGCAGCGGGGTTCCGCGGATGACCGAGGTGTAGAACCGGGCGATGCCGGCCAGCCAGATCCGCCCCGACAGTCGCATCAGCGCGATCACGATGGCGATCACGAGGCCCAGGGCCATCGAGATCAGCGCCAGCGGGATCGACGCCACGAGCGCTCCCGACACGATCGGCCAGAGCGACCGCGCGAAGAGGTCGAGGGTGGACTGCACGACTACTCGCTGACGTCCTGGCCGAAGTACTGGTCGGAGATCTCCGCGAGAGTGCCGTCGGCCTTCAGCTCGGCGAGGGCGTCGTCGATGGCCGCGACGAGGTCGTCACTGCCCTTGGTGGTGACCAGCGCCGAGTTCGAGACGTCGTCGGTCGTCGCCGCGATCTTGATCGCGGCCGCCTTGTCGGGGTTCGTCTTGACGTAGTCGAGGAAGGTCAGCTCGTCGTTCACCGTCGCGTCGATGCGGCCCTGCTCGAGCAGGGCGACCGACTGGGCCCAGCCCTCGACGACCTGCACGTCGGCGCCGGCGTCTTTGGCCGTCGTGTAGAAGTTGCTCGACTGCGACTGCGCCGTGGTCTTGCCCTCGAGGTCGGCCAGCGAGGTGATGTCGGTGTTGTCCGCGGCCGTGATGACGGCGCCGCGGCTCACCGTGTACGGCGTCGAGAAGTCGAAGCCGGCCTCACGCTCGTCGGTGATCGAGATCTGGTTGGCGACGATGTCGAACCGCCCCGCGTCGAGCCCGGCCAGCAGGGCGTCGAACTGGGTCTCCTCGAAGGTCGGAGTCAGGTCGAGCTTCTCGGCGACGGCCGTGGCGACGTCGACGTCATAGCCCGTGAGCGCCCCGGAGCCGCCCTCGTGGTAGGTGAAGGGCTGGTACGTGCCCTCGGTGCCGATGACGAGCTCGCCGGACTCCTGGATGTCGTCGAGGCTCTTCGCCGCGCTCGTGTCGGCGGTCGCATCGCCGGTCTGCGTGACGACGCCGTCGGTCGAGGCGGGGGCGCAGGCCGTCAGCGCGAGGGCTGCAGCGGCGACGACGCCGGCGACGGAGAGGCGACGGACGGAGCGGGGGGCGGTGATCTTCACGGGGTTCCTTTGCGGAGACTCGGGGTCGGACGAGCCACCCGACCCTAACGCCGACGGCGGCGGTGGGATTCCCGATGTCCTTTCGTGACCTCGGGACGGCTGCGATCGGACTCTCCGGGCGGGACCGGTGGTGGACCCGGTGGTGAGCTCGGGGGGGGGGTCAGCGGCGGGCCAGCGCCTCGGTCACCGACGGGGCGCCGTCGAGCCGGATGTGCCGGTGGGCGACGCTCGTCGCCGAGACCGCGACGGCACTCAGCGACAGGGACGAGAAGAGCTTCCCGTCGACCAGGTCGGAGCGGATGAGCGCATCGTCGTCGTCCGCCGCGAGGGCGCTGCTCTCGCGGATCAGATCGAGCCACGGAGCCCAGTCGCCCTCGCCGCCGGCGTCCGCGTCGGTTGCGGCGGCCGATGCGAGAGGCCCTGAAGGAGGCGCTACATCGCGGAACCGGGGCAGCCAGCGATCGACGCGGGGCACGCTCCGATCGTCGGGTGCGGCGTGGGTCAGCATGTGGACGCCGGGGTCGAGACGGGTGGACCGGGTGGCCGAGCCGTCCCAGATGGAGTGGGTCGCGCCTCCTCGGTCCGCGGTCAGCAGGTTGAAGGTCCGCGTCCGTTGCGGTCCGACGGGCAGGGCGCCGTCGGCCGCGGCCCGCAGAGGGAGGGAACCCCGCGTGGCCCAGCCGCCCTCGGGCGCGGGCGGCTCCTCGTGGCGGTTCAGCACGACGCTCGCCCGGCTCGGCCGCGTGGCGACGGCCAGCCAGGCGCCCCCGGCCTCACGGTCGTGCACGCCCGTGACCCGGTCGCCGAGCTCGGGCCACCAGGCGCCGGGCTCGTCCCACGGGCGGTCGGGGGATTCGTCGCGCAGCCCGAAGAACACCACGGGCCAGTCGGAGTCGGGTGCGATCGAGACGACGACGGTGCACATGAGGGTCCTCCGGGTGGGTGTCTCGCGTGGGGTCGCCGTGCGGCGACGCGCACGGCGATCAGACGGGCGGCCACGAGATGCGGCATCGTGGGAGTGCAACGCTACCGACCGGGGCCCCGGGTCGGCCGACCGTCCGCACCGATCGACAGGGCACTCCCGTGACGCACGACTCCTCCCCGCACTCCCCCGCCGACGCGACCGACCCGACCGACCCGACCGACCCCGCCGACCCCGCCGACCCGACCGGATCGTCGCGGCGGCTGAACGTCGTGGTCGGCATCTCGGGCGGGATCGCGGCGTACAAGGCCGTCGGCGTCGTCCGCGGGCTCGTGCTGCAGGGTCACGACGTGCACGTCGTGCCGACCGAGGCGGCCCTGCGATTCGTCGGCGCACCGACCCTCGAGGCGATCAGCCGCAACCCCGTGCGCACCTCGGTCTTCGACGACGTGGCGCAGGTGCGGCACGTCGCGCTCGGGCAGCAGGCCGACCTGATCGTCGTCGCCCCCGCCACGGCCCACACCCTCGCCAAGATCGCGCACGGTCTCTCGGACGACCTGCTCGGCACGACGATCCTCGCCAGCACCGCGCCGCTCGTCGTCGCCCCCGCGATGCACACCGAGATGTGGCGCAACGCGGCGACCGTCGCCAACATCGAGCTGCTGCGCGGACGCGGGGTGACGGTGGTCGGACCCGCCGACGGACCGCTCACCGGCGGCGATTCGGGGCCGGGTCGACTGAGCGAGCCGGACGAGATCGTCGCGGCGGCCCTCGCGGTGGCGACCCGCGCCTCCTCGACTGATCCGGCGGGAGCCGAGGAGGCGCGGGTCGCCGACCTCGCCGGCGTCCGCCTGGTCGTATCGGCAGGCGGCACCCGCGAACCCCTCGACCCGGTGCGGTTCATCGGAAACCGCTCGACAGGCAAGCAGGGTGCGGCCATCGCCCTCGCCGCGGCTCGACGAGGCGCCGACGTGACCGTCGTCGCTGCCGAGTTGGACGGGGCCGTGCTGCAGTCGCTGGCCGCAGCACCGACGATCCGCGTCGTCCCGGTCTCGTCCGCGCTCGAGCTGGAGACCGCCATGGGCGCCGAGGCGGCCGCGCACGACGTCGTCGTGATGACCGCCGCGGTGGCCGACTACCGGCCGGCCGAGGTCGCCCCCGGCAAGATCAAGAAGGACGACACCGGCGACGAGATGACCGTGCGACTCGTCCGGAACCCCGACGTGCTCGCGGGTCTCGTCGCCGCTCGCCGCGACGGTCAGGTCGTGGTGGGGTTCGCCGCCGAGACGACGGAGGACCGCGACGAGCTCGTGGCGCTGGGTCGGACGAAGCAGCTGCGGAAGGGCGCCGACCTGCTCGTGCTGAACTCGGTGGGATGGACGACCGGCTTCGGCGCCGACGACACCTCGGTGATCGTCATCGACCGTGAGGGTGCGGAGGTCGCCGAGGCCCGCGGGTCGAAGCGGGAGGTCGCCGACGCCCTGCTCGACGCGGTGGCGGAGCGCCTGGTCGAGTAGCGCCGGACGGCGAGGCGTGGGGAGATCGGCGCCGAGTCCGGGCGAGTGCGGCCGAGACGGTCGTCGCGAGCCGACCGCTTCGGCCGGACACGCCCGCATGGGCGGCCTGCGAAGGGACAGCCCGATGGGCCGCCGCGCGGACAGTCCGACGGGCCGACCACACCCGGACATGACGAAAGCCCCGGCGGATGCCGGGGCTTTCGGTGTGTGAGCGATACTGGGATCGAACCAGCGACCTCTTCCGTGTCAGGGAAGCGCGCTACCGCTGCGCCAATCGCTCAAAACTGTGTTCACATCTGTTGCGGATTACTGCATCGAGTGTAGACCTTGGTCTGCATCGATTGGAGGTGGAGACGGGATTTGAACCCGCGTGAACGGCTTTGCAGGCCGGTGCCTCGCCTCTCGGCCACTCCACCATACGAGCAGCCCCCCAGAAGGAGGCCACCAGTCGGTGGACCACCCTCTGGTGAGCTTGACACTCGAGCGGATGACGAGATTCGAACTCGCGACCCTCACCTTGGCAAGGTGATGCGCTACCACTGCGCCACATCCGCATTTCGCTTTGCATTTCTGCGTGCAAAAGAACAATACCCACACCCCGGACCAGATACCAAATCGAGTCACCCTCGTGTCTTGCTGGGGCCCATCCGGCCGCACCGCGCCTCCTTCGGGGCCGTGTCGAATGGCGCTCCGGCACCCGTATGCACTAGCATCGACGAGTCCCGCAGGGGCGATTGGCGCAGTTGGTAGCGCGCTTCCTTCACACGGAAGAGGTCATCGGTTCGAGTCCGGTATCGCCCACCAGGCAGACGAGAACAGGGCCCCGCAGATGCGGGGCCCTGTTCTCGTTCCGGTCGCTTCTACCCGGCTCGTGTGCGGTGGACGGGCGTGTCCGCACAGACGAGCGAGCTGGGGGACGCGGAACGGCCCCGGTCGTCTGACCGGGGCCGTCCTCGTGGTGCGTGTGGTGCTGGTGGGGTGCGCCTACTGGCGCGAGTTCTCGAGGACGTAGCCCTCTTCGCCGTGGATGGCGAGGTCGATGCCGGCCACCTCGTCCTCGTTCTTGACGCGGAACCCGATGGTCTTCTCGATGACGAAGCCGATCAGGTAGGCGAGAACGAACGAGTAGACCATGACGGCCAGGGCCGAGACGGCCTGGATGCCCAGCTGGTCGAGCGAACCCGAGAAGATCAGACCGCTGCCGTTGGCGAAGAAGCCGAGGTAGAGGGTTCCGATCAGACCGCCGACGAGGTGGATGCCGACGACGTCGAGCGAGTCGTCGAAGCCGAGCTTGAACTTGAGGTCGATCGCGAGGGCGCAGACCGCACCGGCGACGACGCCGAGCACCATGGCCCAGAACGGCGTGAGCGCGGCGCAGGCGGGGGTGATCGCGACGAGACCGGCTACGGCACCCGAGGCGGCGCCGATGGAGGTCGCCTTGCCGTCCTTGATCTTCTCGACGACGAGCCAGCCGAGGATGGCTGCCGCCGGCGCGGCGATCGTGTTCAGGAAGGCGAGGGCGGCAACGCCGTCGGCCGCGAGCTCGGAGCCGGCGTTGAAGCCGAACCAGCCGAACCAGAGCAGACCGGCGCCCAGCAGCACGAAGGGCGGGTTGTGCGGCTTGTCGGCGCCCTTGGCGAATCCGACCCGCTTGCCGAGCACGAGGGCCAGGGCGAGGGCCGCGGCTCCGGCGTTGATGTGGACCGCCGTGCCGCCCGCGAAGTCGATCACTCCCATGCTGGCGATCCAGCCGCCGTCGACCACCGAGCCGTCCTCACCGAGCGTGAAGTTGAAGACCCAGCTGGCGACCGGGAAGTAGACGATGGTCACCCAGACCCCGGCGAAGATCATCCAGGCGCCGAACTTGGCGCGGTCGGCGATGGCACCCGAGATGAGGGCGACCGTGATGATCGCGAAGGTCGCCTGGAACGCCGCGAACGCGATGGTCGGGTAGGCGCCGGCCGGGTCCAGGCTGTCGACGAACAGCGAGTTCAGGCTGAACATCGAGGGGTCGAAGCCGAAGACGCCGTCCCAGCCGATGTAGGTGTCGGTGCCGGCGGGCCCCTCGGGTCCGTTCGAGAAGGCGATCGAGTAGCCGAACAGGACCCAGAGGACGGCGATGAGGCCCATGGCCCCGAAGCTCAGCATCATCATGCTGATGACGCTCTTGGCCTTGACCAGGCCGCCGTAGAAGAACGCCAGGCCGGGGGTCATGAGCAGCACTAGTGCTGCTGTGATCAGCATGAAGGCGGTATTGCCTTGATCCATCTGTGAGTCACCTCTCGATTCGGGAGCCAGGGGCAACGGTCGGCCGCCCGACCGTGAGGGTTCACGGGCTGCGGGGGCGGGACCGGGGTGCGGCTCTCAGTGTCGTGGGGTGAGGTTTCGTTGCGTGTGCACCGATGTTTCGGGAATGTAACGCGATTCGGGCGCGTGTAAACAACGTGTTTCACACCGGCCCGAAACGACCGCCGACGGCCTGTGGAGGTCATCGGAGCGATGTCGGAAGAACGTCGGGGCGGCTCTGGAAGGGCGTCGGGCCGACGTCAGAGGGACGTCAGCGCCACCAGTCGCGAGACAGCCCGCAGGTACTTCTTGCGGTACCCGCCGGCCAGCATCTCCTCGCCGAAGACCGAGTCGAGCGGGGTGCCGGAGGCGACCACGCGCACCTGACCGTCGTACAGCCGGTCGACGAAGGCGACGAAGCGCAGAGCGTCGGTCTGACTCGTGAGCGGCGAGACGTCGCGGAGCCCGACGGCCTCGAGCCCGGCGACGAGCTTGACGTACCGGCTCGGGTGGACCGTCGACAGGTGGGCCACGACCGCGCCGAAGTCGTCGACGGAGACCGGCCCGGTCACGGTGGCGAGCGCGGCGTCGACGTCGTCGGTCACGGAGGCGGACGCCTCGACCTCGCGGCGCCGGTAGTCGTCGCCGTCGATCCGCAGCGTGCGGAACCGGTCGGAGAGCCCCTGGATCTCGCGCAGGAAGTCCGCGGCGGCGAAGCGCCCCTCGCCCAGGGCGTTCGGCGGGGTGTTCGAGGTCGCGGCGATCCGGGTGCCGTCGTCGGCGAGATCGCCGAGCAGTCGTGTCATCATCATCGTGTCGCCCGGGTCGTCGAGCTCGAACTCGTCGATGCAGACGAGCGACGCGCCCTTCAGCTGGGCAGCCGCACCGGCGTAGCCGACCGCCCCGACCAGCGCCGTGTACTCGATGAACGTGCCGAAGTAGCGGCGTCCGCCGCTGCGGTTGAAGAGCGCGGCGAGCAGATGCGTCTTGCCGACGCCGAACCCGCCGTCGAGATAGAGGCCGGGCAGCACGGCCGGAGCCTCGGCGCGCCTCCTGAACAGGCCTCGTCGGGCGCCGCCCGCGGGTGCCGCGTCGAACGAGCGCACGGCCTCGACGGCCTCGTGCTGCGAGGGGAAGGCGTCGTCGGGGCGGTAGTTCTCGAGCGACGCGTCGACGAACTGCCGAGGAGGCACGAGCGCGGTGACGATCTCGGCACCCGTGATCGAGGGGGTGCGGTCGACCAGCGAGACGACGCTGGCGGTGGGATCGGGTGACATCGGGGCGGCCTCACGGTCGATCGGGCACGGAGCGCGGTGACGCCCGGCGTCCGCCGAGCGATGTGTGGAAGAGTCTCTGGAGTCCCTGTGCGAGGCCAAAGCGCGGTGCGTAGCCTCGACGGGGTCGTACTGCCCCTGAGTTTAGTGCTCACCGGCAACCCGAACATCAGCCGCTCACGCGGCGCTCCGCAGCAGGCGGAGACACACACCCGGAGGTAAGTCCATGGTCGTCGAGCACGACACGTCCGCCCGTTTCAGCGACTACGCGCACCCCGAACGCCTGGTGAGCACCGACTGGCTGGCGCAGCACCTCGGCTCCCCCGGTCTCGTCGTCGTCGAGTCCGACGAGGACGTCCTGCTCTACGAGACGGGCCACATCCCGGGCGCCGTCAAGATCGACTGGCACCTCGACCTCAACGACCCCGTCCGCCGCGACTACATCGACGGCGAGGGATTCGCCCGGCTGATGTCGTCGAAGGGCATCGGACGCGACACGACGATCGTCGTCTACGGCGACAAGAACAACTGGTGGGCCGCCTACGCGCTCTGGGTGTTCTCGCTGTTCGGTCACGACGACGTGCGGCTGCTCGACGGCGGCCGCGCCGCCTGGGAGGCCGAGGGACGCGAGTACACGACGGACTCCCCCGAGCCCGAGACGAGCGACTACCCGGTCGTGGAGCGCGACGACACGGTCATCCGCGCCTACAAGGACGACGTGCTCGAGCACCTCGGCAAGCCCCTGATCGACGTCCGCTCCCCCGAGGAGTACTCGGGCGAGCGGACCACCGCCCCCGCCTACCCCGACGAGGGAGCCCTCCGCGCCGGGCACATCCCCTCGGCCGCGAACGTCCCCTGGGGCAAGGCCGCGGCGGAGGACGGGCGGTTCCGTCCCGTCGCCGAGCTCGACGCCATCTACCGCGACGGCGCCGGCCTCGAGACCGGCGACGAGGTCGTCGCCTACTGCCGCATCGGCGAGCGGTCGAGCCACACCTGGTTCGTGCTGCACCACCTGATGGGCTTCGAGAACGTCCGCAACTACGACGGCTCGTGGACCGAATGGGGCAGCGCCGTCCGTGTGCCCATCGTGCAGGGCAGCGAACCCGGAGAGGTCCCCGCCCGGTGACCGGGACCACGCTGCCCGCCGCGCTCGTCGAGATCCGCGAGGAATTCACGGCGCTGGAGGTGCGCGACCGCCTGCAGCTGCTGCTCGAGTTCTCGAACGAGCTGCCCGACCTGCCGGCCCGGTTCGCCGACCACCCCGACCTGCTCGAACGGGTGGTGGAGTGCCAGAGCCCCGTCTACCTCTTCGTCGAGGTCGTCGACGGTCGCGTCCACCTGCACGCCACCGCCCCGCGGGAGGCCCCGACGACCCGCGGCTTCGCCTCGATCCTCGCTCAGGGCCTCGACGGCCTGACCGTCGACGAGGTGCTCGACGCCGTGCCCGACGACTACCCGCAGACGATCGGCCTGACCGAGGCCGTCAGCCCGCTGCGCATCCGGGGCATGACCGCCCTCCTCGCGCGCGCCAAGCGTCAGATCCGCGACAGGATCGCCACCGCGTGACCCTGCGCGTGCTGCACACGACCGGGCGTCCCCTCGAGACCGGTCTCGAGCTCGACATCGAGCACGAGGCGACGCCCGGTCGCCTGCGCGACCTGTACGCGCCTCCGGCCGCGACCTGGACCCGCCTCAACCTCATCACCGCGGTCAGCGGCGACGCCGCCGGGTCGGACGGCACCTCCGAGACGCTCAGCAACCCGACGGACCGCACCATCCTCGCGGCGATCCGGGCGGTCGCCGACGGGGTCGTCGTCGGAGCGGCCAGCGTCCGCGCCGAGGGCTACCGGGTGCCCAAGACCTCCCGGCTGGTCGTCGTGACGTCCTCGGGCGACCTCTCCGGGCACCGGATGGACCCGGAGGCCGCCGAGCGCGTCGTCGTCGTCTGCCCCGAGGCCGCGGTGGCGGAGGTCCGGCGCACGCTCGGCGGCGAGGTCGCCCGCGCCGCGACCGTCCTGACCTGCGCCGACGAGTCCCGCCGCCTCGAGCCCGCCGCGGTGCTCGACCGGCTGCACGCCCACGGCCTGCTGTCGCTCGTCTGCGAGGGCGGGCCGTCGCTCGCGGGGCAGTTCCTGCACGACGGACTGGTCGACGAGCTCTGCCTCTCCACCTCGCCGATCGTGATCGGCAGCGGTCTGCCGGTCTTCGGACGCGAGCGCTTCGACCCGTCGCGTCTGACGCTCAGTCAGCTGCTGATGGACGAGCAGAGCGCGCTGTACGCCCGCTGGCTCGTGGAAGACGGCCCAGCCACCCGTCGATGACCCCCTCGAAACGCTGCGGGTCGAAGTTGTAGAGCTTCGTGTGGCGCGCGGTGCGGAACACCTCGAGACGCACGAGATCGGGTCGTGCATCCGCGAGGGCGTGCGACGCCGTCGACGGGACGAACCCGTCGTCGTCGCTGTGCAGCAGCAGGACGGGCACGTCGAGGGCGTCGGCGCCGGCCACCAGGTCGAGTCGATCGAGATCGATCGGGCCGCGCCGCCCGCTCAGACGCGAGAGCGCGGGAGACATCAGGAGGCGCAGCACGAGATCCTGGACGACCCGCGGCACGTGCATGGCCGCCCCCTGGAATCGGAGGGTGGTGCGCCAGTCGACGACCGGTGACTCGAGCACGACGCCCGACACCCGACCGGCCAGCGTCGACCGCGTGGCCGCCTGCAGCACGAGCGCCCCGCCCATCGACCAGCCCATCAGCACCAGCGACGTCGCCCCGTGCAGCAGGGCGTACGCCATCGCCGACTCGACGTCCGCCCACTCGTCGTCGCCCAGGGCGTAGCGGCCGTCGGGCGACCGCGGCGCCTCGCCGTCGTTCCGGTACGAGACGAGCAACGACGTGTAGCCGTGCCGGCGGAACACGGGCACCGACCGGATCGTCTCGGCGCGGGTGACGCCGCGACCGTGCACGCCGATCATCCAGGGGCCCGGTTCCCCGCCCTCGGCCGGCACCAGCCAGGCGGGGGCCGGGCCGACCTCGGTGTCGACCCGCACCTCCTCGGCTTCGAGATCGGCCTCGCCGGGGTCCGACCACAGCCAGCCGCCGATGCGCCCCGAACGGGCCCCGTCGAGCGAGCCGGCGGTCACTTGCTCGACCCGTCGGACGACGACCCGCCCGTCGTCGCTCAGCACCTCGCCCAGACGCGCATGACCACGACCGCCGTCGAACCAGAGGCTGTAGCGGCCCGGGAGGCGCGTGTCGGCCGTCGAGGTCAGGCTCACGGTCGACGAGGCGGCATCGTGACCGACGATGCGCAGGTCGTCGCGGCGCCGGCGCTCGGGCGTGACGATCTTGCGCATCACAGCCACGACGCCCCCCGCGATGGCGACGAGCGAGAGCGTGACGGACGAACCGACCACGATCGCGGTGACGGCCAGGGCGGCCCTCGATCCCCCGGCGGGTGGACGGGACGCTCTGCTGGTCACGACGGACTCCGGACACTCGACGCGGGCACGGGGCGACCGGCGCGGACGGCCGACGCCCGTCGTGCAGCCCGACGCGGCGTGCCGTCTGCCTGACGGTCTGCTCGGAGCCTAGTCTGCACACGTGTCCGACAATCTCTCGACGCCGTCGCCTGCGCCCGCGTTCATCGACGCCGTCGACGCGGTGCGTCGAGCAGCCACCCGCGACGACCTCGCCGTGACCGAGATCCCCGCACCCGGCGGCATCGCTCCGAACTCGCTGGCTCTCGCCGGCGACGTGGTCGGGGCGAACGGCCGGGCCGACTCCGACCTCGGCACCGGACGCTTCACCCTCCTCCACGACGCGTCCGAACCGGAGGCCTGGGGCGGGCCCTTCCGGGTCGTCTGCTTCGCCCAGGCTCCCCTCGAGACCGACCTCGCCCTCGACCCCTTCGTCGCCGACGTCGCCTGGTCGTGGCTGGTCGACTCGCTCGACGCCCGCGGCGCCGCCTACGATTCGGCCTCGGGCACCGCCACGAAGCTGCTCTCGACCGGCTATGGCGAGCTGGCCCGTCACGGCGACGGCGCCCTGCTCGAGCTGCGCGCCTCGTGGAGCCCCACCAGCACCGACCTCGGCCCCCACATCGAGGCCTGGGGCGAACTGATCTGCACGCTCGCGGGCCTCCCGCCGACCGTCGAGGGCGTCACCCTCCTCGCGTCGCGGCGTGTCGGTCGGGACTGAACCAGAAGGACACGACCATGAACCCCGCCGCATCCGAATCCCGCAGCGTCGACTCCGGCGTCGTCGGCAGCGCAGGCGACCCGTCCGGGGGCGATCAGCCCGTGGTCTCCGTGTCGCCGAGCGTCCTGACGACCGCCGACGACCTCCACGGCAGGGTCGACGTCATCGCCGACCGGCCGGGGTACCTCGCAGCGGTCGAGGCGATCCGCTCCGGCACGGGGCCGGTGTCGATCGACGCCGAGCGCGCCTCCGGCTTCCGGTACTCGCAGCGGGCCTATCTCATCCAGGTGTTCCGTCGCGGCGCCGGGGTCTTCCTCTTCGACCCGCCCGCGATCGGCTCGTTCGCCGAGCTGCAGGAGGTCATCGGCCACGAGGAGTGGGTGCTGCACGCCGCCAGCCAGGACCTCGCGTGCCTCCGCGAGGTGGGGCTCGACCCCGCGACCGTCTTCGACACCGAGCTCGGGGCCCGGATCGCGGGGCTGCCCAAAGTGGGGCTCGGCGCCGTGGTCGAGCAGCTGCTGGGCGTCCACCTGGCGAAGGAGCACTCCGCCGCCGACTGGTCGACGCGTCCGCTTCCGCAGAGCTGGCTCGTCTACGCCGCCCTCGACGTCGAGCTGCTCGTCGACCTGCGGGACGCCATGGAGGCGCGGCTCGTCGACGCCGGCAAGCTCGAGATCGCGCGTGAGGAGTTCGCCGCCACGGTCGCGCGCGAGGCGAAGCCGCCGAAGGTCGACCCCTGGCGTCGTCTCACCGGACTGCACACCGTGCGGGGCACGCGCGGTCTGGCCGTCGCCCGTGAGCTGTGGCTGGCCCGCGACGAGTACGCGCGGCAGATCGACACCGCACCCGGTCGACTCGTGCCCGACTCGTCGCTGGTGGCGGCGACCAAGGCGATGCCCGCCGACAAGCGCGCCCTGGCGGGTCTGCGGGAGTTCGTCGGACGCGCGAGCCGGAGCGAGCTCGACCGCTGGTGGGGCGCCATCGAGCGCGGCCTCGCGACGACCGACCTCCCGTCGACCCGCGGTCCCGCGGCGGAGACGCTGCCGCCGCCCCGCAGCTGGGCCGACAAGAACCCGATGGCCGACGCCCGCTACCGGTTCGCGCGCCCGCGCATCGCCGAGATCGCCGAGACGTTCGACATGCCCGTCGAGAACCTGCTGACCCCCGAGCACCTGCGGCGTCTCGCCTGGGAGCCGCCCATCCCGTTCGAGACCGACGCCGTCGCGGCGGCGCTCGAGGCGCTCGGCGCCCGACGCTGGCAGATCGACGCCGTGGCCGAACCGCTCGCCGAGGCCTTTGTCGACGCCCACCAAGAGCCCGAGGACGGCGACGGCGCGACTTCGTAGACATCCGCGAAGGATTCTCCGCCCGGCAGGCGTCGTCCCTAGGATCGGACCAGATCCGAGCACTGGAGGCAATGTGGCCGAGAGAACAGATGTCGTCTTCGTCGACGGGGTACGCACCCCGTTCGGGCGGGCCGGCGACAAAGGCATGTACTGGAAGACCCGGGCGGACGATCTCGTCGTCAAGGCGATGAGGGGTCTGCTCGAACGCAACCCGTCCCTGCCGCTCGACCGCGTCGACGACGTCGCCATCGCGGCGACGACCCAGCAGGGCGATCAGGGTCTGACCCTCGGGCGGACGACCGCGCTCCTGGCCGGTCTGCCGAAGTCCGTCCCCGGTTTCGCGATCGACCGGATGTGCGCCGGGGCCATGACGAGCGTCACGACTCTCGCCGGGGGCATCGCGTTCGGCGCCTACGACGTCGCCATCGCCGGGGGCGTCGAGCACATGGGCCGCCACCCGATGGGCTTCAACGCCGACCCGAACCCGCGGTTCGTCGCCGAGAGGATCGTCAGCGGCGAGGCCCTCAACATGGGAAACACGGCTGAGCGGATCCACGATCGGTTCCCGCAGCTGACGAAGGAGCGGTCGGACCGCTACGCCATGCGGTCTCAGCAGAAGCTGGCCGCGGCCTACGACGCCGGCCACATCCAACCCGACCTCGTGCCCGTGGCCGTGGCCACCGACGAGGGCTGGGGTCTCGCCACCCGTGACGAGGCGCCGCGCCCCGAGACGACCCTCGAGGGTCTCGCCGCGCTCCGCACGCCGTTCCGGCCGCACGGCCGCGTCACCGCCGGCAACTCCTCCGGGCTGAACGACGGAGCGACCGTCAGCCTCCTCGCCTCGCAGCAGGCGGCCGACGAGCTCGACCTCACCCCCAAGATGCGACTCGTGAGCTTCGCCTACGCAGGCGTCGAACCCGAGATCATGGGCATCGGACCCGTCCCCTCCACCGAGAAGGCCCTCCGCAAGGCGGGCCTGTCGATCGACGACATCGGGCTCTTCGAACTGAACGAGGCCTTCGCGGTGCAGGTGCTGTCGCTCCTCGACCACTTCGGCATCGACGACGACGACCCGCGGGTCAACCCGTGGGGCGGTGCGATCGCGGTGGGGCACCCGTTGGCCTCCAGCGGGGTCCGCCTGATGATCCAGCTCGCGCGCCAGTTCGAGCAGCGACCCGACGTCCGCTACGGCCTGACGGCCATGTGCGTGGGTCTCGGTCAGGGCGGCAGCGTCATCTGGGAGAACCCGCACTACTCGCGAAAGGCGGCCCGCGCATGACGACGGCCCTCGAGACCCTGACAGCCCTCTCCGCCGACGAGGTCGTGACGCACTCGCACGTCCGCGACGTGCCGATGCCGTCCGGTGGCGTGCTGGCCCTCGTCACCCTCGACAACGGCCGCGACCACACCCGACCGAGCACCCTCGGGCCGGCGACGCTGGCCGAGTACGGCGCGACCCTCGACGCCCTCCGGGCCCGCGCCTCCCGGGGTGAGATCGCCGCCATCGCCGTGACCGGCAAGCCGTACTTCCTCGCCGCGGGGGCGGACCTCAGCAAGGTCGGGCAGATCCCGAGCCGCGAGGTCGGGCTCGAGCTGGCCCGGCAGGGCCACGCGGTGCTCGGCAAGCTGCACGACGCGGGCGTGCCCACGTTCGTGTTCGTGAACGGACTGGCGCTCGGCGGCGGGGTGGAGATCGCGCTGCATGCCGACTACCGCACCGTCGACTCGTCGGCGGCGGCGATCGCGCTGCCCGAGGTGTTCCTGGGGCTCATCCCCGGCTGGGGCGGCGCGTGGCTCCTGCCCAACCTCATCGGGATCGAGAACGCCCTGCGCGTGATCGTCGAGAACCCCCTCAAGAACAACCGCACCCTCAAGCCCGCGCAGGCTCTCGAGCTCGGCATCGTCGACGAGATGTTCGGACCCGCGTCGTTCCTCGAAGACAGCATCCGCTGGGCCGACGGCGTGGTGACCGGGCGCATCGCGGTCAAGCGTCCGAACGTCCCCGGGCGGCTCGAGAGGGCCGTCAAGTGGGATGCCGCCATCTCGATCGCCCGCAAGTCGCTGCAGTCGAAGATCGGCACCGTGGCGGCCTCGCCCTACGCGGCCCTCGACCTGCTCAAGGCCGCCAAGAACACCGACCGGGCGACCGGCTTCGCGGCGGAGGACGAGGCGCTGGCCGATCTCGTCTCGGGCGATCAGTTCCAGGCGAGCATGTACGCGTTCGACCTCGTCCAGAAGCGCGCGAAGAAGCCCGCCGGAGCCCCCTCCCCCGAGGTCGCCCGCGCGATCGGGAAGGTCGGGGTCGTGGGTGCGGGGCTCATGGCCAGCCAGTTCGCCCTCCTCTTCGTCCGACGTCTGCGCGTGCCCGTCGTCATCACCGACCTCGATCAGGGGCGCGTCGACGCCGGTGTCGCACGGATCCGAGCCGACATCGTCGAGTTGGCAACGAAGGGCCGGATCACGAGCGACGAGTCGAACCGGTTGGAGGCGCTGGTCACCGGCACCACCGACCTCAGCGACTTCGCCGACTGCGACTGGGTCATCGAGGCCGTCTTCGAAGAGCTGTCCGTCAAGCAGAAGGTCTTCGCCGACGTCGAGGCGATCGTCTCCGACACGACGATCCTCGCGACGAACACGTCGTCGTTGAGCGTCGAGGCCATCGGCGCCGAGCTGCAGCACCCCGAGCGTCTGGTCGGCTTCCACTTCTTCAACCCGGTCGCCGTCATGCCGCTCATCGAGGTCGTCAAGACCCCGAAGACCGACGAGGCGACGCTCAGCACCGCGATGGTGACGGCCAAGGTCCTCCGCAAGAACGCGGTCATCACGGCGGACACCCCGGGGTTCGTCGTGAACCGCATACTCGCGAAGGTCCTCGGCGAGGCCATGCACGCGGTCGAGACGGGCACCCCCTTCGAGGTCGTCGACCGGTCGATGGATCCCTTCGGGCTCCCGATGACCCCGTTCGAGCTGCTCGAGCTCGTCGGACTGACCGTCGGCGCGCACGTGCTCGACACCCATCACGCCGCGTTCCCGGACAGGTTCCACGCCAGCGAGGCCCTCCACCGGCTGGCGGACCACGGGCGGATCCTCGACCGCGATTCCAAGGGCCGACGCCAGGGGTTCGACAAGAAGGCCGTGGCGCTGACAGCGGGGAAGGGCACAGCGCTGTCCGCCGACGAGCTCCGGATCCGCATCGAGGACGGCCTGGCCGACGAGGTCGGGCGCATGCTCGACGACGGCGTGGTCTCCGCAGCCGAGGACATCGATCTGTGTCTGATCCTCGGGGCGGGCTACCCGTTCCAGATGGGCGGGCTCACGCCGTACCTCGACCGGGTCGGCGCCACCGAGCGCGTCCGGGGCACGACGTTCCACTCACCCGTGATCCGCGGTGTGGCCGGCTGAGCCTCCGCGTCGACGACGACGGCCCCGCTGCTCTCGAGCAGCGGGGCCGTCGTCGGTCGAGGCGGGGACGCCCGCGTGTCGCTTACTGGTCGCGGAGGCGACCGGAACCGGTGGCGTCGGCCTGCGCACCGTCGGTCAGCGGTCGGGCCACGGGGATCTTGCTCCCGAGGACCTGAGCCACCACGTCGCGGGCGATGGCCTGCGGGGTGAGCCCCACCTCCTCGAGGATCTCGGCTCGTGAACCGTGCGCCAGGAACTCGTCTGGGAGACCCAGCTCGGTGACCGCAGTGTCGACGCCTGCCTGACGGAGATCCTGTCGGATGCGCGTCCCGATGCCGCCGACGCGCACGCCGTCCTCGATGGTCACGACGAGTCGATGCTCCGCCGCGAGATCGATCACCGAACGCGCCACGGGGACGACCCACCGCGGGTCGACGACCGTGGCGCCGATGCCCTGATCGGCGAGGCGCGCGGCGACGTCGAGACCGACGGAGGCCATCGGGCCGACGCAGACGAGCAGGACGTCGGCCCGATCACCGCGATGCAGCACGTCGACACCGTCGTCGAGTCGTTCGATCGCGTCGTGCTCGGTGCCGACGCTGCCCTTGGAGAAACGGACCACGGTGGGCGCGTCGGTGACGGCCACGGCCTCGCGGAGCTCTTCGCGGAGGCGCGTCGCATCTCTCGGGGCCGCCAGACGGATGTGCGGCACGATCTGCAGCAGTGCGAGATCCCACATGCCGTGGTGGCTCGGCCCGTCGGGGCCCGTGACACCCGCCCGATCGAGGACGAACGTGACGCCGGCCTGGTGCAGCCCGACGTCCATGAGGATCTGGTCGAACGCCCGGTTGACGAAGGTCGCGTAGAGCGCGACCACCGGGTGCAGCCCGCCGAACGCGAGCCCGGCGGCGCTGGTGACCGCGTGCTGCTCGGCGATGCCGACGTCGAGCACCCGGCCGGGGAACCGCTCGGCGAGGAGATGCAGACCCACCGGACGGAGCATGGCCGCCGTGATGCCCACCACCGTCTCGTCCCGCTCGGCGATCGAGACGATCTCCTCGGCGAAGACGGACGTCCACGACGGGGCGCCCGCCGAAGCGAGCGGCTCACCCGTCTCGGGGTCGATCTGCCCCACCGCATGGAACTGGTCGGCCACGTCGGCCCGCGCGGGATCGTAGCCCCGGCCCTTCTCGGTGATGGCGTGCACGATCACCGGGGTGCCATAGTTCTTGGCCTGCTGGAGGGCCTCCTCCATCGCCGACTGGTCGTGACCGTCGACCGGGCCGACGTATTTGATGTCGAGGTTCGAGTACAGCGCCTCGTTGTTGGTGAATCGACTGAGGAACCCGTGCAGCCCGCCCCGAACCCCGCGGTAGAAGGCGCGACCGGGGTGCCCGAGGTGATCGAAGACGGCACGGCTGCCACGATGCATGTCGCGATACGTGCTTCTCGTCCGCACGGTGTTGAGGAACCGCGCCATGCCGCCGATGGTGGGCGCGTACGAGCGGCCGTTGTCGTTCACGACGATGATCAGCCGACGGTCGTTGTCGTCGGAGATGTTGTTGAGGGCCTCCCACGTCATGCCGCCGGTCAGAGCGCCATCGCCGACGACGGCCACGACGTGGCGGTCGGACTGCCCGGTGAGCTGGAAGGCGCGCGAGATGCCGTCGGCCCACGACAGCGAGCTGGAGGCGTGCGAGCTCTCGACGATGTCGTGCTCGGACTCGGAGCGCTGCGGATAGCCCGCGAGACCGCCCCGGAGGCGCAGCATGCTGAAGTCCTGGCGCCCGGTGAGGAGCTTGTGCACGTACGACTGGTGGCCGGTGTCGAAGACGATGGCGTCATGCGGCGAGTGGAAGACCCGGTGCAGAGCCAACGTGAGCTCGACGACCCCGAGGTTGGGGCCGAGATGACCGCCGGTCTTGGAGACCTCTGCGACGAGGAATCTGCGGATCTCGCCCGCGAGCTCGATCATCTCGTCGTCGGTCAAGCGGTCGAGGTCGCGAGGTCCTCTGATCGTTTCGAGCAGGCTCATACCGGCTTCCCTTCCACGCCCCGGAGGGCATCGGTCCAGTCTAGGCACGAGGGGTGTGCGGAGCGTGGAAAGACCCCCGGGCCGCCGCGGATCGGCGGCGGCCCGGGGGTCTCGCGGGGCGAGGGATCAGACCAGACTGCGCAGCACGTACTGCAGGATGCCGCCGTTGCGGTAGTAGTCCGCCTCGCCGGGGGTGTCGATCCGGACGACGGCGTCGAACTCGACGACCGACTTGCCCTCGGGCGAGTGGTCGCTCGGCGTCGCGACCACGTGGACGGTCTTGGGCGTCGTGCCCTCGTTGAGCTCGGTGAGCCCCGAGATGCTGATCGACTCCGTGCCGTCGAGCCCGAGGGACTCCCAGCTCTCACCCGCCGGGAACTGCAGGGGGACGACACCCATGCCGATCAGGTTCGAGCGGTGGATGCGCTCGAAGCTCTCGGTGATGACGGCCTTGACGCCCAGGAGGCTCGTGCCCTTCGCCGCCCAGTCGCGCGACGAACCCGAGCCGTACTCCTTGCCGCCCAGGATGACGAGCGGCGTGCCGGCATCCTGGTAGCGGGCGCTCGCGTCGTAGATGAACGACTGCGGGGCGTCGGGCTGCGTGAAGTCGCGCGTGTACCCGCCCTCGACGCCGTCGAGCAGCTGGTTCTTCAGACGGATGTTGGCGAAGGTGCCGCGGATCATCACCTCGTGGTTGCCACGACGCGATCCGTAGGAGTTGAAGTCCTTGCGGTCGACGCCGTGCTCCGCGAGGTAGTGACCCGCCGGGCTGTCGACCTTGATCGAGCCCGCCGGGCTGATGTGATCGGTCGTGACCGAGTCGCCGAGCTTGGCGAGGACGCGAGCATCGACGATGTCGGTGACCGGCGTGGTCTCGATCGTCATGCCGTCGAAGTACGGGGGCTTCCGCACGTAGGTCGACTCGTCGTCCCACTCGAACGTGGCGCCGGTGGGCGTCGGAAGCGAACGCCAGCGCTCGTCCCCGTCGAAGACCCCGGAGTACTCGTGGGTGAACATGTCGGTGTCGATCGACTCGTCGATGGTCTTCTGGACCTCGGCGGCATCGGGCCAGATGTCTCGGAGGAAGACGTCTCCGCCGGCCTCGTCGGTACCGAGGGCGTCGTTCTCGAAGTCGAAGTTCATCGACCCGGCCAGCGCGTAGGCGATGACGAGCGGGGGGCTCGCCAGGTAGTTCATCTTCACGTCGGGGTTGATCCGCCCCTCGAAGTTGCGGTTGCCCGACAGGACCGCCGTCACGGCGAGGTCGTTGTCTTGCACGGCCGTCGAGATCTCGTCGATCAGAGGGCCGGAGTTGCCGATGCACGTCGTGCAGCCGTAACCCACCGTGTAGAAGCCGAGGTCTTCGAGGTAGGTCGTGAGACCGGCCTTCTCGTAGTAGTCGGTGACGACCTTTGACCCGGGTGCGAGGGTGGTCTTGACCCACGGCTTCGCCTTCAGGCCCTTCTGGCTGGCGTTGCGTGCCAGGAGACCCGCGGCCAGCATGACGGAGGGGTTCGACGTGTTCGTGCACGACGTGATGGCCGCGATCGCGACGGCACCGTGATCGAGGGTGAACTCGCGACCGTCTTCGAGCGTCACCGGCGTGGGCTTCGAGGTCTTGGCGGGGGCGTGCGAGGTGTGGATGTGCGTCGGGGGCTCCGTCGCGTCGTCCTCCGCCGTGAGACCGACCGGGTCGGAGGCCGGGAAGGTGCCCTCGACCGCGGCGTCGACACTCGTGTGGTCGGTGGTCGCGTACGAGCCCAGATCGATCTCGAACTGCGACTTCGACTCGGTCAGCTCGATGCGGTCCTGGGGGCGCTTCGGCCCGGCGATCGACGGGACCACGGTCGCGAGATCCAGCTCGAGGTACTCGCTGAAGAGGGGCTCGGTCGACGGGTCGTGCCAGAGCCCCTGCAGCTTGGCGTACTTCTCGACGAGTTCGATCTGCTCCTCGCTGCGACCGGTGAGACGCAGGTAGTCGAGCGTCACGTCGTCGATCGGGAAGATCGCCGCGGTCGAGCCGAACTCGGGGCTCATGTTGCCGATCGTGGCGCGGTTGGCCAGGGGCACCTGAGCGACCCCTTCGCCGTAGAACTCGACGAACTTGCCTACGACCCCGTGCTTCCGCAGCTGCTGCGTGATGGTGAGGACGACGTCCGTGGCGGTGACGCCGGTGGGGATCGAGCCGCTCAGCTTGAAGCCGACGACGCGCGGGATGAGCATCGACACCGGCTGACCCAGCATCGCGGCCTCGGCCTCGATGCCGCCGACGCCCCAGCCGAGCACGCCGAGGCCGTTGACCATGGTGGTGTGCGAGTCGGTTCCGACGAGCGTGTCGGGGTAGGCCTGCAGCACGCTGCCGCCGTCCGCCGTGGCGACCGTGCGGCTGTAGGTGACACGGGCCAGGTACTCGATGTTGACCTGGTGGACGATGCCCGTTCCGGGCGGGACGACCTTGAAGTCGTCGAACGCCGTCTGCCCCCAGCGGAGGAACTGGTACCGCTCGCCGTTGCGCTCGTACTCGATCTCGACGTTGCGTTCGAGGGCGTTCTCGCTGCCGAAGAGGTCGGCGATGACCGAGTGGTCGATCACGAGCTCGGCCGGCGCGAGGGGGTTGATCTTGGTCGGATCACCGCCGAGAGCCGACACGGCCTCGCGCATGGTCGCGAGGTCGACGATGCAGGGGACCCCGGTGAAGTCCTGCATCACCACGCGTGCGGGTGAGAACTGGATCTCCGTGTCGGGCTCGGCCGAGGGCTGCCACGAGCCCAGGGCGCGGATCTGGTCGCCTGTGACGTTGGCACCGTCTTCGGTGCGGAGCAGGTTCTCGAGGAGGACCTTGAGGCTGAACGGGAGCTTGTCGGCCCCGTCGACCGCATCGATGCGGTAGACCTCGTAGTCGGTGTCGCCGACCCTCAGTGAATCCTTCGAACCGAAACTGTTGATTGCAGACACGTGCCGTCTCCCTTGCTGACTCCGTCGTCATCATGGTCGCTGGGCAGATGCCGCACCAGCGAGGCAAGCCTAAGTCCGCGGACCGTCCGATGACCGACGTCGTCGATTTATCTCGATGTCAAGATAAACCTACCACCGAGTGGCTGAGCGGCTGCCGCTCAGAGCCTGCCCGGGGCCGCGTCGGCCTCGAGACGCGCCCGGTAGACCGTCCGCACCAGCAGCCAGGTGACCCAGAGGACCGCCGCGTACAGCGGGACGCCCATGACGAGCTTCGTCGTCGCCAGGGCGGTGATCTGCCCGGCGAAGAAGAGAGGCAGCTGCACGGCGAGTCGTGCCGCGAACAGCCCGCACCAGAGCCACGTGGTCAGCACCAGGACCCGGCGCTTGGCCTTGTCGTCTCGCCAGGCGCTCCCCTCGTTCGTCAGCAGCCCGACGATGATGCCGATGACGGGCCACCGCACCGCGATGCTCACCAGCAATGCCAGGAGGGACACGACGTTGACGACGAGACCGGGGATGAAGTTGCCCTCGGCCCGTCCGCTGAGGAGGGCGATGGCAGCCGAGATCGCGATCCCGAACACGCCGGCCAGAGCCTGGGCCACGGGGCCGCGCTGCACGATGCGGGCGACGACGAACAGGACCGCGACGCCGACCGGGATGAGCACGGAGGGTACGAGGCTCCCCGTCAGCGTGTAGACGACCACGAATCCGAGACCCGGCAGGATCGACTCGGCGAGCCCGCGGACGCCTCCGATGGCCGAGAGCAGGGCTCCAGCCGTGGGGACCTCGCCCGGCGCGACCTGGCCGATGCCGGCCTTGCTCGCCGCCGCCCGCAGCTGCGCGGCGAGGGAGACGCGGGGATCGTCGGACGGGGACTCCGCGCCGATCCCGGTGCGGTCGTCGTCGGTCATGCCGGCCTCAGACCTGGGAGGGCGTGGTGCCCGGTGCGTCGGTCGGCCCGGCCTTGGGCATCGACAACGGGATGAGGTCGCGGGGCGCCATCGGGTTCGAGCCGCGCACCACGACGATGCTGCGGAAGAGCTCTTCGATCTTGGCCGCGGCGTCGTCGTCGACGGTCGCGTCGCCGGCGATGACCCCTCGGAGGAACCAGCGGGGGCCGTCGACCCCGACGAAGCGCGCGAGACGCGTGTGCCCGGCGTCCCCGCCCATGACCGGGATCTCGGCGCGCACCTCGGGACCGAAGGGTCCGTCGATCTCGGTGGTCGCGCCTCCTTGGCGTTGGATCTGCTCGGAGATCTGACCGCGGATCTCGTTCCAGAGACCTGCGCTGCGCGGGGCCGCGAACGGCTGCACCTGCAGGGTCGACTTCGCGAAGTCGAGCCCGACGGCCACGACCCGCTTGCTGCCCTCCTCGACCTCGAGGCGGAGGTGGAGGCCCTCACGGGGCACGATCTTGACACCGCCGAGATCGACGTAGGGCCTGACCGGGTTAGCCTCGGTCTCGTCGAGCGGACCCTCTTCGGCGCGATCGGCCGGTGCGGACTTCGAGTCGTCGAAGACCTCGACCTCGTCGAGACCGCTCACATCGATCTCGACGTCGTCTCCGTCGACCTGCTCGATGTCGATGGCGACCTCGGCGGCCTGCTGCGCGCGCTTGGACTTCCTCATGCTGATGCCGTTCCTGTCTCGTGTGCGTATCCCGTGGATCCGAAGCCGCCGTCGCCCCTGACGCTCTCCGGGAGGGTCTCGACCGTGAGGAAGTCCGCTCGGACGACCGGCACGATCACGAGCTGGGCGATCTTGTCGCCGACCGCTATCTCGTGATCGGCGTCGAGATCCGTGTTGAGCAGAGCGACCTTGATCTCGCCGCGGTAGCCGGCGTCGACCGTTCCGGGGCTGTTCACCACCGTGATGCCGTGCTTGGCCGCGAGGCCGCTGCGCGGGACGACGAAGGCGGCGTGGCCGTCGGGGAGGGCGATCCGGACCCCCGTTCCGACGAGAGCCCGGCGACCGGCCCGGAGGGTGATCGCCTCGGTGGACAGGAGGTCCGCGCCGGCGTCGCCGGGGTGCGAATAGCGCGGGACGAACGCGGAGCCGAGGGCCCCGTCGACCGCGATCTGGACGTCGAGGGTCTGAGTCACGTGTCGAGGGTAGTCCAGAAGTCTGGTCGAATGGACCCATGCACAACTACCGCGAGCGGCTGTCGCCGCCGGTCACCGTCTTCCTGGCCTCGGCGCTCCTGCTGCCGGCGACGCTCCTGGTCTTCCTGCCCATCAACGTCGGGGTGGGCGTGGTCATGGCGATCGTCTTCTACGTGGCGGCCGTGCTGGCGCTGCTCCTCGGCTCGCCCGTGCTGACCATCGACGACGAGGGGTTCTCGGCGGGTCGCGCGCGCCTCCACGCCCACGAGATCGGAGACGTGACGGCCTACCGCGGGGCCGCCGCCACAGCACAAAGAGGGCCCCTGCTCGATGCACGAGCATGGACCCTCTTCCGGGGATGGGTGAAGCCGGTCGTCCGGATCGAACTGACCGACGTGTCGGACCCGGCTCCCTACTGGCTGGTCTCGACCCGTCGGCCCGACGAGATCGTCGACCGGCTGACGGCCGTCAGGCGGCGCACTCCCGGCAGATAGCCCCGAGCTTGGTCTCGTGGTCGAGCTGCGAACGGTGCTTGACCAGGAAGCACTCGACGCAGGTGAACTCGTCGAGCTGCGGGGGCAGGACGACGACGTCGAGATCGAGGTCGGAGAGATCCTGACCGGCGAGCTCGAACGAGCCCGGGTTGTCGGCGTCGTCGTCGACGACGCCGGTCATCTTGTCGGGGACCCGCTCTTTGAGCCCCTCGATCGACTCCGAGTCGTCGTCGTTCTTGCGAGGTGCGTCGTAGTCGGTTGCCATGCCCATCCAGTTCTATTACGTTCGTGTACCCAATTCGGCGCGCACAGTTTGCATGACTCGTTCCCGAATAGCAAACCGGTCGGCAGGGCCTCCCGGGCGCCTCGAAAGAACTGGCGGCACGCCCGTTCTATTCCCCGGTCGGAGGCCCTCGACGTGCGAGTCTTACGGGCGAATCACGACGGCGAAAGGCGTGCTACATGCAGGATCTGAGGGTCATCGGAGTCGAGAGCGGTGCGCTGCTCGTGGCGACCGACGGCGGAAGCGAGTACCGCCTCCCGGTCACGCATTCGCTCCACACGCATCTGCGCGCCGCCGCGCCCGACGGCTCCCCCGCCCAGCGCAAGGCGCCACCTCGCGAGATCCAGGCGCACATCCGCGCCGGCCTCTCGTCCGAGCAGACCTCCGCGGTCACCGGAGCCGACCTCGACTACATCCGTCGATTCGAGGGTCCCGTCCTCGCCGAGCGCGCGTTCGTGCTCGAGACCGCGATGGCCGTCCCGGTGACGGTGGCCGGCGACGACGACGGCGACTCGGGCCCGTCCACCTTCGGAGGGGTGATCGAAGCCCGCCTGGACACGGCGGAGGCATCGGACCGCTCGTGGACCAGCTACAAGGACGTCGAGCAGGGCTGGCTGGTCCACGTCTCGTACGTGACCCGCGAGGTCTCGCGAGACGCGACCTGGCGGTTCGATCCCAAGAAGCTCCTCCTCGCCCCCGCCGGCGGAGACGCCAACACCCTCTCTCAGCATCGCGAGGACGTCGGCCCTCTCGCACCGCGCCTCCGGGCCGTCGACCGCGACTCGGGATCGACCCCGGGTCGCTTCGACAGCGGCGCGTTCATGGTCGACACGACCCCCGAGGCCGACGTGGAGATCGAGGTCCCCCGGGTCGTCGAGCCCGAGCGTCATCGGAGCGACGCCCGCTCGGCCGCCTCGCTCGCGGCCACGAACCGATCGCCCGACCCGGCCACTTCGCACAACCAGACGGCCGATCTGCTCGAGGCCCTCCGTCGCCGACGGGGCGAGCGGGAGTCAGCGCGCTTCTCCGACGACGACGCCCCGCAGCACCCGGCGGCGGGATCCATCCGCGTCATCGACGTGCCTCTCGACGACTTCGGACTGCCCGAGGGCTCGACGGACACGACCGCCGCCCGACCCGACGCCGAGCAGGGCCGCGACGACGACTCGTCGGCTGCTGCGCATCCCCTGCCGGGCGCAGCCCGCACCGGCCGACCCCGCCGTGCCAACCCGATGCCCCCCGTGGTCACGCCGCTCTCGTCGAGCGGCAAGAAGGGCCGCGGCCGGGCGTCGATGCCGAGCTGGGACGACATCGTCTTCGGAGCGCGTTCGGACGACGACAAGTGAGTGGTCCGACCACCGGGGGTCGTCAGCGCGCGTAGGCGCCGAATCGTCTGAGCGGGACCTGCGTCTCGTCGGTCGACCAGCTGCCGTGCTGCCCGATCATCGAGCCGGCCAGACCGCCGGTACCGCGCCCGTCGTAGTAGACGACGCCGCGACGCGCGGCGACGAGGATGTCGCCGATCCGGGGCAGCACCTCGGCGTCGACCGGTCCGAACCAGCCCGCCTCGACGGCCTCCTCGCGCGTGATCACCCAGGCCCGTTCGCCCTCCGCCTCGCGCCAGGCCGCGAGTGTGGCCGCTCGCCGGTCGTCCGTCACCTCGTCGCCGAAATGCAGCTGCAGGCAGCGCGGCTCGCCCGCCACGTGCCGCACACCGTCGACGAGCTCGGGTCTCCCGCCGAAGACGATGCGACGGCGTTCGCCGATGTCGAGCACCCCGTGGTCCGCCGTGACGAGCAGCCCGGTGTCGTGCCCGAGCCCGGCGTCGAGGCGGCGGATCTCGGCGTCCACCTGCTCGAGCGCCGTCGTCCACTCCGGCGACTCCCAGCCGGCGCGATGCGCGATCATGTCCAGCTCGGGGACGTACAGATACACCAGGGAGGCGCGGGTCGCCTGAGCGACGTCGCGAGCCGCGTCGAATCGGTCGGCCATCGACTCCGCCGACAGATAGGTCGTGCCGGAGAGGATGGCCTCCGTCAGCCCGGACGTCGCGTAGCGCTTCGGGCCGACCGAGAAGCTCGTCACTCCCTCGTCGGCGGCTCGCTCGAAGACGGTGCTGCTGCGCTGCCAGGTGTCGGGCCGCATGCCGGCGTCCCAGCCCGAGAGCTGCTTCACGACGCGATCGCGGTCGCGGTCGAGCACCGAGTAGCCGACGAGCCCGTGCTCGCCGGGGAGGACCCCGGTGGCGAAGGTGGTGAGCGCGGCCGCCGTCGTCGTGGGGAAGCCCGACCAGATGCTGCCGCCCGGGGCGGAGGCGAGCGTGCGGGCGTGGCCCTTCCGAGCACCGAGCGAGGAGCTGCCGAGACCGTCGACGAGGAGGACCACGGCGGACCGCGCGGGGGGAAGAGCGAGCGGGTTCGCCGCGCCCGAGAGCGAGGCGACCGAAGAGGGGAGCACGTCGGCCAGGCTCACGGCGTGCGGGGGGCGCCCCGGTACGATGGACGTCATCGGCACCAGTCTGCCATAGCCGAACCATCCATCCGAGGTGCTTCGCGCCTCCTGCCCCCGAGAAGTGCATGACGACGACCGACACCCTCTCCACTCCCGACGACGGCGAACGCATCGAGGACATCGACGTCTCGCTCGAGATGCAGGGCTCGTTCCTCGAGTACGCGTACTCGGTCATCTACTCGCGGGCCCTGCCGGACGCCCGCGACGGGCTGAAGCCCGTCCAGCGGCGGATCCTCTACCAGATGTCGGAGATGGGGCTGCGTCCCGACCGCGGGCACGTCAAGAGCGCGCGCGTGGTGGGCGAGGTGATGGGCAAGCTGCACCCGCACGGCGACACCGCCATCTACGACGCCATGGTGCGCCAGGCGCAGCCGTTCACCATGCGGGTGCCCCTCATCGACGGGCACGGCAACTTCGGCTCGCTCGACGACGGGCCGGCCGCCCCCCGCTACACGGAGGCCCGACTCGCCGAGGCGTCGCTGGCGATGACGCAGGGGCTCGGCGAGGACGTCGTCGACTTCGTGCCCAACTACGACAACCAGCTGATGCAGCCCGAGGTGCTGCCCGCCGCGTTCCCGAACCTCCTCGTCAACGGCGCCAGCGGCATCGCCGTCGGCATGGCGACCAACATGGCCCCGCACAATCTCATCGAGGTCGTCGGGGCGGCTCGGCATCTGATCGACCACCCCTCCGCGAGTCTCGACGACCTCATGGCCTTCGTGCCCGGTCCCGATCTGCCGACCGGTGGCACCATCTCGGGGCTCGCCGGTGTGCGTGACGCCTACGCCACCGGCCGGGGGAGCTTCAAGACCCGCGCGAAGGTGTCGGTCGAGAGCATCACGGCCCGGAAGAACGGCCTCGTCGTCACCGAGCTGCCGTACCTCGTCGGGCCCGAGAAGGTGATCGAGAAGATCAAGGACGGCGTGCAGGCCAAGAAGCTGACCGGCATCACCGACGTCACCGATCTGACCGACCACAAGCACGGCCTGAGACTCGTGATCGGCATCAAGACCGGGTTCAGCCCGCAGGCCGTGCTCGAGCAGCTCTACCGCTACACGCCGCTCGAAGACGGCTTCAGCATCAACAACGTCGCCCTCGTCGAGGGGCAGCCGCGCACGCTCGGGCTGAAGGAGATGCTCGAGGTCTACGTCGCCCACCGCATCGACGTGGTGACCCGGCGCACGCGGTACCGGCTCGCGAAGAAGGAGGACCGCCTCCACCTGGTCGAGGGGCTGCTCGTCGCCATCGTCGACATCGACGAGGTGATCCAGGTCATCCGCAGCAGCGACGACACCGCCGCGGCCAGGGCTCGTCTGCGCGAGGTCTTCGACCTGAGCGAGATCCAGGCCGAGTACATCCTCGATCTGCAGCTGCGCCGCCTCACGAGGTTCAGCCGCATCGAGCTCGAGGCCGAGCGCGACGAACTGCTCGCCGCCATCGCCGACCTCAAGGCGCTGCTCGCCGACAAGCGCCGCCTGCGCGCCCTCGTCTCGAGCGAGCTGGGCGAGATCGCCGAACAGTTCGGCACGCCCCGCCGCACCCTCCTGACCGAAGCCGCGCCCAGTGTGGCGACCGTGGGTCGAGGCAGTAGGAAGTCGCCCGTGCTCGAGATCGCGGACACCCCCACGAGGGTCTTCCTCTCGACGACGGGTCGCATCCTCCGCGTCGACCACCAGGACCCGGACTCGGGGCTGCCCACTCCCCCACCGCGTCGGACGAAGCACGACGCCGTCCTGTCGTCGATCGACACCACGAGTCGGACCGAGATCGGGGCGGTGACCACCCATGGTCGTCTGATCCGCTTCACCCCGGTCGACCTCCCGTCGGTTCCGCCGACCTCGGTGCAGCTCGGTGCGGGTGTGCCCGTCCGCGACTACATCGGACTGACCGATCGCACCGAACGGGTGCTCGCCCTCGTCTCCCTGACGGCCGACCGGCCCATCGCCCTCGGCACCGCACGAGGCGTGGTGAAGCGCGTGGCCCCGGGTCAGTACCCCTCCCGCCCCGATTTCCCGGTCATCGGTCTGAAGAAGGGCGACTCGGTCGTCGGAGTGGCGCAGGGCGGCGATGACGACGAGCTCGTCTTCGTCTCGTCGTCGACGCAGCTGTTGAGATTCCCGGCGTCGGCCGTCCGTCCGCAGGGCCCGGCGGGTGGTGGCGTGGCCGGCATCAACCTCCCCGAGTCGTCGACCGTGCTGTTCTTCGGCGCCGTGCCCGCCGGGCACGAGGCGGTCGTCGTGACGGTGTCGACCAGCTCCTCCACCATCGCCGGCACGGACCCGGGGCGCGGCAAGACCAGCGCGTTCGACGAGTACCCCGGCAAGGGCAGGGCCACCGGCGGTGTCCGGTCGCACGCCCTGCTCAAGGGCGAGGACGGCCTCACCCTCGCCTGGGTCGGACCCGCGCCCGCTCGTGCCGTCGGTGCGGACGGCGCAGTCCGAGAGCTCCCGGCCGAGCTGTCGCGACGCGATGCGTCGGGCACGCCCCTCGCCGCGGAGATCGGCTCGATCGGGGCGTCCGTCGCGCACATCGCGGACTCCGCCACCGGCGCGGAGGCAGGCGCGGACGCGGGTGACGACTCGGCGGCCGGCGCCGTCCAGTCGGCCCCCGCAGAGTGACGGCGGGCGAGCGGACCGCGTGGTCCGCTCGCCCGTCTCACGCGCCTGACCGCGCCGAGCCTCGCTGTGCCCGCCTCACTCGACGATCATGCGCAGTGGTGCCGAGGGCGCCGGCAAGCCGCCTGAGGCCTCCGTGCGCCCCTGCTCTCAGACGTCGATGCGGTCGCGGCTGATACCCGAGCCGTCGATGATGAACTCCTTGCGCGGAGCCACCTCGTTGCCCATCAGCAGCTCGAAGACCCGGGCGGCGTTCTCTGCGTCGTCGACCTTGACGCGGCGGAGCATGCGATGCTGCCGCTCCATCGTCGTCGTCCGCAGCTGCTCGGCATCCATCTCGCCGAGGCCCTTGTACCGCTGGATCGGGTCCTGGAACTTCTTGTTCGTCCGCTTCAGCCCGGCGAGCACGCCGTGCAGTTCCTTCTCGGAGTACGTGTAGATCGTCTCGTTCGGCTTGCTGCCGGGGTGCATGACCACCACGCGATGGAGGGGCGGCACAGCCGCGAAGACACGCCCGGCCTCGATCATCGGTCGCATGTAGCGGAAGAACAGCGTCAACAGCAGAGTGCGGATGTGGGCGCCGTCGACATCGGCGTCGCTCATGATGATGACCTTGCCGTACCGGGCGGACGAGAGATCGAAGGAGCGCCCGGACCCCGCGCCGAGCACCTGGATGATGGAGGCGCACTCGAGATTCGAGAGCATGTCGCTGACCGAGGCCTTCTGCACGTTCAGGATCTTGCCCCGGATCGGCAGCAGCGCCTGGAACTCGCTGTTGCGGGCGACCTTGGCCGTGCCGAGCGCGGAGTCGCCCTCGACGATGAACAGCTCGCTGTTGGCGACGTCGTTCGACCGGCAGTCGACGAGTTTCGCGGGCAATGACGAGTTCTCGAGGGCGTTCTTGCGCCGCTGGGTCTCTTTGTGGGCGCGTGCCGCGATGCGTGACTTCATCTCGGCGACGACCTTGTCGAGCACGAGCGCCGTCTGCGTCTTGTCGTCGCGCTTCGTCGAAGCGAAGCGCTCGGCGAACTGCTGCGCGACGACGTTGGCCACGATGGCCCTCACGGCCGGCGTGCCGAGGATCTCCTTGGTCTGACCCTCGAACTGCGGTTCGGGGAGGCGGACCGTGAGCACGGCCGTGAGCCCTGCCAGCACGTCGTCCTTGTCGATCTTGTCGGTGCCGACCTTCAGCCGACGGGCGTTCTGCTCGACCTGCTGACGGAGGAACTTCAGCAGCCCCGCCTCGAACCCGGCCTGATGCGAACCGCCCTTGGGTGTCGAGATGATGTTCACGAAGCTCCGGAAGACCGTCTCGTAGCCGCTGCCCCAGCGGAGGGCGATGTCGACCTCGCACTCACGCGTGAGCTCGGTGGCGACCATGGCGCCGCCGTCGGTGAGGACCGGCACGGTCTCGGTGTACGAGCCGGTGCCCGTCATGCGCCAGGTGTCTGTGACCGGGGCGTCGGGGGCGAGGAACTCGACGTACTCGCTGATGCCGCCGTCGAAGCGGAAGGTGCTCTCGAGCGGGAACCCGCCGTCGGTGAGCGAGCCGGGACGCTCGTCGCGGATGCGCAGGGTGAGTCCCGGGATGAGGAAGGCCGTCTGGCGGGCACGCGCCGTGAGGTCGTCGGGCTGGAAGGTCGCGCCGCGTGTGAAGATCTGCCGGTCGGCCCAGTACCTGATGCGCGTGCCTGTGACGCCTCGCTTGACCTTGCCGACCTCGCGCAGCACGCTGCCCGACACGAACGGCGTGAACGGCGCGTCGGGGGTGGGCTCGCCGGTGTCGTCGAAGGTGCCGGGCTCACCACGCCGGAAGGACATGGCGTAGGTCTTGCCGTTCCGGTCGACCTCGACGTCGAGACGCTCGGAGAGCGCATTGACCACCGACGCGCCGACGCCGTGCAGCCCGCCCGACGACCCGTAGGACCCCCCGCCGAACTTGCCGCCGGCGTGCAGCTTCGTGAACACGACCTCGACCCCGGTCAGGCCCGTCTTCGGCTCGATGTCGACGGGGATGCCCCGGGCGGTGTCACGGACCTCGACGCTGTCGTCGGCGTGCAGCAGGACGTCGATCGAGTCGCCGTGACCCCCCAGAGCCTCGTCGACCGAGTTGTCGATGATCTCCCAGAGGCAGTGCATCAGACCTCGGGAGTCGGTGCTGCCGATGTACATGCCCGGGCGCTTGCGCACGGCCTCGAGACCCTCGAGGACGGACAGATGACGGGCCGAGTAGTCGGACGTGGCCAATGGGTGCTCCTGACGCGTTGCGGGCGACCACGAGCGGGGAATTCCGGAGGCGGTGGTCGCGTTCCATGGTAACGAGGGCCACCGACACGGAGACCCCGACACTCTCTCGTCGTCGAGCGTCTACGCGATGAGCGAAATCCCCCCGAATGTCTCACCATCACTCCACAGCCGTGTTTTGATGAGGACACGTATCCACAGCACCACCGTCAGGAGGAGCACCCCTATGACTCAGATGGCCACCGACCAGACAGCCGTCGACGAGTTCGGCTCCCGCTACCAGTTGAGCGCAGCCGACCGCTGCGACAGCTGCGGAGCCCAGGCGTACATCCGTGCGACCCTGGCCACCGGTCAACTCTTCTTCTGCGCCCACCACGGCGCGAAGCTGAAAGACAAGCTGGAGCCGACCGCGATCGAGTGGCTCGACGAGAGCGCCAAGCTCTCCGAGCACTGACCGGACTCTCGGCGCCTCAAGGCGCCCTGTTCGACGAAGAAGCCCGCACCCTCCGAGAGGGTGCGGGCTTCTTCGTGGTCACATCGCCTTGAACGACCGTTCCAGGTTGTCGGCGATCACCCGTTGCGACGCGGCCGCGTACTGATCGAGCTTCTCGTGGGCCGGGGTGAGACCGTACGAGATGCCGCGACGCGAGAGCGCCGTCCGGAGGATCCGGTCCGTGAGACCGGGATTGAGGGGAAGCAGGGGGCCCTTCAGCTGCGTGCCGAACGACGTGCCCCGGACGACACCCTCGGCGCCGTCTGACCCGTTGCCGCCGCCGTGGACGACGGTCGCGAACGGACGCGAGCCCGCGCCGAGCTCGAGGTGGGCGGCGTGGTCCTCGAAGCCGAAGAGGGTGAGGTCGTCTCCCCCGTACTGGGTGGTGACCTGGAAGTAGTTCGTGCGTCGCGGTGCGCCGCGACGGACGAGCGCATCGAAGAACCCGACGCCTTCGACGGTGTCGCCCTCGACCGTGACGACGCCTCGTGTGAGGAGCTCCATGCCGCCGCCGACGGCGACGACCGGGACCCCCGACCGGGCGAATCCCTCGAAGGCGTCGCGGAGTCGGACGGCGTCGACGCTGACTGAGCGGACGCCCGAGAGCGGACCGTGGCCCAGCACGACCACGTCGGCCACCGAGGGGACGTCGTCCCCTATGCGGTACTCGGTGACCTCCGAGTCGATCCCGGCGCGTCGTGCACGTTCGACCAGGGTCGTCACGTTGCCACGATCACCGCTCACCCCGAGTTCTTCGGGGTAGACGTGGACGATTCTCAGGACGTCGTCGCTCACGCGCTCTTCTCCAGATCGGGGTGGCCGAGGATGCGGCGCGCGAGCATCATCTGCTCGTAGTTCGTCACGAAGTGCTTGGTGCGATCACCGGGCGACGGGAGAGCGCGCATGAGGCGGATGGCCTTCGAGATGTCCTCCTCGATGACGTGCACGGGGATCCCCTCGTGCTCGAGCCGGAGGGCCAGCTGCCAGGCTTTGGCGCCCGCGAGCACGTCGACGTGATCGAGGTGGGAGAAGTCGATGTCGTAGATCCACGAGATGTCGGGCGTGCCCTCGTCGATGGCGAGCATCACCTGCTCGACCCCCTGCGGAAGCGCGTCGAGGTTCATCTGCAGACTCGCTGCGTTCTTGAACATGATGAACTCGGCCTCGTCGGTGCCGAGCGACATGCGCTCACCCCGTCCGTAGGCCGGCTTCATGCCGTCGAAGGCGCGAGAGACGGCCACGGCGTCGACCGGCCCGCCCAGCACGACGGAGGCCGTCTGCAGAGCTGCCGCCGCGTCGACGGCGTAGTGCAGACCGCGGGCCGGCAGCTGCACGTCGACCGTGACGTCGCCGACCCGGATGGTCGCACCCGCGCCGTCGAGAGTCAGGACCTCGGCTTGCGCGTCGAGCGAGTCGTCGGCCCGCCTGGTGAAGTCGTTGGCGTTCTGGAGCCCGTTGGGCGATGCCGCGACGACCGCCGGTGCGGCGCCGAAACGCGTGACCGACTGACCGGGACGGGCCGTGTACGGCCCGAGGTGCTGGTCGTCGCGGTTGGTGATCACCGACGACGTCGCCAGGGCGGCTGTGTCGGTCATCATCGTGCCGACGCGCTCCGTCTCGAAGAAGCGGTACAGCTGGTCGACCTGCACGTTCAGCATGAGCACGGTCGAGGGGTTCAGGGACTTCGTCAGTTCGACGGCGAAGGCCTCGTCGACCTCGATCACGCCGATGTCGTGCTTCACGTCGCCGAACGGCGTGACCTCACGGAGGAACGCCGACGCGATCCCCTGCGGCAGGTTGGCGCCGGTGGGGTTCGTGAACACCGTGAGACCGTGAGCCCGCAGCGTCTCGGTCAGCATCATCGTCGTCGTCGACTTGCCGTTCGAACCGAGGACGAAGACGACCCCGCGCTCGAACTGCGACGAGACATGGGTGAGGAAGTCGGGGGCGAGGGCGAGGACCGTGCGCCCCGGATAGGCGGATCCCCCGCCTCGGAGGCGCGCGAGGGCGCGGACGATCCGGCCCGCCAGGACGGGGACGACGTACTTCATGTCTCTACTCGAGGTAGTCGCGGAGCGACTGCGATCGGGACGGGTGGCGCAGCTTGGCCATCGTCTTGGACTCGATCTGGCGGATGCGCTCGCGCGTCACGCCGAAGGTGTCGCCGATCTGATCGAGCGTCTTGGGCATGCCGTCACCCAGGCCGAAGCGCATCCGGATGACGCCCGCCTCACGCTCGGAGAGGCTGTCGAGCAGCGACTCGAGCTGCTTCTGCAGCATGGTGAAGCCCACGGCGTCGGCCGGGACGACAGCCTCCGTGTCTTCGATGAGGTCGCCGAACTCGCTGTCGCCGTCTTCACCGAGAGGAGTGTGCAGCGAGATCGGCTCGCGCCCGTACTTCTGGACCTCGACGACCTTCTCGGGGGTCATGTCGAGCTCGCGCGAGAGCTCTTCGGGCGTGGGCTCGCGACCGAGATCCTGCAGCATCTGACGCTGCACGCGGGCGAGCTTGTTGATGACCTCGACCATGTGCACGGGGATGCGGATGGTGCGGGCCTGGTCGGCCATGGCCCGGGTGATGGCCTGACGGATCCACCAGGTGGCGTAGGTCGAGAACTTGAATCCCTTGGTGTAGTCGAACTTCTCGACGGCGCGGATCAGACCGAGGTTGCCCTCTTGGATCAGGTCGAGGAACTGCATCCCACGGCCCGTGTAGCGCTTGGCGAGGCTGACCACGAGGCGGAGGTTGGCACCGAGCAGGTGGCTCTTCGCACGCTGTCCGTCGCGCGCGACCCAGCGGAGTTCGCGCTCGAGCTCTTTGCTCAAACCGGAGCTGGCCGCCAGCTTGTCTTCGGCGAACAGACCGGCTTCGATCCGCATCGCCAGCTCCACCTCTTCGGCGGCGTTCAGAAGGGCGACCTTGCCGATCTGCTTCAGGTAGTCCTTGACCGGGTCGGCCGTGGCGCCCGTGATGGTCGTCGAGTAGACCGGCATCTCGTCGTCGTCGTCTTGAGAGATGACGAGTGCGCCCTTGGGCAGGATCTCGGGGGCCTTGTCGGTCGCGTCGGCGTCCGTCTCGGCGGGGGCCTCCTGCGACTCGGCGTCGTCGTCGGCCGGAGCCTCGTCGGCGGCCTTGGCAGCCTTGGGGGCGGCCTTCTTCGCCGGAGCGCGCTTCGCGGGCGCCTTCTTCGCGGGGACGTCGGCCGCGACCTTCGTCTCGTCGGTCACGGACTCGTCTGAGGCCGTGGTCGCCTTGCTGCGGGTAGCCATGCGAACACCTTTCACATCTCTATTGCTCGGGTCCGGGTGCGACCAGCGTGATCGGTGGGACCGTGCTCGTCGGACCTCGACCGGCAAACGGATGGCGTCGGTCGATTTCGGGCAGTACTAGGACCCATGTCAAGTCTCGTGCCGGAAGTCGATCGCGACAGCGACGACGGGGTGAACGAGAAACGAACGGGTCCGTGATCCATTATTACACGCCCCGCGCCCACGGCCCGACACCGCGGAGGCGGCTCTCAGCCCCGTGGCCCGCGCCGCATCCGCCAGCGCCGGAGAGCCGCGACCCAGATGGGCGCGACCTCGATGCCCTCCTCGTGTCGCAGGCCCCGGCGGGTCCGACGTCGCTCGACGACGAGGCAGGCGACGCCCGTCCCGACGACGAGGTACTGGACGAGGAACGCGATCCGGAACGACTCGAACGCGAAGATGTCGCTCGGGGCCCCGGAGGCGACGCGGGCGGAGTCGAGCTGATCGAGCACCACGCCGATGAGGAACATCATGACGAAGCTCGCCAGGAAACCTCCGACGTTGACGATGCCGTTGGCGACGCCGAGACTGCGCAGGGGGTTGAAGGTCCGTGCGAAGTCGAAGCCGATGATCGACCCCGGTCCGCCCACGCCCAGGACGACGACGAGCACGACGGCGAGCCAGGGAGGCGGGGTCCCGGGCCAGGCCAGCACGAGGGTCCAGACGGCGGCCATGGCGAACACGATGCCGAGCACGAGGTTCGAGCGCCGGAGGGGGAACCGGGCGACGAGCAGGCCGAGGATGGGGCCGGCGACGACACCCGAGGCGACGAGGACGGCGAGCAGACCGGACGCCTCGCCCGAGCTCAGCCCCAGGCCCCCGACCAGGAACGGCACGCCCCAGAGCAGGCTGAAGACCGTACCGGAGGACTGCGTGACGAAGTGCGACCAGAATCCGAGACGGGTCCCCGGGCGGCGGGCGCTCTCGACCAGCTGACGCCCGGCGGATCGCCAGGTCGTGGTCGTAGAGCGCGGGATCACGCCCTCGGGCGCCTCGGACACGAGTATGACCACGACGGCGACCGCGATGACGGAGAGCGCCGCGGCGCTGATGAAGGCCGGCGACCATCCCACGCCGTGCAGCACGATCGACAGCGGCACGGCCGAGAGGATCTGACCGAACTGACCGATGTTCCCCGTCCACTGCGATACCTGCGGCAGGATCGGCCCCCGGAACCACGACGGCAGCAACCGCATCACCGAGATGAAGGTCATCGCGTCGCCCGCGCCCACGAGCATGCGGCCGACGATCGCGAAGCCGATCGTCGGGGGTGAGACGGCGACCACGAGCTGTCCGACGCCGAGCAGCACCCCTCCGGTGACGATCAGCGCCTTCGGTCCGACCCGATCGAGCATGACGCCCACCGGGATCTGCAGACCGGCGTAGACCACCAGCTGGACGACGGCCAGGGTCGAGAGGGTCGATGCGGAGACGTCGAAGAGCTGGCGGGCCTCGACGCCCGACACCCCGAGGGACGATCGCTGCATCACCGCGACGATGTAGGCGAAGACGGCCGCGCCCCAGACGAGCCAGGCGCGCTTCGAGTTCACCCGACGAATCTACCCGAGCGACGAGCGCATCCGCCGCCGACCACGCGTGCCCGTGGACGGGACGACGGCCGAGGAGGCGCGGGTCAGGCGGACGTGTCGCCGTCGGTCCGTCGCGCCAGGAACTTCTCGAGCTCGGCCGCCAGCGCGTCGGCCGTCGGCACCTTGCCGTCCTGGTCGGTGAGCGGCGACGGCAGGGGGTTGCCCTCCATGTACGTGTCGTGGCGCTCTTCGAGGGTCGCGACGAGTCTCGACAGCTCGGTGTTGCCGTGCACCTGCTCCTCCACCTTGACGAGGAACTCGCGCCCCTCCTCGCGGAGACGGTCGGTGGGGAAGATGAGCCCGGTGGCCGCGCTGATGCTCGACAGCGCGGCGACCGCCGCGTCGGGGAACTCCGTGTCGGCGAGGTAGTGCGGCACGAGGAGGACGAACCCGGCCGTGGGGTGACCGTCCTGGCCGAGACGGTGCTCGATGAGGTGGAGGGCGTTGGCCGGCGCCTGCGTGACGGGCTTCCACACCGAGAGCGACTCGATGAGGTCCGCGCGGTTGCCGCTCACCGTGACGCCGATCGGCCTGGTGTGAGGCACGGGCATCGGGATGGAGTGGACCCAGGTCGTCGTCGAGACCCGGTAGCGCTCCACGAGCTGGACGACGGCCGCCGTGAAGCGGTTCCACTGGAAGTCGGGCTCGAAGCCCGACAGGAGGAGGAACGGCTGACCGATGTCGTCGCTCATCAGGTGCAGGGACAGACGGGCGACCGAGACCTCGCTCACGTGGTCCTGGTCGAAGGTGAAGACCGGACGACGCGCCCGGTAGTCGAGGAGCTCGTCGGTGTCGAACGACGCGACCAGCGTGCTGTCGAGAGTGTCGATCATGTACTCGGCGAGTTGACTCACCGCCGAGCCGGCGTCGGCGAAACCGGTCAGGCCCGCGACGAGGGGCAGCCCGTCGGGGACGTTCGGGGCGTCGATCGAGAGGTCGTAGAGTCCGGCGGGGTCGTGCATGTCGACAAGCCTAGATACCGGCGAGGTGCTCCGCAGGCCGTCGCCACGTGCCGAGAGCGAACAGAGCCGTGGCTACCATCGAGGCATGACCGTTTCGACTCTGACCACCAGCACGACCACCCCCGCCGAGATCGAGGGGGACGTCCTCGTCGTCGGCGTCCGCAAGACCTCGTCGGGCCCGGTGCTCACCACTCCGGTCGAAGGCCTGGCCGACGTCCTCTCCGCCGTCGGCGTGACCGGGGCGCGCGACGAGCTGGTCCGGCTGCCCGGCACGGCCGTGCGCGCCTCCGGAATCGCACTGATCGGACTCGGCGACACCGTCGACGCCGAATCGCTGCGCTACGCGGCCGGATCGGCCGTCCGTCAGCTGACGGGCGTCGACCGCGTCGTGATCGCCCTCCCCGTGACCGGCACCCAGGAGGCGCTGGCCGCGCTGGAGGGAGCCGCCATCGCCTCGTACGAATTCGACGCGTTCCGCTCCACGACCGCGTCGGACTCCCGTCGACACGCACACGACATCGTGCTCGCCACCGACGTGCCGGTCGATCCGGCGACCGCCGAGCGGGCCCGCATCGTCGCGACCGCCGTGCACACGGTCCGTGACCTCTCGAACACTCCCCCGCAGCAGATGTTCCCCCAGGCGCTCGCCGACAAGGCCGTCTCGCTGGCCGAGGGCACCGCCCTCGAGGTCACCGTGCTCGCCGAGGACGAACTGCTGGCGGGCGGCTTCGGAGGCATCCTCGGCGTCGGCCAGGGCTCGAGCCGGGGCCCGCGCCTGGTCAAGGTCGAATACCGCCCCGAGGGGGCGACGAAGCACCTGGCCCTGGTCGGCAAGGGCATCACGTACGACACCGGCGGGCTCTCGCTGAAGCCCGCAGCCTCGATGCTCGGCATGAAGGACGACATGACGGGTGCGGCCACCGTGCTCGCCGTCACCGTCGCGGCCGCCGAGCTGGCGCTGCCCGTGCGTCTGACCGCCTGGCTGTGCGTCGCCGAGAACATGCCGAGCGGCACGGCGATCCGGCCCGACGACGTCCTGACCATCAAGGGCGGCACCACCGTCGAGGTGACGAACACCGACGCGGAGGGCCGCCTGGTCATGGCCGACGGTCTCGTCGCGGCCAGCGAGGAGCAGCCGGACGCGATCGTCGACGTGGCGACCCTGACCGGCGCCCAGGTGGTCGCACTCGGGATGCGCACCGTCGGAGTCATGGGCAACGACGCGCTGGCCTCCCGCGTGGTCGAGCTGGCCGACTCGATCGGCGAGACGTTCTGGCGCATGCCCCTGCCCGGCGAGCTCAAGGCGCGCCTGGCGTCCGACGTGGCGGACCTCGTGAACGCGACCCCCGGCAACACCGCCGCGGGGATGCTGCTCGCCGGGGTGTTCCTGAACGAGTTCGTGGGGAAGAAGGACGGCGCCGACACCGCACTCCCGTGGGTCCACCTCGACATCGCCGGCCCGTCGAACAACAAGGCCGGCGGCTACGGCTACACCGGCAAGGGCTCTACCGGCGTTTCCGTGAGAACCCTGCTAGAGCTGGCCTCCGACTTTTCGGCCGCGTAGTAGGGTCGACGAGGCGGGAGAATCCCGTCGAGAACGGTCCCTGAACGCCGGTCCGCCTCCACGACACGTCGGAGGCGAAGCGGGCGACGTGTCGTCGTCACCACGACGGCGCCTCCCCACCCGGCGCGGGGTACCTCCGAACGCACGAGGGAGTTGCTGGGTGTCGGAACAGAATTTTGACCTGGTGGTGCTCGGTGGCGGGAGCGGCGGATACGCCGCGGCGCTGCGGGCGACCGAGCTGGGGCTGAGCGTCGCGCTGGTCGAGAAGGACAAGGTCGGCGGGACCTGCCTCCACCGGGGATGCATCCCCACCAAGGCGCTCCTGCACTCGGCCGAGGTGGCCGACGTCTCGCGCGAGTCGGCCAAGTACGGCGTGCACACCGACTTCCACGGGATCGACATCCCGGCCGTGACGACCTACCGCGAGGGTGTCGTCGCCAGCAAGTACAAGGGTCTCCAGGGTCTGCTGAAGGCGCGCAAGATCACGACCGTCGAGGGCGAGGGTCGACTCACGTCGCCGTCGACCGTCCAGGTCGGCGACACGACCCTGAAGGCGAAGAACATCGTCCTCGCCACCGGTTCGTACTCGCGCAGCCTCCCCGGGCTCGACATCGGAGGGAAGGTCATCACGAGCGAGCAGGCTCTCGCCCTCGACCACGTCCCGAACAAGGTCGCCATCCTGGGCGGCGGCGTGATCGGCGTCGAGTTCGCCAGCGTCTGGAAGTCCTTCGGCGCCGAGGTCACCATCATCGAGGCGCTCCCCCACCTCGTCCCCAACGAGGAGGAATCGATCAGCAAGCAGTTCGAGCGCGCGTTCCGCAAACGCGGCATCGAATTCTCGCTCGGTGTGCGATTCCAGGGAGTCACCCAGAACGACGATGGCGTCGTCGTGACGCTGGAGGACGGCAAGACGTTCGACGCCGACCTCCTGCTGGTCGCGGTGGGTCGCGGCCCCTCGACGGCCGGTCTCGGCTTCGAGGAGGCCGGAGTGACGGTCGACCGCGGCTTCGTCATCACGAACGAGCGCCTCGCCACCTCGGTGCCCGGCGTCTACGCCGTGGGCGACATCGTCCCCGGACTCCAGCTCGCGCACCGGAGCTTCCAGCACGGCATCTTCGTCGCCGAGGAGATCGCGGGCCTGAAGCCCGTCGTGATGGAGGACGTCAACATCCCCAAGGTCACGTACTCCGACCCCGAGGTCGCCTCAGTCGGTCTCACCGAGGCGAAGGCCTCGGAGAAGCACGGCTCCGACAAGATCACCAGCTACGACTACAACCTCGCCGGCAACGGCAAGAGCCACATCATCGGCACTGCGGGTTCGGTCAAGGTCGTCCGCGTCGTCGACGGGCCCGTGGTCGGCGTCCACATGATCGGCGCCCGCGTGGGCGAGCTGATCGGCGAGGCTCAGCTGGCCGTCAACTGGGAGGCCTACCCCGAGGACGTCGCGCCCCTGATCCACGCGCACCCGACGCAGAACGAAGCTCTCGGTGAGGCGATGCTGGCTCTGGCCGGCAAGCCGCTTCACGCGATGTAGCACCCACCGCACTTACACACACAAAGACACGCAATGTCGTCAAAGGAGTTCCACAGATGAGCGAATCCGTCAACCTCCCGGCACTCGGTGAGAGCGTCACCGAGGGCACGGTCACCCGCTGGCTCAAGAATGTCGGTGACCGCGTCGAGGTCGACGAGCCGCTGCTCGAGGTCTCGACCGACAAGGTCGACACCGAGATCCCGTCGCCCGTGGCCGGTGTGATCGAAGAGATCCTCGTGCCGGAAGACGAGACCGTCGAGGTCGGCACGGCACTCGTCCGCATCGGCGACGGCTCGTCCGACGCACCGGCCGAGGACGCCGGCGAGTCGAGCGACGACGCCGAGCAGTCCGACGAGCCCGAAGCCGCCGCCGAAGATGGCGACGACGCCGGGGACGCCGAGCTGCCCTCGTCCGCTGCTCCGGCACCCGGCGAGGAGGCCGAGGCTTCGGCCCCCGAGCCCGCTCCCGCCGTCGACCCGGCCCCGGCGGCTCCTCAGGCTGCGGCACCGCAGGCCGCTCCGGCCGTCCCCGCCGCAGCGCCGTCGGCTCCCGCCGCGCCGGCCGCAGCC